>JBJOPW010000001.1:0-143474 GCA_046050355.1 Candidatus Parcubacteria bacterium
CGTAACAAACGAGAGGACTTCAGTCCGTGCTTGAAGCCACGAAGAACCCCTCGCCTTGAGGCGAGGGTGGTTCAGTTGGCAGCGTGGTCGTTTGCATGATGCTCTCTCCTGCATGAAAGGACAAATCGCCCTGCTTTTCAGAAGCAGTACAAACAATTAGTCCGAAAAAAATATAGCACTTATTTAGGTGCTGTCAAGCACCTAAATAACCTACAAAATCACCGGAAGCGTGAACTCAAAGCGGGAGCCGTGGCCTTCCCCATCGGAATGAGCGACTACATCGCCGCCCATCGCACGAGCCATTTCGCGAGCCACAAAGAGACCGAGACCGGTACCTTTGATGTTGACCGTGTTGGCGTTTTTGGCCCGGGTGAACTTCTCAAAGAGTGAGTGGATGGTGTCGTTACTCATACCGATACCGGTGTCGATTATGTCGACAATGATTTTCTTGGTACGGATATCATCATGAACAAAGACGGTAACGGTCCCTTTTGGCGTGTACTTGAGTGAGTTGTTGATGAGGTTATGGAGGATCTGCTGGGTCTTCCCTTTGTCGGCATGGACGAGACCCTGACTGGTAAGCTCTGTTTTGAAGAGCAAGAGGAGACCCTTCTTAAATCCTTCGGGACGAAGGTCGTCAGTGATGTGTTCAGCCAGCTCGCGGAGATTGAAGTCTGCCAGTTCGTACTTCATATTCCCTCCTTCGATACGGGACACGCTCAGGAAGTCTTCGACAGACTCACTCATCATCTTGGCTGAGTCAGCAATGCGAGTAAGTGGTTCAATCATTTTCTCTTCGACTTTACCAAAGCTGCCTTCTACCACCATTGAAGCATAGCCACGAATAGCGGCGAGTGGACTGCGGAGTTGGTGACTCGCAATCGAAACAAACTCAGATTTTTGCTTATCAAGCTCACGGAGTCGGGCATTAGCACGTTCGAGACCCTTTGCTAGCTTTGAGATTTCCTGTCGTTGATGCACTTCTTTGCGAACACTTTTAATCAGTAATGAGCCCAGCACAATAAATAATAAAAGTGTTATACCAGCGATGACTCTTGAATTTTCTATTGTTCGAACAAAGAAGAGTGAAATGAGCAACAGTAGCATCCCTATCATAAGCGCTTCAGTTGCTAGAATTTTTAGCTTAAACACTTCGTATCTAACGATTGTGTATGCCAACATGAAGACAAAAATTGGCATCCCAAAGAGTCCAATTTGACCAATTTGCCAATCAGTCTCCAGGCTTCCAAAAATGTTTCCGCCGGAAAATGAGAGAAGGAAGAAAATGATACCAAATGTAACTGCAAGTATTTCACCAGTTTTGCGAATTTTTTTGTGAACTGTTCTGGCTGCTGCAATGATAATCAGTACTGCGTACAACAACTCCACATTATAGATGTAGTAGTGCCACAAGGGTCCTTCGAAAGCTTCACGCCAACAGTTAGTGAAATCAAATGCTGTTAAGTTGAGCGCTGTATGACTAAATAAGAAAAGTGGTAGTAATAGAATCAAAACGGTTAGATCGTATTTTAGTGGAGGCCACTTATTCCTATAAAAACTATACGCAAAGTAAAAACTGCCTACGTAAATGAAAAATTCAAAATAGACGAGTGAAGACCAGAAAAACATTATGTAGTCTGATCTGTCGGATGCCCAAATAGCGAGGTCTATAAGACTCCAGCTAGCAAACATAACATTAGTAAACAGAAGTGCTTGCGCAGCCTTACTCTCGCGAGCGTTCAAGAAAACAACGATCGCGATGAGAAGACCTGCTAGGCTTGGAAAAAGATGCGAATAGTATATAAAGTTACCCCAGATGTTATCCGAAAATATGAAGTATGGAGCAGGCTGCCAGTTGCAAATTGTTGGATCAGCGATATTCATAACTTAGGATTCGATTTCTTCAATGAGCAAATAATCACTCGTGTCAGGACCGCTTGGTGTTGTGGTGATTGAATAATTTTGTAACACAATAATATTGTAATAGATCAACCAAATAGAAAACGCAGTCAGAAATAAAATCATAATGCGGATGGTTTTTCTAAGCTTCATATCGTGTGGTGTGTCTGTTACTTATTGAGGTATACAGACATGAACTTAGGTGTGACCAGCTTTTTATAGCGCTGGAATGTCGCAGGGTCTAGTGATGTGATCGGGCCTATATGTGTGCGGCACGCTTGCGACTTACAATTACAACGGATATACCATTTGGGGTCGGCTTCGGTTAGAGAGTAGTCCATCACTATTTCTTCATTTGCTTTTATATCTCTGAGTGCATAGACCGTACGTTCACCACGTATCGCAACGTTCGGTTCGCATGAATGGTTGATGTATCGGAATGGCGAATCGTCCGTGATAATCCACGTATATTTACTTGCACCTACCCAGTTCATCGACTTTTCGGCTAGTTTGCCTTGGAAATCAAACACCTTTATTTTTGGTCCATGGATATAGTCAATGAACTCACCTTTTTTAAAGTCACAGCTGACATATAACCCCGTGCCATTGATGATACTTTTGGCTAAATGGAGTTTGTTACTGAGTTTACGTATTTTTGTGAACATATAAATAGGATTTTCTAAGAGCTAAATACGCAACAATACCATGCATGACAGCATTACTTACCGGATAAAACATGAGTGGCTGGAAAAAAGTGCCATGAGTACTGTATGTCACTAGCGCAAGTATAGCATACGCTAGTGCCCAAATTGCCCATGGTGCCCAGTGCTCTTTGTGTGGATAGAGATACGTTTCTTTAAGTAAGGGATAAAAAGATGGAAAAGTTGAAATATTAGATAGAAATAAAAATACTAACACCGCTATATAAAAGTACTGACTTGGTATCAACATCCAAGCTACAAGCAACCAGGCTGTTACATAGCCAATGGTAATGAAGATGTCCGTAACAAATGACCAACGCTCCCACTTGTCCTCGGGCCACCAATCCTCCGGCCACCAGCGCGTCGGGTCACTTCTGCGTGCGCGTATCCAACATCTAATAGACACTACGATTGCTAAAACAGCACATACTGCCGGTAAAATGAGCTCGGGTAATGTGGCATGCGCGTCCCACTCGAGTATTGTAAGAATGGCTGTGCCGTAGGCAAACATGAACCAGGTGACAGGATTGGGATCGATATGTTGAATGGAAAGATACAAGATATAACCAAGTAGTTGGAGTAGACCCGCGACAATGCCAAACATAAGAAGACTGTCATACGGCAATAGACTGAGTATCGGTTTGCTATAGAATGCCAGCGAGCCGAACAGTGCCGTAAAAACAATAGCGTAAAAAAAGAAAAATCGAAGCGGATGTTCGATGAGGGTTTTGATTATAGAAAAAAATAAGTTGGCCATAACGAGTTCACCCGCCACCATAATTATGCCATGGCGGCGGGTGTAATTTCATTCGGCAGGGTTCATAACCTCACCTTTGGCCTTGCGTGCAGGCCGTGCAGCGATGACGCCCATCAGAGAGTGCATCACGGCATTGATGGCGGGATAGGACATGAGCGCTAATAAGGTCCAGAAGCTCAGTTCCCAGTCGCTCGGCCGCCAGGTGGTAGGCCAAACCACGTCATTGCTGGCGAAGTTGTACGTCGGGAACAAAAGGAAGGAGTATGCTGCGCCCCAGATGAACCATGGTCGAGCATCTTCCTCCTCCGGCTTTTCCCAAGCTTTCTGCAAAATCGGTGCGAAGTTTGGGAAGGTCGTCGCATTCGATGCTGCCAAGAAGGCAAGCACCAAAGCTTCGTACCACCAGTCACTGACTACGAAGAAGGTCGCGATGACCCACAGACTCGTGTAGAGGATGGTCAGGATCAGATCCACGCCGAAGGCAAAGCCGTTCACCGTCTTCCAGTTAACCGTCCACTCCTTGAGCCAGCGGCGCTTCGTGGCGTTGTAGTGCGTTCGCCAGATCGTGTAGGCTACGAAGATGGCACCACTCGAGCAGACAAGCGGCAGCAGAAGGACTTCTCCGACATGCAGCCAGGTCCAGACCCTAGTCGCTTCGCTGACCATGCTGTCGAACTCAAGGATGGTCAAGATAGCTGTGCCATAGGCAAACATAAACCACGTGAGTGGTTCGGCTTCCTTGCCCTCCTTGCGGACAACAAGACGGTAGTAGATGAAGTACCCGATAAGCTGGGTCAGCCCGGCCGCAAGGCCGAGGTATGGTGCATACGTTGCGAGCATTGCGGCCCCTTTCGTAAAAATTTTAAGGATTCAGTTCTGCTAAGAATTATATCACAAATATACAGAAAAGTAAAGCTTTTGGGGATAAAAAGCTTATTTTGTAAAACTGAACGGCTCTACTTTTAGTTTAGATATAGGAAAATTAATGGCACGAGGAGCCACCAGAAGAAGTATTCTTTTGGTGAGAAGATGGCTTGGATCGGGCTACCCGGGGTCACAAATTCGGTCACCGGCAGGACATGGAAACTAAAGACTATGACGAGGACAGCATAGATAACATGTAATCAGTGTATTAGCGATATACTTCTGAGCGTTTATCAATTCTGTATACGATAATTATCTCCTCGTTTACTTCAAATAATATTCGGTAGTCCTCTACCCGCTTTCTGAAGCCTTGGAAAGGAGTCTGTAACTTTTTGATATTTGATGCGCTGGTACCAAGTTGTGATAGTTCTTCTAAAGATTGAACAATTCTTTCTTTGATTTTCTTGTCGAGGTTAAATAATTCCTTTTCTGCAACTTTTGTCAGCAGAATGTTATACATATTTTTTTTTGATGTCTGTCCATTTGACAAGTGGTTCACTTCGATTTTCTTCACGAGCAATCATGAGATCAAGCGCATCTTGCATATCTTCTAGATGCTCAGTATTGATCAGTGTTGCTACAGCAATCCCCCCCTTTTCTAGGCGGATGTGCTCATTTTTTGTGCGCACACGCTCGACTACAGCACCGAGATTAATACGAGCTTTGGTGATGGGCATTGATGTTAGTTTTTGGGACATGATGAATTGATTAAGATTGATTAATATTCATCAATATACCTGTATCAATACATATTGTCAAATTTAGTTTAAATACAAGAAAACGAGTGGGGCGAGGAGCCACCAGAAGAAGTAGTTGGCGGGAGCAAAGATAGCCTGGATCGGGCTGCCGGGGGTGACAAATTCGGTCACGGGGAGTACATGGAAACTAAAGACCATAACGAGAATGGTACCGCCGGTAGCGAGGAGGAGTTTTTTGCCGAAGCTCTCAAACTTCTTCTCCTGGTAGGCGCGTGGCATCAGGCGGGCCATAAGGATGGTTGAGATGACTGTAAAAACAGCAAAGATAATCACTTTCATAAAGGAGTCACCTTCCCCGCCACTCAAGATGGTGTCGTAGTATGGGAACTCGAGTGAGATAAGCAGGGCAAAGTAGAGACCGACAGTAAGATTGATCACAGCCTGACGACCGCGGACAATGGCGTACACCAAGAAGAAACCAAAGACGCCAAGGAGGTATGCGAACTCTTGGATGATGAGGAGTATGTCCCCGGTATTCATAGGTATATTATAGAACTCTTTTGGAGTGAGTGGGTGCGCTATCCACTGTCACTTCAACTGATACGTTTAGTGTATAATAGAAACACAATGCCTGCAGGCGCCATCGTAATAATACACTTTATTACGAATAGAAGAGTGTTATACTGAGTTACCTCGGAATACTCCTGCAGCGGTTCTGTCCGTTGTGGGGGTATTTCATTTTTCACTATGACGTTGAAGTTCTGGAAGAAACTAGCTTTCTAAGTATTTTAGGGGTCCAACCCCGTGATTGTGCACAATCACGGGGTTGGACCCCTAAAATGGGTATATGATTTACTTATGCCTCGTGCCGTTGTTCCGATAGTGGCCGGTGAACTTTACCATGTATACAATCGTGGTGTAGATAAACGTGTTGTTTTTAATAACAAGAGTGATTATCTAAGATTCTATCTGTCTCTAGCATATTTCAATAACCAGGAGCGTACTGAAACATTTAATTCTGCGAAGTTGAAATTTGCAGATCGAAAAGAACCCCTGGTGCATATACATTCGTACGCACTGCTCCCAAACCACTTCCATTTACTAGTAGAACCACTGGTGGACACAGGTCTTAGTGAGTTTATCAAGCGTATCTCCAACGGCTATACTGCATATTTTAATGAACGTAATAATAGATCAGGTTCGTTATTTCAAGGGAAATATAAGCGAGTCCATGTTGATTCTGATGAATATAAAAATTATCTATTGGCGTATATCAATGAGAACCATGCAGTGCATGGTTTGGCTGAACCAGTAGAAGTATACGAAACAAGTAAGTTTCATTTGCTCGGAACTATGAAGAGTATAGTGATAAATACTTCTCCGATTACCTCATATAACCAATCAGAATCGAGGTTACTTGCTAGCGATATTTATGAACGCAGATTGGAAATGAAAACACTTCTTTTTGAAGCTGATTGACTTCGGGAAAAATTTAGGGGTCCAACCCCGAGAGCTTGCTCTCGGGGTTGGACCCCTAAATGAGGTCTGTGTTGGCTTAGAGGCCTTCTTTGCGGAGGTCTTCGACGAGTTTGCGGGCGGACTTGGAGATGGTCTTTGGGAATCCGATTTCAACCTTCACCATAAAGTCGCCACGAGTGCGACCATCGACAGGGACACCCTTGCTTTTGATACGCAGCAGTTCGCCATGGGTGATACCCGCCGGGATGGTGAGTGTCACTGGTCCATCAAGCGTCTCGACTTTGTACTCGCCACCGAGGAGTGCGTCAGTGAGTTTGATACTAAGTCGGGTGTAGAGCGTCGAGCCATCACGTTTGATGGTTGGGTGACCTTCCACGTGGACTTTGATATAGAGGTCGCCACTTTGAGCCCGCGGCATTGCTTCGCCACGTCCGGTCATACGGATGACTTCCCCATTTTCGATACCAGCGGGTACTTTGATCGAGACTTCTTCTTCGGCGCGCATGATGCCGGCGCCAGCACAATAACCACAGCGCTCCTTTGGTACCTTGCCGGTCCCATTACAGGTGTTACATTCACGCACGGTCTGGAAGGTGCCCATGATACTCTGACGAGTCTCACGGATCTTGCCGTTGCCGTTACAAGTCTCACAGGTAGACATGGCAGTTCCCTTCTTCGCACCCGTGCCATCACAGTGCGTACAGGTATTGTTTTTATTGAGGAGCACATTGCGCGTGGTACCAAAAACTGCCTCACTGAAGTTGAGGTTGATATCAATCGAGACATCACGGCCACGAGCCTGCTTCGGCCGACCACCGCCAAATCCAAAGTTCTCAAAGATGTCATTGAGATCAAACTCAAATGAGCCACCTTGGCCTCCATGCCCCGCTCCAAAGTCGCCCCAATTGAAACCACCAAAACCGCCTCCTCCACCACCCTGTGCAGCAGCGTGGCCATAGGTATCGTATTCGGCCTTTTTCTTTTCGTCACCGAGGACGGCGTAGGCTTCGGTTATTTCTTTGTATTTGGTTTCGTTACCGGTCTTTTTGTCTGGGTGGTATTCGGCAGCTAACTTGCGAAAAGCTTTTTTTACCTCATCGCGAGAGGCACCTTTCTCTAGTCCAAGCACTTCGTAGTAGTCGGTCATATTTATTGTGATAGCATAATGTTACTAAATTGCCACGGATCCGTTTTGTCGTTTGTTGGTTTCCAGTCTGTATATGCACCAAAAACTTTTCCTAAGTACGGTTCTTGAATTGCGAGACAAAACTCATGATCCATTTCCTCTACTTCAACAATGCCACAGTGTGGATTCTCGAGCATCCAATGAATACCAGCAATAACTGCAGATGTAACCTGAAGACCCGTTGCGTTTTGGTGCGGTGCTAGAGCCTTTGCTTCCTCAGTAGAGAGTTTTGAGCCATACCAGTATGCATTTTTGTTGTGTCCAAACAAAAGCACACCGAGTTCATCAAAACCGTCTGAAATTTCTCCTTCTGTGAGTACAGTAAAAGTATCGAATGAAGTAATTCCTTTGCTCGTGAGACGATTCAATGCTTCGACTGTCGCATCACATGGCCGATAGGCATAGTGCACCGTCGGTCGGTAGATGACTTTCCCAGATTCATCTCTAACAGTGAGATAATCACTTAGAGACAAGGCCTCGTTATGAGTCACGAGGTATGCTTCGACTTCACCGTGTGTTGGTACCCAAGTGCGTACCTTTGTTTTCGCTCCGACAGAATCTAGGAATATGCCACACGCCTGTGGGTCTTCATGGTGCTCTGCACCGATGGGTAATTCTTGTTCGTGGGTACCCCATCCAAGTTCTGCCGGTTGCAGTGCTTCGGATATTAATCCTTCTACCGACCACGTGTTTACGAATTTTGTTTCTGGAACAGTTGTCATTGTAGTTTGGTCATCGCGTTCTGCAATATGTATTCCAACTACACCCAGTTTCTGTGCTAAGTTTGACCATTCACCTCTCGTTTTTGGGATCTCTGTTACTGTATTGGTATCACGAGCAATTTGTAATAAGGCACGCTTCACCAACCACGAAACCATACCAGGGTTAGCGCCACAGCACGATACCGCTGTAGGACCTGATGCACTTAGTTCTGTTCGTAGGCTGAGCACTTCCTTACGCAGGTGATAATTGGTTCGTTCGTGTGCGGGTCGATTAAAGTCATCGTATACGCCAGGCCATGGCTCTACTACTGTATCGATATAGAGAGCATTTCTTTTGTTTGCATAGCGCATGAGCGAAACCGAAGATACTTCAACCGAAAGATTGATAATAATCGCTTGTTCTGCGCTCTGCTGAATAATACTGTCTAGGACGTCTTCGTAATTAGATGGTTTTAGTCCAAGATGAAGGTGTGAATATTTGTGGCCGGTACCATAATCAAGTTGGCTGAGTTTTGGTTCGATGATTGTGATTTGATTTTCTTGAAAGCTAAAGTGCTTTTCAAAAAGAGCCAAAACCCCTCTACCAATTGATCCATAACCAACAAATATGACTGGCCCTTTTACCACGTTCACAGACTTCATACGTTACTTAGTATCGTCCTTCACATCGGCATCTCGTACCGGAGCGTCAGTATCGTGTGGTGTCTCGGGAGAGGCGCCTTCAGTAGCCGCCGCTTGGTTCATCACTTCGCCAATTTTTTGCATGGCGGTCGAGAGTGCTTCACTCGCAGACTTAATAGCGGCGATGTCTTCTTTACCCTTGGCCTCATTCACGAGCTTGATTTTGTCTTCGACATTAGTCTTGATTTCTGGAGTAATCTTGTCACCAAAGTCCTTGAGTGACTTTTCGGCCGTGTAGACCATCTGCTCGGCGAGGTTCTTGGTATCGATGAGTTCCTTCTTCTTTGCGTCTTCACTCGCGTGCTCTTCGGCGTCTTTTTGCATGCGTTCGATATCAGCGTCAGTGAGGCCAGAAGAGGCTTCAATCTTGATTGACTGTTCCTTACCGGTAGCCTTGTCCTTGGCGGTGACCTTGAGTACACCGTTACTATCGACGTCAAAGGTTACCTCCACCTGCGGGACGCCGCGCGGGGCTGGCGGAATCCCATCGAGCACAAAGCGACCAAGCGATTTGTTGTCCGCAGACATGGGTCGTTCACCCTGGGTAATGTGAATCTCAGTTGAGGTCTGGTTGTCAGCTGCGGTTGAGAAAACCTGAGACTTCTTCGTTGGGATGTGGGTGTTCTTTTCGATGAGCTTCGTGGCTACCCCACCCATAGTCTCGATAGAGAGTGAGAGTGGAATCACGTCAACAAGCGTAATATCCTGCACATCACCCTGGAAGATACCGGCCTGGATAGCGGCACCAAGGGCGACTACTTCGTCTGGGTTCACACTCTTGTTTGGTTCTTTACCAAAGAGATTACGGACGGCGTCCACAATCGCTGGCATACGAGTCTGACCACCAACAAGGATGATTTCGTTGATGTCTTCTTTCTTGAGACCTGAAGCCTCCATCGCGCGCTTCGTGATTTCAATTGAGCGGTCGATGTACTCGTGGGCGAGTTCTTCAAGCTTGGCGCGGGTGATGGTCGTCATCATGTGCACTGGTGCACCATTGTTGTTCGCGATAAATGGAATGTTAATGTCGGTTGAGCCAGTAGTTGAGAGTTCCTTCTTGGCTTTTTCAGCGGCGTCGTCAAGGAGACCAAGCGCAAGCGGATCTTTTCCAAGATCAATACCTTCAGCCTTCTTAAATTCATCAATGAGGAACTGCACGAGGCGGTAGTCGATATCACGGCCACCCATGTGGGCATCGCCGTCGGTAGATTGGACCTCGACTACCCCGTCCCCGACTTCGAGCACGGTAACGTCAAAGGTACCACCACCAAAGTCGTACACAACAATCTTCTCGTCCTTCTTCTTGTTAAAACCGTACGCCAGCGCAGCTGCGGTTGGTTCGTTGATGATACGCTTCACATCAAGACCGGCAATCTTGCCCGCATCTTGGGTGGCCTTGCGCTGACTGTCATTAAAGTAGGCCGGTACCGTAATCACCGCTTCGGTAATCTTTTCACCAGTCTTGGCTTCGGCGTCCGCTTTGAGCTTTGAAAGAATCATTGCTGAGACTTCTTCAGGGCGATAGTCTTTGTCGCCGAGGACCACGACTGCTCCCCCATCGGTTCCGGCCTTTACTTCGTACGGAACAATCGCTTTATCTTTTTGGACTACCTCTTCAGCAAAGGTGTGTCCCATAAAGCGCTTGATGCCATAGATGGTGTTCTTTGGGTTCGTCACCGCCTGGCGCTTCGCAATTTGACCGACGAGGCGTTCGCCAGTCTTTGAAATAGCGACCACTGATGGTGTGGTACGGACACCTTCGTTGTTTTCAATAATAGTTGGTTCACCAGCTTCAATGATGGCCATTGCTGAGTTGGTGGTACCGAGGTCGATGCCGAGAATTTTTGCCATAATCTAAATAAGAAATTAAATAACTAATGAATGAACATCTTTGCCTTTAGGCTGTGTATTCGCCAACGGTCACGCGTGCGGGACGGATGATGTCTTCGGAGTCGCCACTCTTACGTATATAGCCGAGCTGCATGACGGTTATTACCTGATTATGCTGGCTTTCGTTTGTGACCGGAATGGTACTCAGTGCCTCATGCTTAATCGGGTCAAAGGTCTGGCCGGTTGGGTCAACTGCTGCTACCTCATAGCCACGCAGGATACTATCGAGTTGGTTTTTGATACCTTCGATCCCTTTGCGCCACTTCTCGTCGGCTTTTTCCCAAGCAGACTTGTCTAACATTGCTAGGTAAAAGCTGTCGGCGAGTGGGAGGAGCTTCTCAATATGCTTTACCGTGTCGCGCTCCCTGGTGCGAGTCACCTCGTCCTCAAGACGCTTACGGGCATTAAGGAAATCAGCTTTTGTCCGTTGGACTTCTTCATGAAGTTCGCGATTTTTATCGGTTGCTTCTTGTAACTTCGTTCGTAATACTTTTAATTTTTGTTCTGCGGTTGCTTCGTCGTCTACTAATTCAGTATCAGGGTGGCTGTTGTCTTCGTAGGTGAGGTTGTCGCTGTCAGACTGAATAGTAGACTCTTCTTCGTTGTGTTTATTCACCATACTCCCCCATTATAAATCGAAAAAGTGGTACTGTCAAAAACAGAAAAAGGGCCGGCTGAAACGCCGACCCTCTCTCGTGTAGAGATGTCTACCAGCGGTTGATGCGGCGTCGCACCTTCCGTAATAGACCCTCAAGATCGTCAGCATACCGCCGCAGCGGTTGTGTGTCGAATCCATCAGGCGCTCGCATCCATCGCGCTTCTAGGCAGAATACCCGACCATCGCTGGTCATAGTTTTCTCCAGAAGAACTTTGAAATGACGACGCTTGACTCTCGTGCTTAGGGTACAAATTCGCATGGCCTGCTCCTTCGTTTGGGTTGTGTATTCACCCACTAAGCACGAGATCCACGAGACTTTTAGATTACTCTCAATTCTTATGCCATGCAAGGGGTTTAATTGAACACAAAATCCTCCCGAAGGAGGGTTTTGTCAGGAAGCGTTATAAATCAGATGCAGAGCGAGGCGGGCAAGAAAAAAGACCCGAATGGGACGAGTAGTCCAGTGAGGGTCTTTTTTCGTAGCCTAACAAAGCTATGCGCTGATTTTTAACGCTTACTCCAGGCTGGGCGCTTGCGAGCCTTCAGCAAGCCGAATTTTTTACGCTCTACCGCACGCGCGTCGCGCTTGAGGAGACCGGCCTTCTTCAGGGTAATACGACGAGCGTCTTTTTCCTTTACAAGAGCACGGGCGATACCAAGACGGATGGCATCAGCCTGTGCTGAGATACCGCCGCCTTCAACCTTCGCTGTAATAGCATAGTGTTCGATACCAGCGTCTGGAGTCGCGAGCACTGACTCTACTACCTGCTGGTGACCAAGGTGCTTGAAGTATTCAGTCAGTGGACGGTTGTTCACGATGATTGAAGTCTCTTTGGCTGGCGTAATACGCACACGGGTAGTGGCAGTCTTACGGCGACCAATGGCTTCAATGTAACGAGTTGCAGTAGCCATATTATTCAGTAATTATAAGATTCTTAAGCATTGGCTTCTTAAGCTTGTTGTTTGGAAGCATGCCGCCAATGGTGCGACGAAGCACTTCAGCGTAGCCACGGCGCTCACCGAGGTGGCCAAGCGTTTCACTACGGAGACCGCCTGGATATCCAGAGTAGGTCTGATAGACTTCGTCTTTCTTTTTCTTTTCAGTGATATCAAGCTTTGATGCGTTTGTGATCGAAACGGTCACATCTGCAACGAGATGTTTCGCGAAATCAGCCTGATCTTTTCCGAGGAGGACCGAAGCGGCTTCGGTCGCTACCACACCGAGGCGCTTGTTAGCAGCATCGATATTGTGGGTGCGAGTTGTTGATGAAGTAGTCATATGTGTTATTCAACAAATTCAATTACAGCCTCATCGCGACCAGCTTGTGTGCGGCCAACTTTAATCACTCGAGTGTAGCCACCCTGACGACTTGCGAACTTTGGTGCCAGCTCATCAAAAACTTTTTTGATAATGGTCGCACTTGGTTCACCGAGACGACTCGCCACAATGCGACGAGCAGCGATGGTGTTCTTTTTTCCGTGAGTGACGAGACGTTCAATAAAGGGACGAAGTTCTTTCGCCTTAGCTTCAGTGGTCTTGATCTTGCCATCACGGATGAGTGAGACAGCCAAGCCACGAACAAGCGCTGTCCGCTGATTGCGGGGTCGCCCAAATGTTCGATTTTTATTTCCGTGTACCATATTAGTATTAATTATGCTGCAAGACTAAGGCCCATAGAAGCCAATAGTTCAATAATTTCTTCCACTCCTTTTGGCCCGATGCCATCGAGTGCGAGAATATCATCTTGTTTCTTTCGAACAAGGCCGCCAACAGTGCGAATACTCGCTGCTTCAAGTGCCTGCAATGTTCGTGAACTGAGCTCGAGGGTCTCGATTCGGGTCTTCAGTACTTCAGTATCGGGTTCTGCGGTTACCTCCGGGGCAACCACTTCAGGAGTAGCCGCGCTCGCTGGGGATTGATCCTGGAAACCGATTACTGCCTTCAACTGGTGAATCATGATTTCAATTGATTGCTCAAGTGCTTGACGAGGACTAATAGTCCCATCGGTTTCAATCATGAGTCGAAGACGATTGTAGTCGGTTCGATCACCCACGCGCATATTCTCTACTTCGTAGTTAGCACGACGAATTGGTGTAAAGACAGCGTCAAGAGCGATGGTGCCGATTTCCACTTTATCCTTCTGGTGGACTTCACGTGGGACATAACCAAGACCTCGCTCAATGGTGATCTCCATATCGAGCACTGTACTTTTTTCTGTGATTTCAGCAATCGGCTGATCGGGGCTCAAAATTTCGATTTGAGAAGGAACGGTCATATGAGCAGCGGTAACAATACCAACTCCTGACTTCTTAAGAGTCACCTTAATTGGACCTTCACCGTGAAGCTTGAAGCGAACACGCTTAAGGTTGAGTAAGATCGTGACCACGTCTTCACGAACGCCAGCGATAGTGGCAAATTCATGAGGGACGCCTTCAATTTTGACTTGCGTAATTGTAGCACCAGGCAGTGACGCCAGAATGATGCGACGGAGTGAGTTTCCGAGAGTATGACCATACCCAGGGAAAAGACCATCAATCTCATAAATTCCCTGGAATTCTTCCTCTGAAACAACTCGTGGCTTTGATGGGAGGGTTACATTTGTTTCCAACATAATGTGTGTGATTACAACGTGACTAAAACGACGAGTGTTTCATTAACGGCTATAGTACTCGAGGACCTGCTCTGCATCGAACATAAACTCCGCTGGCATATAATTGGCAGTACCAGTAACTGTACCTTGAAGGGCTTTCACATCAAAAGTGAGCCAGGCAGGAACAGAGAGTAGCTGATCTGACTCTTGGAGGCCAAGATACATCGCACTTCCCTTACTGCCTTCACGGACAGTCACCACATCACCTACCTTCACCTTGTGTGAAGGGATTGAGAGGCGGCGCCCATTCACGAGAATGTGGCCGTGGGCAACCATTTGGCGAGCAAAACGACGGGTTTTGGCAAGACCAAGACGGTAGACGACGTTATCGAGGCGTCCTTCGAGTCGTTCGATCAGCTTTGCAATTGGCTGGTGACCGCTCTCAAGTGCTTCGTTTACATAACGAGAGAGCTGCTTCTCGGTAATACCGTAAATAAAGCGCATCTTTTGCTTTTCGATGAGCTGCTTCTTAAAGTCACTTGCCTGCCCGGCCCCACGCTTGCGTGGACGCCCTGGACGTTGCTCAGAGAGTGCGAATTTTGCACTCTGAGTTTTTTCAAAGATTGGAGCACCGAGACGCTTCGCAATCTTGTATTTAGGACCAATTTTCATATGAGTGTTGGTGATTAGATACGACGAGGCTTAGGTGGACGTGGACCATTAAATGGTACCGGCGTCATGTCGACGATGCGAGTAATACCGATGCCCTTGCCAGCAAAAGCGCGGAGTGCAGATTCACGACCTGCGCCCACACCACGGACAATGACTTCTGCGTCCTTCATACCCATCTGGGTGGCTTTTTCGCCGATGATTTCGCCTACTTTTGCGGCTGCAAATGGTGTACTTTTGCGTGATCCCTTGAACCCAAGGGCGCCAGATGAGGCACTCATCACCGCGTTCCCTTTAGGGTCGCAGAGGGTTAAGAGGGTGTTATTAAAGGTGGCCAAAATGTTCAAGCGGCCAGTAGCTACTTTACGTTTTGGAATGCGGTTCAAGGCTCGTGAAGAACCTGCTACATCCGAGCCACCGCTCTTTTTCATGATTCGTTTCTTTCCCATATATTATAGACTGAATTACGAGAGACTTATTTTAAGTCTTTTCGAGCTTACGGCGACCACTACCCATCGTCTTCTTCACACCCTTGAGGGTACGAGCGTTGGTCTTGGTGCGCTGGCCACGGGCAGGTAGTCGCTTAGCATGACGTGAGCCACGGTAGCTTTGGATGTCCTTGAGACGCTTAATATTGGCAGAAACCTCACGCTTAAGTTCTCCTTCGATAGTGAAGGACTCCACACTTTCACGGATGAGGTTTTCCTGTTCGGTGGTTAGATCAGTAGGTTTTACTGTCTCGTTGATCTTGTGCGAGGCAAGGATCTTTTTCGCGCGCGAAAGTCCAATGCCATAAACAGCGGTGAGACCATAGGCCAGCTGTTTATCGTCGGGGATTGTGATACCTGAAATACGCATACACTGTTATTAACTAGCCTTGTCGTTGTTTGTGACGTGGCTTCTTTTTATTAATTACGAAGACAACACCTCGTCGCTTGACGATGATGTCATCAGGACTCATCTTTTTGACTGATGAACGAACTTTCATGTTGTTCTTCTTACATTCTTTTACTAATACGTGCTTTGCCACCGTATGGGTCGATGATCATGCCAACCCGATCGCCAACAAGCACTCTGATTCTAAACCGTCGCATTTTACCAGCGAGATAGGCAATCTGTGATTCATTCGTATCGTCACGAATAACGCGGAAAAGCGCATTTGGGAGCGCTTCTTCCACTGTGCCGAAGACAAGGTCTTCACGAGAATTGTCGAGGTCTTGCTGATCCATTTAGACGGGAGTGAGTGTAGCAAAAGAATAGCAATTCGTCAATAGATATAGGGTTAATTCTCCCCGATTTGCTCGGTAATCGTAATATCTTCGTGGTTATCAGGCATACCACGCTTCCAGATTGGTCGGATTTTCACCTCACTTTTTTCGATACCGGTGTAGCTTTTGAGTATTTGTGGTATTGCAGTCTTTTCTTTATTAACGAGATCTAGTGCCAGTTTTCCTTCGTCCACCACCCAGACAATTTTTGGTACACCAACAATCTTGAAGCGGAGATTGTCTTCGTTGGCTAGGACACTTTGGCTGGTGGTGGCACTTTCGTAGGCGAAAGTCAGCAAATCAATATTATCAATCCGGACGGGATCGTTTTCGTAGCCGACGATTGTTTCTTTGGCGATAAAGGAAGCAAAATCACTAGCCTTAAATAGAGGCATCTGTAAGACCGCCTGTTCTTTTATGGTGACCAGTTTATCGCCGTACTGCACTGCAGGGAGTTGACTGTACACGATCGCTACCGAGTCTTTGAAAGTAGTGTAACCGGCCGGTCGTTCAGATTCGACACGGGCAAGGAGTGTATCGCGCAGTTCTGCTTGGAGACTCTGCCGTGCTGTCGCGAGAGCGTCTTCATTAATAATAAATTTCGGACCAGCAAAGCCATTGGTAAAGGCAGCTGTGTTCTTAGCACTGATAGCATTGTAGAGATCCATGTAGTTTCCTTCTTTGAAACCAGGTACTTTCATGTCCGTTCCTGCTTTGAGATTATATTTGTCACCTGCTTCGTCAGCAAAGACTTTTGCTCTGATGGTTCCGGGGACCGACTTCCCATCTACGGTTACTGCCCCTGGTACTACCACCGATTCTTCAATTCGAAAGACCAGTCCATCAAGCGTTTCAAAGCGGGTGTTTTTAATGAGACGTTCAGCACCTGGGGTAATCTTCGTGATTTCAATTTCTCCCGTTGCTTGCACTTTGACTTCCTCTTGACCACTCGCTTCGACTTGACGTTCACTAGTTGCTTCGAGGGTGAGAATTTCGTAACTGAGTTCTTCCGACTTCTCTTCTTTGTAGGCGGTGAAGGTAGCGTTAACATTTAACTCTTTAACTTTTGGATGGTAGGTCACTGTGGCGCCACCAGTGAGGTAGCTAATAAAAATACCCAAACCTGTAATCCCTAAAAAGAGAGCCGAAGCAATGATGAGGTGATGTCGACTTTTCTTTTTGCCATTTATAACGGGGATTTCATCATACGTCGTATCGACATCCTCAGGGGCAAAACTTGATGGTGTTGACGGTGGGAGGCTGTCTCGTTCACGCTGAGGCATGCGCATATCAACACCAACATTTGGCGTTGTGCGTACATCGCCGTGTCGAGTAGGAACCGATGTTGACTCGTTGCTAGTTGGACGATTAATTATTACCGGACGACTATCTGAACGTGGTCGACGCGGCTCGGTCGGACGAATGTCCTGGAGGTTCCATTTTTGTGTCATAGACTTTATACAGTATAGCGCTTTATAACTGCGTAAAGTCACTAGCACTACCCTGTTTGTGGAAAAACAAAGCGCTCATCAGGACCCCAGTGTCAATATTACGCTTTAATAAGTCAATTTTTTGTTCTCCCGTGAACTGTGTCAGCATCAGCTCATGAGATAGGGTGTGAACCGTATGGGCGGAGTTGGTTGCTGCCTTGGCTGCGGCAGCTATGTAGTCATCAAAAAATCGTTCGTGTAGGTAACTACTATGCAAAAAGAGGATTTTAGGAATGGCGAGACTATCTCCTGTCTCGTGAAATAGTGCCTCAAGTGCCTCTTGGTACTCGAGCATCAGGGCGGTTATTTGGTCTTTTTCAGTCGCGGTAACGGCATCAAGAGAGTCAGCATCATAGGCTCGTTTCAAAAGAGTCATGGCCTCACCCTCTGGGATATCAAGACGCGCGGCCAGATTACGTACCAATGTGTTGAGTCCGGTGGCGGTATACGTGGTGTACTGTAATGCACCACCACGGATAATGGCCAGCTCAGTAGCTTCGTACGTGAGATCAACCAAGCAGTATTCAGTCATATCAGGGTAGAGATCCTTGATGGTGCTATGGAAGACGAGCATCGTTGAATACCGTTCAAGCTTGGTTTTGGTAAACATGCGCTGGCGTAAATCTTCAATTGCCCCTGTCATCAGACTTTGGGCTATTGCAGACACTTGTGTTACTGAAACCGTTGAGGCTATTTGGCCGATGGGGTCCATAGTTCGGTACCCATTGGCGGTGATATCAGTCGTAGCTCGGGTCATAATAGTCAGTCCAGAACCACGTTCTTTTTCACTTTCCGAGAGTGCTTCCATAGTACGTGCGTTCGCTTTTTCGGTGAGGGTTTCAATCAGCGCGGCTGTGATAGTAAAGGGCACATCATTTTCGTACTCGATGATTTTGCTGATGGTATAAGCCCAGGGTGCTGTAATTGATACTTGTAAGGTGTCAATTTTACGTCGTGGAAAATTGGCTTCAAGAGCTGCCCGTCCTTCGGTATCAAGGGCCATCATACTATTCATAAGCGCCGTAAGCATACTCTTGATACTACGCGCAAAATCATAATCAATACCGATGGTAGCAAACTCACGATTGGCCCAGACAATAGTCGGTTGCTTGGCGCTGGCTGGTGAGACAACCACGGCTGTCAGTACACTACCTGAACCAATCTCAATGATGGCACCAATTTTTTCAGTGTCGTTATGCTGACCAAAGAGCTTCATGCATGAGTAGTATAGCAAGAATCTCGATGAATATGGAATATAGAATATGGAATAGTGAATATGGAAATTACAAAAGTAACCCGAAGTGCTAGCACTTCGGGTTACTGTCTTCTTTATTTTATATTCAATCTTCTCTATTCAAGAATCGCTTTGATGCGACGCACACCAGCCGAAGATGATTCTTCTTTGGTGATCTTAAACGTACCTTTGATGTCGGAGAGATCATCAACGTGTGGGCCACCACAGAGTTCTTTGGATACCACCACCCCATCGTTTGTAGTCATAGTGTAGACCTTTACCTCATCCGGGTAGCGGTCCCAGAACGAGGCTTCGATAGTGGGGTCGTTTTGGGCATCAACTTTGCTCATCATGCTGATCGTGACCGGGCCTCCCTGCTTGATAGCATCGTTCACGTAGGTCTCGACTTGACGAAGCGCTTCGTCAGAAATCTTATCGGGATGGGTGACATCGTAGCGGAGGCGTTCGCCAGTAATATTACTCCCGGCTTGGTGGACGTGGGTTCCGAGTACCTGTCGGAGTCCTGCGAGCATGAGGTGGGTGGCCGTATGGTATTGCACGACAATCTCAGATTGGTCGGCGAGGCCACCCTTAAACTTCTGTTCTGCGCCAGCCCGGCTTTTGGCCCGGTGCTCTTCCATCAGCTTTTCAAAGCCGGCACGCTCAACGACGAGTCCTTTTTCAGCCGCAATTTCTTCCGTCAGTTCAATCGGGAAACCGTAGGTGGTGTAGAGATCAAAGGCTTTTTCGGCATTAATCGCCTGCTTGGTGACCGGCGCGATGTCACGGTCAATCACCTTCTGTCCATCAACTTCCTTGCTCGTGAGGTGGATTTGGAGGGAAACCTTGTTAAATTGTTTGAGCCCTGCTTCGAGGGTCTTGCGGAACTGTTCTTCTTCACGACTGATAGCCGCCTTGATATCACCGCGCTTTTCACCCAAGTTTGGATAATGAGCTTCGTAGGTTGAAATCACACTCTCCGCTAATTCAGCAAATTTACCGGCTGGGATACCAATTTTGTCGGCATAGCGCACCGCGCGACGGAGGAGGCGGCGGACAAAGTATCCTTGTTGATCATTACTTGGATACACGCCATCACCAATCATAAAGACGGCTCCACGGATGTGGTCAGTAATGACACGAAAGGCTACTTCGTTGCCGGCATAGAGCTGACCTGAGAGAGAAGCAATCTGTTTTACTACCGTATGGAGCAAATCTACATGGAAAACGTCTGGATTCCCGACCTTCGCGGCGGCGATACGTTCGAGTCCACCACCAAAATCCACATTACGCTGGGGGAGCTTCGCAAAACTACCATCCTCCTGCTTGATGTACTCAATAAACACCGAGTTACCGATTTCTAGGAATTGTCCGGAGTCACTATTCGGGTGTGCTGCCTGAGTACCATAGACCGGATGGGTCGCATGTTCTGGGCCAAAGTCATAAAAGACTTCACTGTCTGGTCCACCAATTTCGCCAGCTGGCATATTACTTGGCTTGCCACTACGACTCCACCAATTTTTGCCGGCGTCATAGTAGAAGATGCGACCACCTTGCATACCAACTTCGTAGCCATCTTCTTCACTGCCGATAAAGACGTCTTTCGCTTCAATACCGCGTTCGGCAAAAAGTTCTTTCCAAATGGCCACTGATTCATCATCACGTGGAATACCAAGTGCTTCGTCTCCGGCAAAGACAGTTACGTAAATACGAGCCGGATCAAGCCCGACTTCATCAACGAGGAAGGTGAAGAACCACCGGAGTTGTTCCTTTTTGAAGTAGTCACCAAGTGACCAGTTACCAAGCATTTCAAAGAAGGTGGTGTGACGATTGTCCCCTACTTCTTCGATGTCATTCGCCCGAAAACACTTCTGCGAGTCAGCGAGACGGGTACCCATCGCATGCTTTTCACCCATAAGGTATGGGATGAGTGGCTGCATCCCGCTGCCGGTGAAGAGCGTGGTCGGGTCATTTTCCGGTACGAGCGCGGCAGACGGAATAACCGCATGACCATTTTTGGCCATGAAGTCTAAATACCGCTGTCTGATCTCATTTCCACTCATATAAAAAGCTTTAGATTGATAGATTCATACTATACCAAATAAATCGCGCTTGGCGAGGAGGTATGGTTTTCCGTTTGTGTAGCAAAAACCTTCGTCCTAAATACTACCATATATGATAGTATTTAAATGATGGAATTTTTGGGCTGTCATCAAAATCACGGTCGTACCTTCCCTATTTTTTACTTTGTTTCTTCGCAAGCTTGGCGAAGGTTTTGATGTCCGCTTCGAGTTTCGTGAGCGCAGCTTCGAAGGTGGCGGCCTTCGTGGTATCGATACCAGCGTCTTTGTAGATGTCTTTGATGAGTTTTGATTCGCCTGAAGTAAGGAATTGGTCAATCTTCGCACCATAGGCACGATCGGCGCGGAAGCGAGCCGCCATGATACTGCTCATCATAAGGCCATAGGCGTAGCTGTAGGTGTAAAAGCCCATACGGAGGTGTGAGACGTACACATAGGTGTAGCCATCGTCAGGGGTCAATTTGACGCCTTTCCCAAGATACGCAGCGAGGTGCTTGTTCATGAGGGTCGCGTACTCCTCTTTAGTGAGGCCACCTTCGCGCATCACTGACTCGTGGATATCAAGTTCAGCATTAAAGAAGGCAATCTGGCGCTGGATGGTCGAGATATCACGGAGGATGCGGTCATGAAGCAAGACAAACTGCGTATGCTCGTCCATCTGCGCATACACAGCGTCAAACACCAAGTTTTCAAACAAAGTACTCGCGGTCTCGGCGGTCACAATTGAGTGTCCGTCATAAAACGGCGACTGCCCATCCATGCTCCGGCGGGCATGGATGGCGTGACCCATCTCGTGGGCGAGGGTCTCAAGTGATTTGAAGTCGGTGACGTGATTGAGAAAGACATTGATTGGTTGTCCACTCTGCGCTGACATAAAGGCGCCACCCGATTTACCACTCTTGGGCCAGACATCAATTTGTCCCTGCGTTAACATGGTGTCAAAGAGTTCACCGTAGCGCGGGTTTACGTCATAAAAGACATCGCGACAAATAGCGACCGCATCGGGAAAAGAGATTTTTACATCTTCACCAATTGACTCGTTGCGCTGACTATAATCGAGGTGTGCTACGCCATGATACTTCGCCTTGAGTTCATAGAACTTACGGCTGAGGGCAAAGCCCTTCTTCCCCACTACCTCACGGAGCGTGGTGAGGGCTTCTTCAGTATCTTGGTAGCTCTGTACAGTCGCACTGTATGGATGTTTGTAGCCGCGGATATCGTCTTCGGTACGGGCATCGGTCACAATGGCGTTCATCTCGTGCTCGGCCACTTCACTGATCTGTACGAGTTCTTTGGTAATCAATGCCCAGAGCTTTGGCTTGTCGGCAAACTTCTGCACGTTGATAAGCTCGATAGCTTCAGGAATCGCCGCGCGCTTCCCTTTCCAGGTGATGTGACGGTCGGTGATGATTTTGTCGACCATATCAACCCAGCGACCACTGGCCTGACGGCTCTTGAGACTAACAATTTTTTCTTCGGCTTCACTGAGGTGATGGGCAGCGCCGACAAATAGTCGCTCGAGGTAATAGTGGTACGAGGCGAGCTTTGGATCTTTAAGCAGTTGTTTTTGCGTCGCTTTAGGAATCTTCCCCAGTTCAAGCGGAAAAAAGAGTGTCTCATCGCTGGCCTTACGGAGGCGATTTTGGATCAGTGAAAGTTGCTTGGTGGCATTGGTATCTTTGGTATCGACGCAGGAGCGGAGCCAGAAGTAACGGGTAGCCCGTGAGTAGGTCGGATTCCCGGCCATGCCCTCACTCTCTTTGAGGGCCGCTAAGAGAAGGTCGGTGTTGGTGGCAAAGGCTTTGCCCCGCCATTTTTTGGCAAAGCTACGATAAGCCGCTTCAGTCGCGGCGACATCTTTTTCAATCTGCGGGTCTTTGCTATTTTTGTAGTACAAAGAAAAGTCCCATGATTCTTTTATAGTCACGGGCTGGCGACTCACGGTAGGGGTGTATTTAAAACTCTTTTTCTTGGGATTTTTGGACGGCATAGATAAATTCTTTGTAACTTTCAAATACGTGATTAAATTCGTTCAGAAGTGGTCCTTCGAGGCGATTATTGATAACGTTTGCAACTGTCTGGTAGACCTCGAGGCGCTCGGTGAGATTCTTACCAAAGTCTTGGAGGAAGCGTGCTGGTGCCTCATAGTATTCTTCGACAATAGTACGGAAATTGTGGGCTTTGTCAGCGGCCGCAATCATCACGGCTTCTTTAGGTCCTTTTTTAAGTTGGACAGCATAGGCTTTTTTCTTTTCAGTCCACGACATCTTTCGCTCACCATCGTGAGTGGGTTCAGACAGTGCTTCGACGAGCACGCGCACGGTCCCACCGAAGTCTTCCTCGAGCTCATCGAGGGTGTAGTCAGTGTCCTCGACAGTATCGTGGAGGAGGGCTGCGACTATCACGTCTTCATTCTCTGTGTAGTCATGCAAGATGAACGCCACCGACATCAGGTGGGTAATATAGGGATACGGCATCGAACCCTTTCGCTCCTGGTCGCGATGAAGAACGGCGGCGGCACGGATAGCTTGTTCAATGCGGTAGGAGTACATAAATATGATTTAACGGAGTCCGCTGATCCGACGTCCTGGATTACCGGCGGACGCTTTATTTGTATTAGCCAGATTAGCTTTTTGTTGATTTGCAATTGCACGAGTGAGATCTGCCTGGAGATTACCAAGTGAACTACGCTTTTGTCTAATTTCACTATCAAGCGTATTGATTTCGCGCATGCGAGTATCGCGAGCTCGTCGTTCGGCTTCACCTTGATCTCTTGTGATGCCGTTCAGTTTTGTGTTGAGGTCGTTAAAACGATTATGCTGGTCATTGTGCTTGCGCTGCAGAGCAGACTGTTCCTCTTGGAGCTTATTGAGCTGATTCTGAAGCTTGGTTTGCTCTTTTTGATAGTAGTCAATATCTTCTTGGAGAGCTTTGAGATTATTCTGCAAGGTTTGGATTTCTTGTGCGACTTTACGTTTGTCACCGGCATACTTAACTTGAATTGCATCAAGTTCAGTCTGCATCATCAAACTGACCCGCTGTTTCTTCGTTTCTAAATCAGTGACCCGCTTTTGCTGGTCAGTCAGGAGATCTTGTTTTGCTCGCACGTCATCAAAAGCCATAGTACCTAGAGTATAGCACCTTCTTTTTGTAAAATCTTCCTTTTTTCTACTTCCCCACCCCGGTTGTAGCCGCCAAGCCCACCGTCACTGCGGATGACCCGGTGGCACGGAATATCGGGATTGTAGTTCTTGGCCATGAGATTCGCGACCGCTCGCGCGGCTTTCGGATTCCCTGCTCGCTTTGCTACCTCGTTGTAGGTAAGCACTTGCCCTTTTGGGATGGCTTTTACCACGCTATGCACTTTTTCACTAAACTCTGACATACGTTGATTTTACTTATTTTGCCTAGGGGTACCCTAGGCAAACGGCTTATTTGCTTGATTTTTTGATGGCGATGAGCTTTTTGCCACAGGCTTCACGGTACGGGCAGTATTCGCACGATGAACCGCTTTCTGGGTACATATCGGAGTCAAGCGTGGCTTTGATAGCACTAAGCGTCTTTCCTATCCAACTGGTATCCCCGACGCATGGTACGAGCGTCGTATCAAAGTGGAGGGTATCAAAGAAACCGTCGTGGTCTTTGGTGGCGTTCGCGTACACAAAGTAGCCGGTATCCGAGACGGTAAAGCCGTTTTGGCGCAGGAGCCACTGGTAGACGCCCATTTGGCGGGCATACTGGGCACTCCAGGACGAATCATCGAGGGTGAGGATCTCACCGTCTTTGGAGGTGGCTTTATAATCAACGACAATCAATTCCCCATCCGGTGTCTGCCAGATGTCGTCGACTGCACCAGAGACGACGAGGCCTGTTTCTTTATCGGTCCACTCGATACCGGAAAAGTTGTCACGCCAGGCATCCATACTCTCGTGGACAAATGGTACCGCATCAATCTTGTACTTCTCGGCAATCGGGTGCCGGGTACCGGCGACACGGTGTGCATCAAATTCCTTTTTGAGGAGTTCATCAACGGCAATGTTGAGATTAAATGACGGCATGCCCGGGCGTTTAGTGCCGAGTTTGTTATCAAGATAGAAACAGCGTGGACACTCCACAAAAAATTCAATCTTTGAGCGAGACAATCGCCACTTGGCGCCGCCATAATTCCACTCAGCACTCCGGTTCGGGTTGTATTTCTTTACGTATTCGGCCATATGATGCCATGAGTATAGCACAAACGGGCGGAACCGAAGGTTCCGCCCGTTTGTATCAAGAAAGGTCAATTATGAACCTATTCTGCCTTAAACGTAGTAAATACGGTGTCTAATTGTTTGTCAGTTGCAGAGTTAAAAGACTTGTCACCACCACTGGTGTACATCATGACCGCATACTCTCGCCCTGCCACCGTTGGGGTTACGAGAGGAATTGCTGTAGGTACAACATTTCCTGCCTTACTAAAGCGAATCACACCGTTGATGTAACCAAGCTTGCCATCGTTGTACTCACGAACGCCAATCCAACCTTCTTCAATTGGGTAAGATACTTCAGCAAGGTTAACTGAACGTCCAGCCTTCTTGTCGTTGACTACTACCTTACCATCACCCATTGGGAGAGTAGTAACTGGTGTTTCAGCTGCACCCTCTTCATTTTTTGTTTCTTCACTTGAGGTAGCGGTAGCGTCTTCCTTCTTTTCATCAGCTGGCTTCTTGTCATTGCCATTATCGCCACCCATAAATGCCCATACAAGGAGACCACCAATAAGGAGTCCAAACACAAATGAGACTACGGTCTTCTGAGATTCTTCTTTTTGTACGTCTGTCATATACGATTACACCAATTAGTTTAATACCCGTAATTATACCACGGATAAAAATAACGCTGATAGTTGACACTCACCCGGTTATTGTGCGCTGGTATGGTGACGAGTCAGTGATGTCACTTCATTAAGGACGGCCGTTTGGCGTTCTTGGCTCAAATTTAAGCCTCGTAACATATGTGGTTTTTGTATTATGTCGTTTGTCACAATCACATCCCGCTCAATCAAACGAGCGATTTGTTGCCGGTTAAGTGTCTGGAGCACTGTGATGGGATAAATATGGGCTCGCTGGATGCGGTCATGGAGATTATCTTTACGGGGATAATCCCAGGAGAGGAGCTTGATACCAACACATTCACTATATTTTTCGGCTGTAATGGTGAATTTGGTGTTGGTGATGAGCCAAAACTCTTTGACACCACAGATGTCGCCTTGGCAGATCTTTTGGTCACGGAGGTCCAAGAGCCGTGCGTATGAGTACATCGCTACCTGGAGGTCGGTCTTGATACCGGGCCGGGCATGGAACTTTGCTTCGCCAACAAACGCATGGTTGTCTTTATACGCAGCGATATCGATTTCATGCGGAGCACAGTGACCTTGGAGGGTGATGCCGGTATCTGTTGTATAGCCGCTCGCTTCAAAAAGTCGTGCGAGGAAGCGTTCGAATGGGAAACCAGTGGGACCAAGGCCAAGTAAGGCACGACGGAGCGCGTACCGGGTGGCGGCGGTCGCACCGATATCGCGCAAGAGATCAAAGGCAATGCGATAGATCTCTTGGGTGCGCATACCATTGTAGAGCTGGTGCTCAATACGGGCAATAATGGTCGTTATTTCTTCGACACTGGCTCCCGCCCGACGCAACGAGCGTCGCAGCTTTTCAACTTTAAAGTACTCTGTCGTACCGTCCGCTTTTTCAACAAGAAATGTCACTACCGCATCATACCACCCCCCAGGCAGCGACCACCCTCATATAGTACACAGGATTGACCACTTGCGCCTTGTTCAATTGGTGTGGTTGGTTTGAGTATGAGCTCGTCTTTGGTGATCGCTACGATCGTCAATGGAAACGGTGTCTGACGGTAACGGAATTGCGCTTCGACGACGTGTCCAACCGCTGGCGCAATCGGATCTCGCCAGATCACATGACGGAGGGTGATACTGTCGTCGTTACCAAGTATTGGTGGTGTGTTTCCGACGGTGATAGTGTTCTGCTTCACGTCCTTTGCAACTACATACTGCGGCTTACTATCAGCACTGGTGTGGTGAAGGGTAAAGCCGTGACGCTGTCCTAAGGTATATACAAAAGCACCGCGATGCTCCCCAATAACATCGCCTGCTTCATTCAAGACGGATCCGGGTACGAGATCAATATAGTGTGACAGGAATTCAGGAATATCAATATGGCCAAGGAAACAGACACCTTGACTGTCTTTTTTGGTAGCGGTTGGGAGTCCGGCTGCGGCCGCTTCGGCCCGCAGGTCGGTCTTGACCGTGTCCCCTACCGGAAAGAGGATTTTTTCGAGTTGTTCTGTCTTCAGTGACCAGAGGAAGTATGATTGGTCCTTCTGAGAGTCAACTCCACGCCAGAGCTCCCCTGCCCCCACTTCACCTGCACCCTTTTGTGCGTAGTGCCCGGTGGCTACATAGTCAGCACCGTGTTCGAGCGCAAACCGTAAAAAAGCGCCAAACTTCACTTTCTCATTACAAAGGACATCAGGATTCGGTGTGAGACCGTCTTTGTAACTCTCAATAAAGTAACTCGCCACCTCATCACGATAGGCAGCCACCGCGTCGCAGGTCAAAAACGGGATACCAAGGTGTGCCGCGACCCGCATGGCATCAAGACGCTCTTCTTCCCAGTTACAGACGAGCCAATCTGGGTGCCAGACTTTGATGAAAACGCCCACGACTTCATAGCCCTGGTTTTTGAGACGGAGGGCGGCGACCGATGAGTCTACCCCGCCTGATAGTCCAACAAAGACTTTTTTGCTCATACGATGTGGCTACTATAGCCGATAATGGTAGATTTGAGAATATTTGTAGCTGACTGTATGGGACGATGTTAGAACTTTTTTGACTAAAATGAATCTTTAAAATCAGCAGGGTCGAATATATTTGGCAAGGGTGTCACTTGACCGTCTAGACCAAGACTACCTAATTCCTCTAGACTGAAAAATTCAATTGCTTCACATTCTTCACTTGGGGTGATGTTTAGATCTTCAAACTCCACACGGTACGCTAATACGCAAGAATAAAACCAATCCATCCCTCTTCGGTCTTCATATTTCCAAGTCCAAGTATAAACTGGAGCTTTAGACATTTTAGTTACTTTTAGACCCATCTCTTCTTCAATTTCACGCCTAAAAGCGGTTGGTATATCTTCTCCAAAATCTAAACCACCACCTGGCAATTCCCATTTCTGGCCACTTAGACTTTCTGACTCTCGAGCAAGGAGTAATTTACCATCTCTAACACACAATCCTTTAATAGTTACTCGATAAAAGCAATCAGGAAACAATGGTGAAATTTGTGACATTCTAATAGTATATCAGAAACTTGCATCAGGGACTCGAACTTTTATATGTTGCTAAATATAGCTAAATTGTTGTTGCTGGCCGTCTGGGACTCGAACTTTTGGTAGTCTACTTCAAATACCGGGCAATATTTCGTTTGTGGTCTTCGTAGGTGGTGGCGTAGTAGAAGATGCCGTCATTGCCGGTGATATAGAAATAGTAGTCGCTAGGTGTGGGGTCAAGGACTGCATCGATTGAGACAGCACCGGGGTTCCCAATTGGGGTTGGTGGGAGGCCATTGTTGAGGTACGTGTTGTACGGTGAGTCGATCTTGAGGTCGTCGGGAGTCAGTTCTTCGAGCGGTTTATCAAGGACGTATTCAATTGAAGCATCCGCCTGGAGTGGCATGCCATCACGGAGACGATTTTGGAGGATGCCGGAGACCATGCCCATGGATTCAACGTCATTGGCTTCACGTTCGATAATGGAGGCGAGGATTATTACCTCAGCTTCAGATAGGCTGGTCGCTGCTATCGCAGCCCGTCTTGTGGTCATATACTCTTCGTATTTGTCCGTGAGCGTCTTCACGACATCTGTGGCAGTAAAGTGTGGCGGGATGAAGTACGT
Organism: Candidatus Parcubacteria bacterium; assembly: GCA_046050355.1. GTDB lineage: Bacteria > Patescibacteriota > Minisyncoccia > Phycocordibacterales > UBA918 > OLB19. The sequence goes on from JBJOPW010000001.1 coordinate 28,885, forward strand.
CTCAGGAAAAAGCCTACCCTCATACGGAAGTGCTGCCGCAACAAAATCAGCTTCACTAATGGTCGGCAGTGCTTCGTGGACGGTTTTCGCCAGTTCGGATACCCGCTCCCCCTCACGATGGGTGACGCGGACGAGGTTACTGGTGAAGTCGCCGGTTGCGAGTTTATCAGCTACCTGAAAGACATTGTATGGTTTATCAAATACATACTGACTAGCTTTTATATCTTGTGGTGAGTATTTTGTGAGAATAATTGTGTAGAGGAGAAATGGTGAGCGAACTACTCCATTGGTCTTCATGGTATCGACAATTTCACTGATACTGGAACCGTCTTCAATTGTAACCGGATTACCAACGGGAAAATTGGCTGGAGGTGGCGTGAAGCGAACCAAAAAATAGATTACGCTAATAGCCAGAAGACCGAGGAGACAGAGTAAGACCATCAGATACTTGAGCGCACGCTTCGGAGTAACAACGGTAAATGGTGATGGAGTTCCTTCCATAGATTATGATCCAAAATCTCCAGTTGGTAGATTTGGTGGAGCTTCTTTACGAGTAGATGGAATTCGTGATAGCCCTGGTGTCATGACGGTACTGCTAGGGATATGGAAGATCGTAGCCAGCTCCTCAACCGACATAATTTGCATGGGCATGCTTGGCTGGAGACTGTCACCATGAGTGATCGCACGCTGCTTGTAGCGGTTCAACTCTTTAATTTTGAGCTTTACTTTCTTATTGCCAGACCAGTCAGAGAACCAGTTATAGTCAAAGTCTGTACGCCACGCCACGCCAATTTGGTTGCGCCCGATATAATCGTACGCTGCAAAAGACCGAATAGTAGGGGCAATCATATTGCCATCAAAAGCACCCTTCTTGGTTGCGTAGACCCAGCGGATACCAACTTCGTATGCGTACTTACTCTTTTGTCGTTCCATGGCTTCAACCATACTCCGCTCGCCAGGGGTAAGGCGTGGTTGGTCAGCAAATTCAGGCGTACCATGCTTGTTTTTGTCTCGACCCATCAATTCATTAATCTTGGCTTCAATGCGCTTTTCCCACGTTCCGTGCTCATGAAAGTAGCCGGTTTTGAAATTCTTCTTGGCATGCGGAACGCAAAGAAACTGTACCCAGAGGTGCTCGTATGGCTTACACGACCCGAGATGTTCAATCATGGCAGACATTGGATCAAGCTTCTGTTCTTCTTTGGGGAGTTTGTCCATGCCAAAATCGATATAGGTTTTGATTGGGAATTCCTCATCTCCCTTTTGCTTCATATGAAAGGCAAACAGATCATGCTGATTGATATCGGGCACGACACAAGCAGTGTAATCAATGTCTTCTTCAATCACTTCAACGCCAGGATAGTTAGCGTACAATTGTGATTCAACTGCATTTTTAACCTTTTTGGTTGCGCAGTTTATGTAGAGGCGCACATCACCGCCAATTGAAACAATCTCAAGTGACATGACGAGGGGATGTTTCCCATCAATATACGTCTGCCAGAGGTTGTCTGGTGACTGGACATTATGAACTTGAGCCAACACGTTTTCCATGGCTTCGGGAGACTTGAATACTTCTGCTGGCAATTTGATGCGAAGGGTCGTTCGACCTTGCTGATGCATGAATTTGTGTTTTGCAAATTCCATCCACTTTTCGTAAAGAAGCCAAAAAAGTAAAAATGGCAACCAAACCGGCGTGAAGGCAATGATAAGCGAGAGCATTGGTTCGATATCCACGCCCATGATATTGAACGTCGTGCGCATCACGAGAATGCCGATGATAATAAGAATCGGTGCTGCCAAGAATCCAAGCATGGCTTTGAACAAATCAGACATAGTTGCGTATATTGTACACTAAAACACGCGGTCAGGGTGGTACCCTGACCGCGTGTTTTGAGGATTAGTCGGCCAATGAGTACTGACCATTACTCAGCCGCTTGAAGAGATTGGTATCCTGGAGATTCACGATAATCGTGTTGTCCTTGACATAACGCTCTTTGCGAACCTTTTCGATGAGTTCTTCTCGTGAGAGTGGTCCTTCATGTTCGAGGATTTCACGAAGCACATCCTTCACTACACCAGCGGTGTAACCCCATTCCGTCAGGGCATAGAGACCGCGACCGACGAGTACAAACCGTTCATCCTTGATAAGCTCGTTGTGAGTAGTCGCTACGTGTGCCTTGTGATCAAAGAGATCCTGGATTGCCTTTGAAACTTCTTTGAAGTGCATCGGTGAGCCGTGACGTTTGACGGCGAGGTAGGCGTAGTCACGAATGCCCTTGACGCGTACATTTGGACTGTCAGCGGGACCCCAATCACCAAGTGGATTTTTGGCAATTTGTTTTGAGATCAAGAGCCACCGTTTCAAGGTCTCATCATCATGCTTCTCAGCAATTTCGATGAGTTCGTTGCGGAATCGATTGAGGATTTCGCTCTCTGATACCAGGTCATCGCGATTGAGTGTGCCATGAACATTTTTGAGCGCTTTTTCGACTGCCTCAGCGATCTTCTTCTCAGTAAACCAACGGTGGTGGTAGAGCGGGTTTTCTTTGCCTTTGTAGAAGGCATCACCAACAACGAGGAGGAAGTAGAGGTGGTTGCGAGTACTTTCGTCTTTGGTCAAACTATCGAGCAGAACATTTTCAGCGACTACTCCGCCACCAAGAAGGCGGATAGCTTCTTGGAGTTCTGCGAGGAGTTCAGCATGTTCACTGTAAGCGGCAGATTTTTGAATAGTGGAAATACCATAATTCTCAATCTGGCGGACGCGCTCACGGGTGATACCGTAGGTTTGGCCGATGGCTTCGAGGGTAAAAGTCTCGTTGTCATTGCCCAGACCGTAGCGTTTTTCAAGTACATCTCGGGCCCGTTCACCAATAGCGCCAAGCAGCTTTTTGGTGACTTGTTTTGGTTTAAAGGTAATCATAGTGAGTTCCGCAAATATATTGGTTTTATAATCGAATTGACCACCTCCAAGTAGTCGTTGTGCCTTGTTATAGCATGCCATTTGACAAACGTCAAACACCATCGTAAAGCCTCTAGACCACGATAATGTTGAGTATTTTGCCAGGGATGTAGATAACTTTGCTAATAGTTCCCCCACTCACGTACTTGCTAATGTTGTGGTCTCCACGGGCGAGTTCTAGTGCCAGACTTTCCGCTGCGTCTTTGGAAACAGTGATGTTACCGCGGAGCTTACCATTGACTTGTACCCCAATCACCACCTCAGTATCTTCGGCGAGACTGTCGTCCCCTACCGGATAGGTTTCCAGGTGGATACTCGTACTGTGGCCGAGTTCCTGCCAGATCTCTTCGGTGAGGTGTGGAGCAAATGGTGCCAAAAGTCGCACGAATAGTTCGTATGATTCTTTTGTTAATCCAACTTTTTCGGCGACGTTCACAAAAATCATCATGGCACTGATAGCGGTGTTAAACTTAAAATCAGCGATATCATTCCCTACTTTGATAATGGTCTTGTGTAACTGGCGGGTCACTTCAGCACTTTCCTCCCCACGTACATGTTCTGATAGTCCGTACACCCGTTCGAGGAAGCGGCGGATACCGGCGATACCACCCATATCCCACGGATAATTGCTCCCTTCATACGGTCCCATGAAGGCAAGATACATTTTGACGGTATCTGCCCCCACCAATTTCACTTGTTCGTCGGGGTCAATCACGTTCCCTTTACTCTTACTCATCTTGTTGCCGTCAGGGCCAAGGATAAGACCGCGGTTGATACGACGGCGGTATGGCTCACTTTCGGTCACAAGCCCAAGGTCAAAGAGCGCCTTCTGCCAGAAGCGTGAATAGAGGAGGTGCATGGTGGTGTGTTCAGCCCCACCAAAGTAGATATCAATGGGCATCCAGTCTTTTTGCTTTTCAAGGCTCGCGAGAGCATTACCGTTTTGGTTGTCGAGATAGCGGAGGAAGTACCAGGAAGAGTCCACGAAGGTGTCCATGGTCTCAACTTCAGGTGTCCAGCCTTTGCCAAATATTTCTTCGGTTCGTTTTTTCAGCACCTCACTTTTCGCGAGCGGTGGCTCACCGGTTGGCGTGAAGTCGACATCCTCGGGGAGCGTCCAGGGGAGATGTTCTTCGGGAACGATATGGGCCTCGCCCTCTGGACTGTAGACAATCGGGATTGGGACACCCCAGTAGCGCTGCCGGCCGATAGACCAGTCGCGGAGACGATAGGTCGAGGTCATGCGACCACGGACTTTTTCAACGATTTTTTCCTTGGCCTCCTCGCTGTCCATGCCGTCAAATTCAGCCGAATTACAGAGATTACCTTTGCCGGTAAACGGTATATTTGTATCAAGTTGTGCCAAGGCGTATTTTGCTTCATCAAGAGTGAGTTTTTCAAAGAGTTCTGATTTAGTTAGCCAAACTGGTTCTTGTTTTTCCATTTCTTCGACTGGAATTTCATGCTGAATGTCAGACGTAAGTTCAAGTAATACCCGTCGGCTCGTAAGCGACCGATTAACTTTTTTACCAGGATGATAAAAATGTGCCTCAGTTTCTTCTGTTAAGAAACGGACGAATTTTGTTTCGTAGCCCATTTCTTCGCGAGTCTCACGAATAGCCGCTTCTTCATAGGACTCACCGTCTTCCATTCCGCCAAAAACAAAATCAAAGTTATTGAACTCGTGACTATGCTGCACCAAATATTTGTCAGTCTTGGGATCGTAGACTATGGCCCCAACTGCGGTGCGAGGTACAGGGTTTGGTAATGGCTCACCAAAAACCTTTCGAACTACCTGCCGTACTGGCAAACCAAATTTCTTCGCAAACTCACCATCGCGTTCATCATGGGCTGGTACGGCCATAATGGCGCCGGTACCATAGCCGCCAAGGACGTAGTCCGCGACAAAGACCGGAATCACTTCCCCACTAGCTGGATTCGTAGCTGTTACTCCTTCGAGCTTGACCCCAGTCTTTTCTTTGGTGGCATCGAGACGGTCTTGTTCATCCTTTTGCTTGGCCTTGGCTACATAGGCATCGACTTCAGCCAAGTTCGAGGTCTTGCCTCGAACTTCCTCCGTACTGAGAAGTGGGTGTTCAGGAGCGAGTACAAGATACGTGGCGCCATAGAGTGTGTCTGGACGCGTCGTAAACACTGTCACCTCACCTAGGACATCCGATGTCCTAGGTGAGGTGTTTTCTGAGTTTGCGTGAAGGGTGAAGTTGATTTCGGCACCGCGGGAGCGGCCAATCCACTGGCGCTGAGCTTCTTTGATATGTTCGGGCCAATCAAGAGCAGCGAGGTCGTCAGTGAGTCGGTCAGCGTACTTGGTGATTCTGAGCATCCACTGTGGCATCTCGCGCTTCTCAATCATGTCACCCGAACGCTCACAGGTACCATCGGCGAGCACCTGTTCGTTGGCTATCACCGTATTACACCCCGGACACCAGTTCACCACTCCTTTGCCGCGGTAGGCAATGCCGTTATTAAAAAATTGGGTGAACATCCACTGCGTCCATTTGTAGTAGCTCTCGTCCGTACTTGAGGCGGTCTTGTCCCAGGCGAACATGTTGCCCATACTGGCGAGCTGTTCACGCATGTACGCCATGTTGTCGTAGGTCCAGGTCTTAGGGTTGAGGCCGCGCTTGATAGCGGCGTTCTCAGCTGGTAGACCAAAAGCGTCAAAACCCATTGGGAAGAGTACTTGTTTGCCTTGCATACAGCAAAAGCGAGCGTAGATATCGGGTACGGCAAAGGCGTACCAGTGACCGATATGGAGGTTCCCAGACGGGTATGGCCACTCGACGAGAATGTATTCTTTGTCCTTGGCAGTGTCGCGCGCACCGACGTCGTAGAGTTTATCGGCTTGCCACTGGTGTTGCCACTTTTTTTCGATGACACCACTATCAAATTTTTTGTGCATAGAATACTTCCCAAATTACGATTAACGTATTTGTTAGTATGCCATGAATTACGGAAATGTAAAAAAGCAAGGCTGGCGCCTAAGCGCCAGCCTCGATCGTTAGGGTGTCAGTCAAACACCTACCGCTTTTCACCAATAGGCGTCCCGACGAGACCGATCGCACAAATCAGCTGCACAAACAACAGGACGACACTGCCGGTACCGCAGTAGGATATCCCTGTATAAAGCCAGAATCCGCCTACCGGCAAGAAATGGCAAGTGATACATTTTCTCATAGCATTACCCCACTCATTTACCTACTACTAGCAATGATATATGAAGTATCAAATTTGTCTATTCTGCGGTATGGACGAGCAATCTAATTTGTTTTATAAGGTCATCGAGACTGTGGTGGGCTTTGATGAAGTAATCAAGCGGCTTTGCTTCGTGCGCTAGACCGATGTTTTTTACATCGTCCATGGCGGTGAGAATAACTACCTTGGCATGTTGCCCCCATACATCTTCTCGTAGTCGACGGAACATCTCCTGGCCATCCATGATTGGCATCATCAGATCAAGCAAAATGAGATCAGGGTGCAGTTGTAGGGCCAGCTCAAGACCAACTTGGCCATTTTCAGCCCCGCTCACTTTGTACCCTTCTTCATGGAGGGCTTCCATCATTGCCTCGCGAAGGTCAATTTCATCTTCGACGATGAGAATATGCTTTTCCATGTCCACGATTGTACCATACACACCTATAGCCTGTCTCGAGTCACATTGGTATGATGGTGCTATATGCAAATCAAGGTCGGCTTTAGCACTTGGCGAGCCGTTCGAATGTTCCTCATAGTAGTAGCTTTGACGATTGTCTTTGGGGGGATTTATTTTGTCGTGTCTCTCCTCCTTCCATCATTAGTGGTACCGACAATTCTCATAAGCTTTGTTTTGTTGCTTGCCTTTGGCGTAGTGACCGTCGGTTCTCCTGATGATGCATTGAAAGCCTGGCACGAGGAACAACTGTTATCGACACGTGAATTGTACGCTACCTTGTATACCCAAAGTCCAGTACCCTATCTCACCCTTGATACTCTCGGCAAAATCACTACCTGTAATCAGGCGGCGGCTCGTCTCTTAGGACGTTCCATGGAGGAGTTGGTGGGAACTACTATTCATGATCGTTTTACCCACGAAGACGAGGTACATCTCTCGGTGATTTTGGGCAAATTTGTGGCCGGTTCGCCGATTGTTGATAGTGAACTACAACTTAAGACCTATACCGAAGAATTACGGTGGGTTTCTTTGTACTTCTTTGTTAATGCTACTTTTGAGCAACGCCTCATTTCACTCATTGATGTCACTCAACATAAGATTGTTGACAAAGCTAAAAGTGAGTTCGTAGCGCTGGCGACCCACCAGCTCCGCACTCCTGTTGCGGCCATTCGTTGGAATGTAGAACTATTGGAGCGCTCTATGCGCGCGACCGCCAGTGAAAAACAAGCAACCTATCTCATGAAAGTTGGCCGAAATGTTACCCGTATGCTTGCACTTATCAATGACTTTTTGAGTGTTTCCAAACTTGAAACTGGTACTTTTGCGACGTCACCTGAGCCAATTGAGCTTTCGACGTACCTCCCAACTATTGTGGAGGAATTTGAAGGGCAAATCAAAGAAAAACAAATACAGCTCACGACCGAATACAACCCTGCACCCTTCACCTATACCGCTGATAGCCGCTTGTTCCATATCATTACGAGTAATCTCCTCTCAAACGCGGTGAAATATGTGCGACCAAATGACAAAATCTCATTTGGCTACGTGGTCACTGGTAATGAGTTAGTGTTCACTGTCGCAGACAGTGGGATTGGTATCCCCGCCGAGCAGCTCCCGCGGCTCTTTAGCAAGTTCTTCCGTGCCTCTAACGCCATGCAGCACCGTGCCGAAGGCACCGGCCTTGGTCTCTATATTGTGAAGGAATCAGCCGTCCAGCTTGGCGGCACGGTCGAAGTGCAGTCAGTTGAGAATCAGGGTACAACGTTTACCGTGCGGTTGCCAATAGCGCAATAGACAAAGGCCGGTCCTTCGTTTGACGAAGGACCGGCCTTTGTTCGACTATTGCTTTTGGTGTATTAACTTTTGGTCACACGATCAAAACAATATCGTCCTGCTTTGTAGTTCCAACTATCTGGGTTTTTGATACGGGCCGCTGGGTCGGTGAAGCTGGGTGAAGCAAAGTCGCTTGGTACACTATCACGAGAGAACGTAGCACAAAGCTTGAAGCCTTTGTCTGTTCGTTCGTAACTGTAGGCTTCGCGGCTTTCTGGCGCCGAAGGGGATATACTTCCATTATAAGCAAATGCTTGTTCGATACTCTCAGGTAAGGTTGAGCTACTCATGGTCATGTAGGCGTCTATCTGCCACTGGATGTTCTGGAGGTCACTTACTTGTTTCTCATCAAGTTTCATTTCTCGCACAACACTTGGTGTCTCGATGTTGGCGAGTCCATACGCAACCGCAAGGAAGACCATGAGGGCTGCGCCCACACCAAACATAATCGACTTACCTTCCTCTTTAATCCAAACGCCACGCGCATCAAGAAGGTAGTAATGGAAGGCTGCCCCCACTACTCCAACAACCGCGGCGGCCTTGAGGAGGAAACGGGTAGTCATTTCACCATTAAGAAATGTATAGATGGTGGTCACGAGGGTGCCCAGGAGTACAAGTCCGCCGATCAAGAGTGAGAGGTAAATAAGCCACTTAGTGATAGTTTGATAGAGCGCTCCCTGCTCGGCGCGGCGAAAGCGGTTCATGTAGCGTGTAAGCACAATATAGGTCGGGAAAAAGACAATGAGCATCGCCACCCCAAGACGAATGTTATCGGTTGCACTTTCAATTTGCCAGTATGATTCGCTTGGATCGGGATAATTGATATTAATCAAACCAAAAATAAGCGTCAGGAAAAATGAAGCTGATACATAAAGCGCTATTAATGACCCAACTTGCAAAACAATGTTGCGTGGTGTGTTTTCCATATATATTTAGTATACTCCTAATATTGTAGAAAAGTAGGTCTAGTGTAAACTCTCGCCGTTTAAAAGGCGGCTGATCTCTGCTTCTATACGTTTGCGATTTTTGGAGTTGGTGTTGAAGGAATATGAAGTCGTTCTACCAGAAACAGTACATAACTGTACAGTAAATGTATCTGCCTTGTAGTCTTCTGTTACAACATACTTACAGAGGAGGCGATTATTTTCATCCCGACATGACAATACAGCATCCAAAATCACTTCAGCACTATCGGGTTTCTCAAAATTCATAATGACAGAACTACCCAAACAAATTATCGATTTTTATTCGTCCAAAGATCCTTCCACCACTCTGACGGATCCCGTTCATAGAGGGTCTTGCCGAGCGTCTTGGCGACGTCTGTCTTGAGGCGGTCTAGTGGTCGTGAGTCGACATCGTTCCGTTTGCCAGCGAGCCAGATTTGGGCTTCTTTACTTCCCTGCCATTCGTACTCCCGCAAGAGGAGGATTTGATCGATAATATCAGCGTCTTTGGCACAGAGCGATTCGAGTGACTCACGCTCCTCATACTCCTGATTGAGGGTGAGAAGGTCATCAAATGGCAAGGTACCGAGCTGGTCTGAGGCGATTTCAGTATCATAAACCTTTACGTAGCGTTTGTGTACCCAGTTGTGGTCATTACTGCGGATTTCGCCAAGGTCGTGGATAAGACACATCATGACGGTCTTGTACGGGTCAGCACCGGCGAGTTTCGCCAAGTGCCAACCGATAAGAGCAACCCGGTAGGAGTGTGACGCGATGGTATCGGACGAATCCTCAACGAGGAGCGTCTGTCGGTGCATACGCTGTAGGCGACGCATGGTACCGACCTCGAATAAAAAGTCCGCCAACCGCTTACTGGTGTCCATGCACCCATTATACGCCTGTTTCAGAATGTGAACAATAAAGAAAAAGGCGCAAAGATGCGCCCGAGTGCCATATTGGCACCAAGTATCGACAGTGCGGGCAGCGGACTACCCAGTCGAAACTTGACGTGAAGAACAGTTGGTTGCAGTGATGACAAAATACGAACATCGATTGTCTCCTGGTTGCTCTTATCTATGACGGTAGAAAGTGCCAAAAGGTTACAGAAACTACGAAGCAAGGTATACTCAGTACATATGAAACCAGATGATTTGAAACAAGCACCAAAACTATTTTGCGAAAGTATTAATATCGGCTTTACGCCAGAATTCTTTGTGATGGGGCTATCCTCAGGCAATCAGGCAGCTATTTATTCACTCACGCCCCAACACGCGAAGCGTCTCCAGCAGTACCTCTCCCACCAGCTCGCCGACTACGAAAAAGCTCATGGCGCAATCAAAGCGGAATGGTCACCGACGGTTGTCAGTCCCGTCCAGCGTGCCAATCCGCCCTCGGATTTGAGTTAATTGAGCTAACAAAGGGCCGCCCTTCGTGAAAACGAAGGGCGGCCCTTTGTGTGGGTGTTTCTCCTTGCTATTTGGCGAGGGATTTTCTATAGTTAGCTCCAATGCAAACCTCAGGGACGTGCAGACGTTCCTACAACATCAGGGAGAGTGACAATGCATTACGTGCTGCCCGAAAAGGATAACGATAACAAATACCTCACCGAGATGCGTGATCCCACGCTTACACGCTCTCTCTTCCGGGAGCACATGCATCACTTCGGCGGTCGGTTGTACACGCATGCACTGGATAAGTTTCAGCTGGTGCCGGACAATCTATATGCTGTGGCAGTGATGCGTGCCGGGTGGGGTCTTTGCAACGGCGCCATGCTGAGTAACTACCAAGGCGACATCGGGATCATCGATGCGAAGCGTAATGAGCAAACGCTCAAATCGAAGATCAACGTCTACAAGTGCAACCGTGATTTGGAGCACTATGTGACCTTGGTCTTTGAGACCATGCTCGCAACCGGTGGGTCCCTTTCAAATTCCATTCGGCTGTTGAAGGAGCGGTCGCGGGCGCGAGACATCATCGCACTCACGCTTCTGTCTGCGCCACAGGGTCTCACACGGATGCAAGAAGACCATCCCGATGTGGACATCCTCACGGTTCGGATTGATGAAGGGCTCAACGGGCACGGATTCATCGTTCCTGGCCTCGGCGACGCGGGCGATCGCTACTTTGGACCGATCGAATGACAATGAAAACGACCGGCACCCCTGGGTGCCGGTCGAATCTATTTCTCTATCTAAATCAAAAACTCAATCACGTCGCCGTCTTTGACGATATACTCCTTCCCTTCCATGCGGAGTTTGCCGGCTTCACGGGCCTTTGCAATCGATCCACACTCCACGAGGTCAGCGAAGGTCACGACCTGTGCTCGGATATACTTCTTTTCAAAATCAGTATGGATGGCTGCCGCTGCTTTCGGCCCAGTTGAGCCAATTGGTACCGTCCAGGCGCGCGTCTCCTTTTCACCAGTGGTGAAGTACGACATGAGACCAAGACGGGTGTAACAGGCACGAATCAGGGTACTAATACCGCTATCCTGCGCACCATATTCCCGTCGAAAATCCATTTTCTCCTCTTCAGCGAGATCGCGCAGTTCGTGTTCCATCCCGGCGTCGACAACGACATACTCCGCTCCGTTAGCGTCAAAGAAGTCGAGGAGGGCATGCCAGCGTTCGTCACTTTGGTCATCGAGGTTCATACCTCCGTGCTTTTTGTTACAGATATACAAAAACGGCTTCATCGTGAGGAGGTGGAGATTTTTGGCGGCTTTATGTTCCTCTTCATTCATCTCAAGTTGATTCGCGAGGAGGCCGTCAGCGAGATGTTGTTTGAGGCGAACGAGGAGGTCACGTTCGATAATGGCATCTTTGTCTCCCCGCTTGGCATCACGTTCAACGTTTCCGAGCCGCTTCTCGACAGTCTCAGCGTCTGCGAGAATGAGTTCGAGGTTGATTACTTCGATATCACCGCGGGGGTCAATGCGACCAGCCACATGGTGAATGTCTTCGTCTTCAAAAATGCGGACGACCTGGCCGATCATATCAGTCTCACGGATGTTGGCGAGGAATTTGTTGCCAAGACCTTCTCCACTCGAAGCCCCTTCTACCAAACCAGCAATATCAACAAACTCCACCACGGCTGGGATGATTTGCTGTGAGTTTGAGATGCTGCTCAAGGTCTCAAGACGACTATCAGGTACGGCGACGACACCCACTGCGGGATCTATGGTGGCAAAGGGATAATTAGCAATCAATACTTCATTACGGGTGAGCGCAGTGAAGAGAGTTGATTTTCCTACATTTGGTAAACCAACAATTCCGACACTTAGTTTTGACATACGACGGTGAGTGTAGCAGAAAAATATATATAAAGAAACCACCCCATTGCAGAAGTGGTGTGTCGAGGGAGCTACACCGGTCAGTACCCAGCAGTAGAACAGTGCACGTGAAAATACACGCAGCTCACCTCGACACCATAATTATGACATAGAATACTAATTAAATCAATGGTGGAACGTACTCACAAAACTTAATCTCACTCATATCCTTGCCGAGCTTCACCGCGAATACTTCTTTGACTGCATCTCGTCCGCCGAGAATGTCGACGAGTTTTTTCTCCTGAGCTCTTTTTCCAGTTAATGTAGAGCCATCGGCCAAAGAGGCAATCTCGTCTCGATTAATGTTGCGGTACTTGCTGACCAAATCAATAAAGTAGTCATGTATCTCACTGAGTTGAGCCTCAAGGAGCGAACGTTCTTCATCAGTCAGTGGCTTGTTTGGATTACCCATGTCTTTGAACTTTCCAGAATGCAGTGGTACGTAGGTGATACCTTCCTCTTCATTTTTTTCTGACTCCTCAGTGTATGACATAGTGACACCTATACTCCCGACATCAGACATCGGTGAGGCGACGATGGTGTCAGCCGCTGAGGCGATCATATACCCACCCGAAGCCGCCATGTCGCCAATGAGTGCTACATTTGGTAAATCAAGAGCTGCAACCTGACCAGCGATATCTTCAGAAGCGACGGGAGTGCCACCTGGTGAATTGATTTCAAACAGTACTCCTTCGATCGTCGTCTCGTACTCAAGACTTGCGATGAAGTCTCGAACATCGGTCGGGGTGGTCACAAAATCCTCGTACATAACACCGTTACCAAACGGCATAATCACACCAGTGATAGGCATGATGGCAATATTACATTCTCCATCGCTGATACTCGTGAGACTAAAAGTAAAGACTCCAATCATCCCGATGATAATTGCGATAGTAAGGATTACCGCAAAGACTTTGAGTAAGACACTGGCGAGCTCGCGCCCGAACGACATATGAGACATATAGTCCTCAGTATAACAGAAAGACAGCTAGACGCTTACCAATTAAGGTACGTAATAGTGAATTGGAGGACAGTAGCAAAAGAGACCCAGAGCAGGTATGGGATATTTACATACGTGACCCAGGGGAAGTACGGGTGGATGAAGTAAAGGGCGGCAACGAGGGTTGCGAGCACTAGAGTGATATCAATAGCGGCGAGGAGATTACTCTGTAATCCGAACTGGAGGGGTGTGAAGAGGGCGTTCGCGATAAGGTTGAGGAGAAAGATACCAGCAATGAAGTAGGGCACTTCACCGGTGTAGGCTTTATAAAACACATAGGAGAAGCTCACTGCAATGATGACATACAGCACACTCCACACCGGGCCAAAGAGCCATGCTGGTGGTGCCCACGTTGGTTTGATTAGGGTCGCGTACCACGAGTAGGATTCCATACGTGTATTGTACCATGGTAGACAAACGAAAAGGCGGAGAGACGGAAGTCTAACTCCGCCTCTCCGCCGTGGTTTTCAGCTGATCAAGTACCAGTGTAGAATCTCGGCTTCACCGGGCTAAAGTCATTCCAGATCGTCACGCCGTTGTGGATGTCACGTACAGGGCTGCCCTCGAGAGGTCCAATCCAGCACCCAGCTCCATCACCGTTGTCGATGTAGTTGTAGAGCATCCATTGCGTTTGGCAGATAACAAACTCGTACCCGGCATACCAACGCTCTGTCCGAGGCGGAGTGATGGTGATCTGGACACCAGCCGAGGCATTTCCGCTTTGATAAAGGATTGTCTTTCCCGATGCAGTCTTCATCCCTCCCTCCACGCAAGCAGTGAGAGAAAAGAATATGAGAAGAGCGATAATAGCGCGCATAGCGTCCTCCTTGATGTACGATTCCCAAGACTATATCACACAAAACAAAGAAAATCAATGCTCCAGCATTGATTTTCTTTGTTTGCAGTTAATTTTCCTATTAAATTGCTTTCTTCCCCATTGATTCGACTTCTCGGAGCCACTTTTCGCGGCATGGTTGCCCGACCTTTTCACACGGACCATAGGCAGTCACTGCGGTGCGGATACCAGCAAATTCGAGGATTCCGTACTGGATTTCGTTCGTGAAATCACCAAAACGCCACCAGGTCTGAAATGGTGAGTGAGTACCCGAGAGCACAATCACTCGAGCGGTACGCCCTTTGAGGTGTTTATCAATCCGCTTGGTTTCTTTGTTGAAGTTAAACGCAAAGCCAGGCAACCAAAAGCGGTCAAAGAGACCTTTGAGGATGGCTGGCATCGCACACCACCAGTTTGGGTAAACTATCATGATATGCTCAGCTTCACGAAAGCGATTCTGGAGCTCTATCAGATCAGGCTCAAGTTGTTGAATCTCCTTGTACCCCTTGTGGAGAATTGGATCAAAGTTGAGTTGGCCAATATTTACCCGAGTCACATCGTGACCAGCTTCGCGCGCAGCGGTTTCGTATCGTGTTGCTACTTCCCCACTAAATGACTCGTGGTCAGGGTGACCACAAAGAACTAAGATCTTTTTTGACATAGATACCTAGAGTATACGGCAACACAGCGCATCTAAAGATGCGCTGTGTTGATAATCCGTCAATTAAATTTATTTCGAGATTGAGAATTAAACAAGCGGCCCGAGATTCTAGGCGTCGAGACAAAGTATCATGAGGCGTACATCGTTGTACGATGAGTGATGCTTTGTTGAAGACAACAACGAAGATTGGGCTGATTGTTTGATTCCTACCTCCTAATAGTGCCGTTCGGGTTAAATTGTCCCTGACTCCCCATCTGCATCTTTGCGAGTTTCTCCTTCATTTCTGGACTCATAACCGCGAGAATCTCCTGCTGGTACTTGGGGAGTACCTTCATGGCAGCGGCCATTTGGTTGTTACCGTTGGTTTTTAGTTCTGCCTGCATTTCTTTGGCAATTTTTTCAAAGAGCTCGGGCTTCTTTTCGAGCATCTCAATAATCATTTGCTGTTGCTCGACTGGGACGTTTTTCATTTGCGATTGCACGAGCTTCTTAATCGCCATGTTCTTTAATTTTCCAAACATATGTGTCGCCTATGGTAGCACACCGGCACTGCCTCTGCCTATATTTGAAGGTCTCGCAGAGTATAGACAAGTGTGAAAAATAATGTTATTATAAGGATTATTTGAAAAAGTAAGCGCCTATGTATGCAGTCTATGTTAGGAGTAATTTTATCTGTGTTTAAGGATTTGGTGGCCTTTAGTAAACAACCATTTGGTATGAAGTGGACGCGCAAGCGAGTGATTGCTACCCTTTTGGCTCTTTTAGCCGTCGCGTGGTTCGTTTCGCGTGGTCAAAATGACGAAGTGGTAGCGCCCGTTGAAACTACCCCCGAAGTAAGGGTGGCCCAGGTAGCAAATCTCTCTGGTGGAGCCGGCTTTGCTATCACCGGATCAGTCGAAGCGCTTGCTGAAGCCCAGCTTAAGGCCGAAGCTGGCGGTCGTGTGACTGCGGTTACCACTGAAATCGGTAAGTTCGTCTCAGCTGGTCAGGTGATTGCCACCCTTGAAAATGCAGGACAGCGAGCTGCCCTTCTCCAGGCTCAAGGTGCCTACGAAGCTGCGCTTGCTGCCAATCGTCAAGGTGCAGTGGGTATCGGTGAGGCCACTACTGCAGTTGAAACTGCGAAGCGTAATGCGGTCACCGGTAATGCTGGTGCCTACAATACGGTGAGTGGTGTCGTGAGAACCACGGTTGATGCTTATTTTTCAAATCCAACCTCAATCACTCCTGGACTACGTATCGACGGTCAGGGTAATGCCACGAGTATTACTGCTGCCCGGGCTGCTATCGAAGCTTCTCTCACCAAGTGGAAAACTGAAAGTGCATCACTGACACCAGTCGGTACTATCACGGACGCCATTGAAAATGGCCGCCGCTATACCAAAGAAGTGGTAGTGCTCGTCGATAGTCTTATATCAGCTATTGAACGTGATACCGATAGTGGTTCGGCTGCGGCTACAGCCCGGGCTGCTGATATTGCACTTTTAACAACCGCCCGTAGTACACTACTTGGTGTAGAAAGTTCACTCCAAGGTTCACTCACAGCTATCAGAGCGGCAGAGGATGCGAAGAGTCGTGCTGAAATCACCGCTGGTCAAGGTGGTCCAACTGCCAACAGTGCCGCCCTGACTCAGGCCCTTGGTGCCGTCCGTGCTGCACAGGCTCAATACGAAAAGACCCTCGTGCGCACCCCAATTAGCGGTGTCGTAAATGCGCTATACCTTAAACGTGGTGACTTCGTGGCACCCCAGGCTGATGCGGCAGTGATTGCCAACAATAATGGCAAGCAGGTGGTTGGTGCCATTACCGAAGCTGATAGTCAGACGATCAAAATCGGTGATACCGTCCGCTTCGATGATGTGGCGACCGGTACCGTGACCGCAATCGCAGGTGCGGTAGACCCAAAGACGGGTAAAGTTGCGATCAAGATGAGTGTTTCAAATCCAGAGCTGCTCACCACCGGTACTACTGTCTCAGTCTCATTTGCCGATACTGGTACGAATACCTCACCAGTAGAGACGCCAATTATTATTCCACTCACGGCGGTGAAGCTCATGGCCGATAGTGCGGTGGTGTTCACCATTACGAGTGATGCAAAGCTCGAAGCTCGTACTATCACCCTCGGACGAGTGCTTGGCGACACAATCATCGTGACCGAAGGACTCTCGAAGTCAGACACTATTGTCGTGGATGTCCGTGGCCGCAAAGCGGGAGAAACCGTAACTGTTTCCTACTAATATGCATAATCTATGGTTTTTCTTCTTACGTAAGCAAGAATTTAGTTGGCTTGTCATCCTGACCCTGATTGCGCTTGGGGTGTATGCACTTATTGCCATCCCGAAGGAAGCCTCGCCTGAGGTAATTGTGCCGGTGGGTATTGTGACGACTGTCTACCCTGGTGCCTCTGCTCGTGATATCGAGGAACTTATCACCAATCGCCTTGAAGACGCAATTGAGAATGTTGACGATATCAAAGAAATCACCTCAACGTCACGTGATGGTGTGTCTTCAATCACCGCTGAGTTTAATGCTTCAGCCAACATCGACGATTCAATCCAGGCACTGAAGGATGCCATTGATACCGCCAAGGCTGAACTCCCGCGCGATGCTGAAGACCCCATTGTGTCTGAGGTGAACTTTGCCGATCAGCCGATTTTTGTTATCTCGATTTCTTCTGATGCTACTCCGGCCGATTTCACGACGCTCAGTGAGACTTTAACCGATGAGTTCAAAGATGTGCTCGGTGTGAGTAAGGTTGATGTTCAGGGTGTTCGCCCTCGTCAGGTACAGGTCGTCATTCCACCTGAGCGTCTCACGGCTTTTGGTGTAACCTTAAACGATGTCACTGGAGCACTAGCTCAGAGTAACAATGGCTTCCCGGTTGGTGCTATCACTGCCGGTGGCGTTGAGTACAGTGTACGTCTGGAGGGTAAACTTTTGACCCCGAAGGATGTCGAAAATGTCATTGTCACAACCAAAGCTGGTACACCGGTCTATCTCAGTGATGTCGCGACCGTGGTCGAGACTGTCGACGAAGCTTCGTCGCTCGCTCGCGTGTCGGTGGGTGGCCAACCGTCAGAACTGGCGATGACCATCTCGATTTACAAAAAGTCTGGGGTGAATGTCACGACGATGTCCGACGCCGTGAACGAAAAGCTCGCTGCTATGCGGGCAGAGGGAGGACTCCTCGCCAGCTCACAGGTACTCGTTATCTTTGACCAGGGAGAAGATACTAAAGAGCAGCTGAATGAACTCGTGAAGGCTGGTGCCGAGACGGTAGTCCTCGTGATGATTTCGCTCCTCCTCACTATCGGGTGGCGTGAATCAGTGGTGGCTGGTCTCTCGATCCCCCTCTCATTTGTGATTGCCTTTATTGGACTCTATGCTTCAGGGAACACGATTAACTTCCTTTCTCTCTTTGCGCTTATCCTCGCGGTCGGTATCCTCGTGGACTCCGGCATTGTGGTGACCGAAGCCATCCATACACGCCTCAAACGTACTGGCAACCCACTGAAGGCAGCTCAAGAAACTATTCGTGAGTACGCCTGGCCGCTGATTGCTGGTACGATGACAACAGTAGCGGTATTCGCTCCCCTCTTCTTCCTGTCCGGCATTGTTGGACAATTTATTGCCTCAATTCCGTTTACGATTATCTTCGTACTGATTGCGTCGATTATTGTAGCGCTTGGGATGGTGCCGCTCATCGCAATTCTCTTTACGAGTAGTAAAGCACCAAACCGCTTCGAAGTAATGCAAGAGCACTACACCGAACTCGCTCAGGCGTGGTACCGTGCGCACCTCGTAACCTTCCTCCAGAACTTCCGTGCCCAACGCTGGTTCTTGTGGTCACTCTTTGGCGGCTTCTTGCTAGCGCTTCTGTTGCCAATTTCGGGGCTTCTTAGTGTTATTTTCTTCCCGCCGGAAGACGTTGACTTTATTTATATCGACATTGAAGCCAAAGAAGGGACTCCGCTTGCTGTTACTAATGTTGCTGTTCGTCAGGTGGAAGAGCTGCTCTACGAAGTGCCAGAAATTGAATCTTTCTCATCAGCTGCCGGTGGTGGTTCGGCCTTTACTGGATCTGGTGCCGCTGATGCCCGCTACGGTAACGTCACTGTCGCCCTCAACAAAGAGCGCGAGCGCTCGAGTGCCGAAATCTCGACTGATCTCCGCGCCAAACTCGCTACTATCAAGGACGTAACGGTGGCAATTACCGAACAGCAAAATGGCCCACCAACTGGGGCACCCATCTCATTTACTTTTACTGGAGATGATATGAATGCGCTTGCTAAAGCGGCTGAAGATACGAGTCTTCTTCTCGAAAATGAGAAGGGCGTCCGAGATGTCACCAGTAGTGCGGACTCTAGTTCGGCTGAGTTTGTCCTTCGGATTGATAATGCCAAGGCCAGCCTCCTTGGTGTCAATTCAGCGAGTGTTGGTCCAGTCCTCCGGGCGGCGGTGTATGGACTCACGGCGACTACCCTCCGCCGTGATGGTGACGATATCGATGTGGTGGTACGTCTTGGTAACCCAGATGAGATTCTCAGTTGGTCGACGACACCAGAGATTACCCTTGATACCCTCCGCAATATCCAAGTACAGACTATGACGGGTGAGACAGTCCTCCTTGGGTCTCTCCTCACGGACGACTATACGCCAGCGAACTCCGCAATTAATCACAAGGCCAAGGAACGAATTGTGACCGTTGATGCCTTTACCGCAGGCGATGTCACCGCGACAGAAATTGTGGCCGCGATTACTCCACAGGTGCAAGCAATCGCCAAGAACAATGGTGTTACGCTTTCTCTCGGTGGTGAAGCCGAAGATATCAATCAGTCATTTACCGAGATGTTCCTGGCCTTGATTGCCGGACTTCTCCTCATGCTTGCGATCCTCGTACTTTCCTTCAACTCTGTCCGCTACTCGTTCTACCTCCTGCTCGCCGTACCATATTCACTCATTGGTGTGTTTGTCGGTCTAGCTGCCACTGGATTGGCACTGTCGTTCACCTCGCTCCTGGGGGTGATTGCGCTCGCTGGGGTGATTATCAACCATGCGATTATTCTCATGGACTCACTGATCACCGCGAAGGCGTCACACGGTACTACCGGATCACTCATTGATCAGGTAGCTGATGCGTCAGTATCACGACTTCGTCCAATCTTCCTTACGACCATTACTACGGTCGTGGGTATGATCCCACTCTCACGCATCTCAGACTTCTGGAGTCCACTGGCGTTTGCGATTATGTTTGGACTTTCCTTTGCGATGGTGTTAACGCTCGTTCTGATTCCAACCTTGTATTACCGTAACGAACTACGCTTACGTGAAGGTCGCCGAGGGATATTTTTCCGGTTTGGAGCGTGGCTATTCACCCAGGGTGTACGCTTCTATCGCTGGCTATAAATAACCTCCATAACAAAACCACCGCCACTGTAACGTGGCGGTGGTTTTGTTATGGAGTGAAGGCCTACGTATTGGCTACACTAGGAGCAGGCACCACCTCCTTTTTGCGGGCATTGAGTAGGGCCATAATGCCGTTCACGAGACCAACAGCTAAGCACAAAATTGCCAGGTACCCAAGCACAAATTGTCCGTAAGTAAAGGTAGTAAGCTGTAGTGGTATGAGTGCAGCGATCGTCCCGAGAGTATACCAACTTCCCGCTTGAAGACCTGGACCAAAGGTACTTGGCATAATCCGGAGTGTCATCAAGATGGCATTGCTATACAAAACCAAAATAACTGTCCACTGCGCAAAAAGTATCGGATTTAGTGCGGCTGCACCGAGTTGATAAGTTTTGTAGGCGGTGAGCAAGGTGAGGGTAAAAAAGAGCAACACCATAGCTACTCGCAGCACCACATATACGACTGACATCATCTTTCGTTCTGTAATATCGATTGATCCATCAGCGATAGCCACAAAAAAATTAGTAATAGCTAACGTTGATGCCCCAACTCCAAGTGAAGTGGCAAAACTAAAAATAATCGCAACAAAAAGCATTATAAGTTCCATATAAGCGTATAGTAACACCATTGTTTGCTGAGTTTGACCGGGGATGTTAATTAACTATACATGCACCATGAGCATGGTACGATCGCCACCGTCTAGAATGCTTGTTCTGACCAATTGAGTGAATGGACAGCCACACCTGTTTCAGTCATCGTTCCTTTAACTTCTGCGTAGGCAGCTTCTTTGAATGTTGTTTCGTCGCAGGTGGTAGTGACACCGGCGATCTGGCAGGTGCTTGAAGCTGTTACGAGCAGTGGTACAACGTGCCCACGGGTACCATTTTCAGTAAATACCAAATGCCATTTTGTATTATCAAACGGAGCCGGTACATTCTTCAACAGTTGTCCTTTGGTATCAAAACTAAACTCCCGTGCCTCGAGCACGTCACCCGTAGAGCAATTGATGGCAGTGATCACCCAGTCCTGTCCTACCACTTCCATAGTCACCACGGCATACCCACTTGGTGTACCAGTGGCAAATTTTGACATCACCATGAGCTCTACTTCAGTCGGGAGTTTGTGCACGTATTTCATTCTCAATTTATCGGGCGTTGCACTCTGACAAAGCAGTGGATCAGAGGCTCCTCCGGTGTTGAGGTCAGCAATAAGCTTGTCTTTTACGGTGCTGGTGAGTATCGTTTGGCTAAGGAGAATATTATCTGGTTTAACTTTACCATTGGTCTTGGTTTCTTCGAGCCAGGCGTTATAAAAGTCAAAAGCAACATCTAATGCATCGGGAAGTTCACGAACCTGATCGTTCTTAACGGTCAGTGATGTGCTGTACCACAAGAGTGAACAGAGCGCCAAAAGTCCCAAGACAAAGCCTGCATAAATAATATACTGCCGTTTGTTTACTGTTTGCATAAGATTACTAGTATATCAGGTGATGACGAGGACGCTTGCATTTACTTACTAGTAGTTCTGTGGTCAGTGTGGCTACAATTTGAAGGACCGCTTTGTCCATAGGCCAAGCATAAAAACCGGTACATGGTATACTCTAAAAATGTCACCGAAACAGAATTGGAGCACAAAGAACACTGAATTTCGAGGTAATGGAAAAAATATTCCGCTGCATAGGTACGTGCTTCTGGCTGTGCTTATGTCTACGTTCATGATTGTTTGGCACTATGTTAAGTTAATTCACTCAACCGACCCAAATTCAGACAATGAATACTTTGCTGTGCCAAATACTGAACAACAAAGTCAGTTCGCATACTCAACAACAAGTAATTCAATCTATCGATCAAATGCACCTCAAAGTAACTTCCAAAAAGTTAGCGGTACGCTTATGTGCGGTAGTGAGGTTGTGTCTAATGACCCGTCATTAGAGCTGACAGATTGTTCATTCTTGAAAAATCGCGAAATTAGATTGTACTGCCCTGGTTCATATCGCGATGACAATCGGCTATATATTGCACCATCCGAGTCTTGTTTGGGCTGGTTTTCAATTGATGTTAACTCAATTAAAACTCTGTCATCATTGTACTTTGCTGATCGTGATAATGTATACACTGCAATAAATGGCATTGACACTAATGTGATTAAAATTGTATCAACTGAACCTGAAACATTTAAAGTTTTAAGTGTTGGGTTTGCAAGTGCAAGCGACAAGTTGCTCTTTGCCTATAATCTGATGGGACGAAGCAGCTCTCCTGTTATCCCTGATGCAGACCCAAGCACCTTTTCAATCATAAATAGTTACTACGCAAAGGATAGTAAACAGGTATATTTTATCCGACCTCCGAAACATGAAGGATTTCCTGAAGTAACTGTTGCTAGTGCTATAGATGCTCAAACCGCGTCAATACTCTCTACTGAGTGGCCTGAATTAATAGCCGATGACACAAGTGTCTATCTCTACGGCCTCGCCGAGCAAGGTATTGATGCGCGTACATTTAGAATTTCATCAACTACAGGAGATGTTGCAATTGCAACAGATAACCTGCGAGAATACTTCATTAAACGAAGTGGTGACGACACAAGGCTCGTTCAAATCACTGTACGTTAAGGAAAAACACTAGCTACCTTTTCTTCGCAAATAGAAACAAGGAAATATATAATATTGATCTTCAACTACAAGGATCGTTTCTTATATAGCCAGTACAATGTGTAACGTAAACGAATCGGTTACCAGTCACTTAGTACATTTGTTCGCTTCGCTCCAAATATAATAAGTTAAGTGTTGATGACTCGTAAGAAGCAAGATTGATTGTTTCTCACTACTGGTCCTTACAGGACCAGTACACCTTGTGGTTATAATTATTTCGCTACGCTTATAATCTAACTCACAAGGTCTTCGATTCCCCCGTAACGGAATCGGTCACGCTCATGGGTTTTCATTCGCTTTGCTCATAAAACCTCATTCGCCCGACCCGGACTGTTCCGGCCCTAAAGGGGACCACGGAACAGTCTTTCGATTCCCCTAAGGTCTCACAATGACAACGACCGCAATGCATGCGCATTGCGGTCGGTCATATGTGGACCTTAGGGGAATCGAACCCCTCACCTCTTCCATGCCATGGAAGCGCTCTACCAAATGAGCTAAAGGCCCGGTGCGTACGATTCTATCATGAAAAATAATGCGAGCAACTAGAGAATCAGCATCGCATCGCCAAAGGAATAAAACCGATAGTGTTCCCTGATGGCTTCTTCGTAGAGCTCGACGATATGTCGCCGGCCACCCTTATGCTCGATATACGCCTGTACGAGACACATAAGTGACGAACGCGGTACATGGAAGTTCGTCATGAGGATATCTGGATACGTAAAGGCATACGGCGGATAGATAAAGAGGTCTGCCGCACCGACTGTTCCCTGTCCTGCTGCCACACTTTCTTTGCTACTCTCGAGTGTGCGCACCACCGTGGTACCTACTGCCATGATTGGTCTCCCTGTGTCTCGCGCTCTCTTGATGCGCTCTGCAGTAGTGTCTGGCACGACGTAATATTCTTCGTGCAGTTTCTTATTTTGGAAATTCTCGGCAAATATTGGTGCAAAGGTACCAAGTCCGGCCTGGAGGGTAACCGGATCGATTGAAACTCCATTTGCTTTGAGAGTAGCTATTAGTTCCGGGGTGAAGTGGAGCGACGCTGTTGGTGCGGCGACTGATGGTGCGGCTGCTGCAAATACTGTCTGGTAGTCCGTTCGCTTCAGGGACTCCTCGGCGCTACTCTTGATATATGGCGGCAGTGGTGTCTCGCCATGGGCAAGGAGGAGAGCATGGAGGAGTTCTTCCTTACCTTCAAACTTGAGCACCATACTCTTTTCACGGTTATCTACTACCGTGAAGTACGTATCAAACACTTCAATTGTCTCTCCGACCGCGACGCCACGATTCACGAGTGCTCGCACGGCACCATCGGGATTTATCCCCTGGTCGACGAGGATGAGGAGTTCTATTGGTGAACCATCATAGACACCCTGTAGCCGAGCAGGTAGTACCTTGGTATCGTTCACTATTATCGCTGCTCCAGCGACAAACTGTGGCAAGTCGCTAACCCGAGCGTGCGTCACGGTATCGTGCTTCGTATCGTAGACTAACAACCGTGCACTATCACGTGGTGTGGCTGGTGCGTGCGCAATCAGATCTGTCGGAATCTCGTAGGCAAATTGATCGAGAATAGTTTCCATAGGTGTCTCTCGCGACGCCTATTATAAATCATTATCACGCTGGTGGGTGATTTCACTGAGGTTAGCGATGAGGTCGTCGTAACCTTCACGTGCTGTCGCTGCATCACGCGCGGTGAGTCGGGCATCTTCTTCAATATAGCCAACAAAGGCTGGACTCGCCACCACATCAAGCGCGGTCTTTAGTCCCCCTTCAATGTGAGCGCGGCGGTCAGACAGCTGGCGAAGGTAGGTTGAGAGGTCGTAGCGCACTGCCTCGATATTGGCAAGGATGTCACTCGCTTCCTCTGCTTCCTCGTCTTCACTCGTTACCGATTCCAAATTGGCCTCTGCCTGGCGCAAAAAGCGCTCTACAGCGATCAATCGCACCGCCAGACGCTCTTCTTCACGCTTCAGTGCTTGGAGCTGCTTTTGGGCAGATTCCTGGCTGTTTTTGAGGGTAATAAGGAGTTGTTCCATAACCGTATACTACCACTATCAGTCAGGGGGACAACTTGACAGAGTGTCTATTTCAGTCGAGTTTACATGCAAAAAGGCCTTTTCAAGCTATTGACATCTCCCACTTTTATTTTGCTATACAGTATTTTCACACCCGACAAAGCAGGAGGAAAATTGAGTTGTGTTTTTGAAAAGTTATTGTGTGGTATAGATAGACATCGTCATCCCTTTACCAATTTGTTTCAAGTGAAAAGCGCCCAGGGTAAGCCATGGGCGCTTTCAGGCGGGTTAATTCCCGCAGGCACTAGTTACTGTTTGCTTCGATACAAGCAGCACGGGTCGTGTGAATGAACCCGTATTTGTCGACATAATATGTCTTTTGCATGTGTGTACTCCTCTGGTTAAAAAACGTAGTTCCCAGAGGCTCTTCAAATCTTTACATCGTATAAAGTAAGCCTCTGTAGAGGCAGTAAACCACAGGATTATTGATTTTGCAATTGCCAGAAATCAGCTTTTAATTTTATTTCGGATTTGTGCAATCACGAGACCCAACCCCATAGCCATTAACGAAAATATAATCATTGCTGTATATGGATTACTAAATACATCTTGCGGCATTATATTGATTTTAGTGAGAGCTGTGTATGTCAGCGCTACAAATGCAAAACCCCAAAAGAAAGATTGGATAATGTGACCAAATTCACTTTTAAATTCAAACCCACCTACGGCTAAAAGAAAGTACCCTGGAATAGAAAAAAGTACTAGATGCAAAATCTCAAGATTTTCTAAGTTGAACATTTCCATATTATTTATTACCTTTCGCAATATTATGTGGTCTACATAGCATCTGACAGTTCTTAATATCAGTTGGCCCATTTTTGCTCCAGGCAGTTACATGATCAGCATCCATTTCTTTGAGCTGCCAAATTTTGTCTTTGTTTACATCATGACCAACTGCGCAAAGTGGACAGTTTGAGATTCCTGTCTTCTTCGCATCAGCAGTTTGCGCTTCATATACAACGCGTTTTGTTGATTCCTCAAAGACTCGTAGTTCAAGCAATTTTGCATCCACTTCCCCGCCGAGGACATATTCAAAGATGCCGGATCGTTTTTTTACGAAACCATCAGCATAGAGTCGTTTAACTGCAGCAGACACAGCTATAGGATCGTATTTGGTCTTGTGGTATGTCTTATACAGGCGGTGCCACTCGAGACCTTTCATTTCATTTTCAACGTCTGTAAACGTGGTCGAAATCCAATCAATTACCTTATTGAAATGCTTTTTTAGTTCGGTGATCTCAGTATCGTGACGATGGAGACTCATGTAGTTGTCTATTGCTCCATCAGACACCCAATCTAGAGTAGTTTCGAGGTATGCTTGACGTTTGATGTCTCCCTTTAGATACGCACTCCATTTCTGTACGTTCGCATTTTGACTGTTGCTAAACTCACTGCGTGCGAGCGTGACAAACGGACCGGAATACACCGCGTTAAGGATCTCTTGCTGTGTAAGTGGTACACCCGATATATTAATAGTGCGGAACCAGTCTTTGATCTCTGGTTCATCTCCTTCGCAGATATAGATATGGAGCTTTGTTTTGAGAATTTGCTCCCGTTGACTACTAGCCATACCACTATAGTATTGCTCGTGACCATTTTTATCTTTCACTGCAAATTTGCCTGTGACAAAACGACCGATACTTGTGATGCGCTGTTGACCATCAAGTACGTCAAAGGTGTCTTTGCCAGTTTTGTTGAAATAGAACAGACCAATTGGATAGCCTTTCAGTAGAGATTCGATGACTAAAATTTCTCGTTTACCTCCATCTTCTGCATATATGTAGTTGCGTTGATACTCAGGCTGTATGGTTAGCTTCCCAGATAAGCCAAAGAGGCCCTTACCTTCAAGTTCACTGTATTCAAATCCTTCGCTGATTTCGCGAATGGTAATGTCACTTCGTAAAAGGGTTTTCATATTTACTTTTGTTTGTGTTTTATTAAGACTCTTTGGTATACCTTTTCACGTAAGCCATTTTTTACTAATACACCACTTGCATTTAAATCGTATGTTCCAGGTTTTCCAAATTTGTCATAATACGCTTGTTTACACTCTGTAGATGTATATATTTTTGTTTTTTGTTTATATAAATCTTCATTTTCACACATCCCAACAATTTCAAATTGTTCTGGGGAATACTTGTCTAAAAAACTAATCGGAACACCCATTACACCATTGTAATCACTCGGTATTGCGCTCGTAAATGAAACTTCAAGTGCATCATAATTTTCATATTTATCATACGTACTTTTACCCTGCAATTTTTTGTTGAATTTTAAATTGTCAGCAATAGTCATTAATGATAAAGGTCTATGTCTACGACCATGATCTAGATTAGTAAACCAACATGAATTTCCTAATCGCGTATAGTCACCTATATATCCAAGTCTAGCGGCCTTTTCTTTGTCTTCTTTTGCAATGTCTGCACCATTAGGTACTGCAAACACCATGTCGCTACCATTTCCAGTTGCGCCTAACCAAAGTTGATTTGCCTTAATTAAAGAAAAAATTTCTTTATATGTTATTGCGTTCATATTGCCAATAATAAGAACCTTTTTTTTATTCACAAAAAGTTGTGATACATACTCTCGAAACAAACTAAAAGGAGGATTGGTTACTACAATATCTGATTGTTTCAGTAACTCTACACATTCTGGACTACGAAAGTCACCGTCACCTTCCAATGGTGTCCATTCATTGTTCTTATTAGCTTTGAGTTGCTTCGCGATATCAGCGAGTGTAAAAGACCCATCACCATCAACATCGCCTACTTCGTTGATGATGAATTTGTTGGCTGTGATTTTTGGGCGACCTTTTACTGGTTCAAGGGTGAGATCATCACCAAAAAGTCCTATCTGGGTATTTGCAACCGGCGATGGTTTGTAACTTGTCGTAATAAGTGACTTAAGTCCAAGACGTTTGAAATTGAGAACAAAGTATCTGAAAAAATTGCTTTCAAATGGGTCATCGCAGTTGCAATAGACTACTTTATCTTTGAAAGTGTTTTTGTCGTATTCGAGATAGGACTCAACTTCTTTTTGAATATCAGAAAACTGCGTATAGAACTCGTCGTTCTTTGCCTTTTTTGCCGCAGTGAGATTCTTATTTGCCATACTATAGTATATTACTATATTCTGGATAATGCTCGGTGATGAGCTTTTGCCAAGCGGCAGTTTCATTCTTACTTGCGAGATCGGTCTTGCTATATACAAGCAAGACCGATACTCGATGTTCTTCAGTGTGCCAGGCTACAATGGTGCGGTTGCCTGATGTTTTAGCAGATTCTTTGGTACCAACGACGCGGAATTGCGTTTTGATAATTTTTATAGTTTCAGTTTCTGAAATAATTGTTGCCTTATCTGTCTGTAGTAATGCTTCAATACGCGTCAACTCGGCTATGATAGCGTCGAGTGTTACATCCCAGTGATGTTTGTATTTTTTAGCAAATGACTTGAGAAAATGGCTCGTTGCAAAGTCTTCTATCACTACTACAGCATTGCCAGACATACCTAACCGTTGTTAGAACACTTTATCAGGGTCTTCTTGGGTAATAAGAGCGTATGGTATAAGCTCATCAATTTTGCATATCGTATACGGTAGTTGGTTGTGAGTGAAATTGACGATATCAATAGTCTTTTTATCTTTCCATTTTGTACCGATTTTTTTCATCAGTTTTACTTCGTCAGAACTGAGTGTAGATATCTTCTCATTAGTGTTTGATTCTGATTCACTAATAAGGAACATCGTACGACCTTTGTCGTCGGTCTTTCGATCAATGAGAATTTTTCCGGCATCTTCTAATTCGTCGATGGCACGGAAAAAAGCATCCGGCACTGGGCCATGTTCGATCTTGCGATACTGCATGCCACTCATGCTACTCATGGTATCGTAAAACCATGCAAAGTCAGCTAGGTAGAGTAACTTTGCTAGTTTGGTCTTCGGAATTTTGCTGTCAGGAGAAAGATTCATTCGCAAGTACGTCAGTATCATATGCTTGTACTTTTGGATATTGGGAATATTTCCTGATAGCAAGTCATCGACGCTCAGTGCGTACAGATTAGCTAGTTTCTTCACTTCGTCAGTATCGAGTTTTTGTTTGCCTGATTCAACAGCAGCGTAGGTTGGGCGAGAGACACTGATGGCATTTGCGACTTCTTCTTGTGACAGCTTATTTTTAATACGCAAATCTTTGAGAATCCTCTGCATATACATGGTCATATGACCAAGTATATGCAGATATGTAAAAAAGTCAAGCAAAAAATGTCAGAAAACTGACAAAATTAGATTTTATTGGCAGAATAGCAGTTAATCAATAGATAAAGTTTGTAGGCACAGAGACACCTAGTATGAGTGATTTAAGAGGTATAACTAGGCAAACTTCATCGCTTTGGTCACAACCGGCTTCAAATACTGTTGGTAGCGGGGGTTGGCGGGGGTGAGTTTGTAGTTGATACGATTGAGGACTATCTGGTACTGGCGGCCGACTTTACCCCGGACGGTGATGGTGAGTTCGAGCTCACTCTTCTTGCCCGCTGGCAGGGTCACATACCGCAGGGTGCCGATACTCGTCTCCGTGAGGGCACGCGTGCGGATAGCGACCGAGGCGCTTACGATACTGCTCTCCCCTGTTCCTTCGATCTGGTACATAAAGCCGGCGACAGTCTTGCCCGAGGCGATACTGAGTGGAATAGAGACAGGTGCGCGTTTGGTTGTCAGTTCGAGGATGATGCGGAATTCTCCCACGGCTTTGTCTGGGCAGTCTTCGACTTTGGTGCGGCTAAAGCGAAATTTGTTGCCTGCGATGCGTCCCGCAAGGTACTCGTCGATTCCCTCACGCTTTTTGGCGTCGACTAAGTCGGCCTGGAGCGACTTCAGCTGCGCTTTCATATTGGATAATGAGCTACGTTCAGCTCTGGTTAGCTTCTTCATACCAGTAAGTATGAGACGAGACTCTCTTCACTGCAAGTATGGGGTGGTACTAGAGGGCAAAGCCGATAAAAGCGGCACCGAGCCAACAAGATACCGAGACAGCACCAGATACAAGGAGCGAGAGTTTTTGACCTTTGGTGAGGCTTGTAAAAGGTGTGGTGGTCGAGAGCGCCGATAGTCGACCGATGACAAAGCCGTTCACGAGGAGAGCGGCTACCATGAGCATTTTGACCGCAAAGGTAGGTTCTTCAAGGACAAGAGGGTTCTGTCTGACGAGCATGATACCGGTTACAATCATACCCGCGAGACCAACCCAGGCGAGTTGGTGGAGACGCTTCACCTTCGTAGCATTGAGGACGGCCTTCTTGCCACGCATATAGAGGTAGCCGTCGTGGTCGGCAATGATGATAACAAGTGCGACAATGGCGAGTGAAGCGAGGTGAAAGGCTCCGATTTCGATTTCCATAATAGCGCTATGGTAGCACTGGGAGGTAGGTTTCTCAATATTTTGTGGTTGATTAGTAACCTTATGGCTTCAACATCGGCACGGAAGCCATGACTGACCCGAGAAGTTCGTCCTGACGGTCACAAAGCTATATTATTTCGCAATGCTCATAATCTAGCAGGTGCCGCGGGACACGCCTCGACCGTCGTACTCGCTAACGCTCCGTGCGACATGTCTCCGGCGTTCGAATCTTCACGCAAGGTGCATTAGCACCTTGCTTCGGGTCCACTTTCGACGCAAGCAAATTCATTTGCTTGCTAGACAACAAAAAAACCACCTTGCTAGGTGGTTCTTTTGTTGTCTTCGAAAGTGGACCCGAGAAGATTCGAACTCCCTGCCTCCTCAGTGCAAATGAGGCGCTCTACCAAGTGAGCTACGGGCCCAAGTTTTGCAAGCGCGACACCTGCAAAGCTGGTCAATATACTACTTAATCTGGGTTAAATAGTCAATAGGACTATTCTGTAGCTTGAAGCTTCCACGGGGTGATGGCAGCGGCTGAGCTGTAGCTACCAATCGTGATTGTGTCACCATTCCAAGCGGCGGTAAGTGCGTCACTAATAGTCGTGATGAACTTCTTGCCGTCAAATGACACTGGTTGAATAACATTCTCAGTGGCATCAAAAATGAAGTGTGTACATTCGTCAGCGTCAGTTTGCTGTTCGCAGAAGTGGACAAAGTTGCCATCAGCTGAAGAACTGTAGGTAGGAATCTTTTTGTGAATACCCTGAGTAGCAAAACCTTCTACATTCTCAACGGGCATCACTTCGTTACTGAGTGAGAGCACGAAACGGTCACCATGTACATAAGCATAGAGTTTGCCGTCTTCGTACCGAGCAACTTCTCCACCGCCAGCGGTTGCTGCACTTTCATCGCTTGGTGGCGGCGTATCTGGTGGCGTGTACCCTTCAGGAATAAAAGCATTTGGAGTAGTTGATTCAAGCGCTTGCGATCCAGCTTGGGTTACGCCAAAGCCAATAAAACCTGATGTGAGCCCAATAATGTATGCCAGTACGACCAGTACGGCTTTTTCGTGTTTGGTACCTTCTAAATTCATATACATACAGTATACGACCAAAGCTACACTTTGTGTGATGTATGTGTTGAAAAGATACAAAGACTGTTCTTTATGCCCGACTCATGATGATACGGTTGATGCGTTCTGCCATCAAGAGGTCGGCTTCGGTCACCGCCTTTATGTCTTTGGTCTGGAGGGTAACTTTGACCAACTCTGGGGTAATACAGATTTCCGGATAGTGCTTTTGCACTTCAGCGTAGACGGTGATGCGGGTGGCGAACATAAAGGCGTCAAGGTAGCGAGTAAAAGCAAATTCACCAACGAGCTCTTGGCGCTTCGTATTATGCACCCAGTGTGATCCAAGCGACTTGAGGCGTTTTGGCGGTACTTTTGGTGCCACTACCTTCTTTGCGGTAGTTTTTCTTGGAGCAGTCTTGTTGGTGATAGTAACTTTGGCCATAGCATTATGAATACACCCGGGCTGTTTTAACCAGATGATCAATCAATTCATTAAAACTCAAGCCAACTGCTACCGCCGCTTTGGGGAAGAGGGATTCACTCGTGAGGCCGGGTAGGGTGTTTACTTCAAGGAAGTACACTTCCCCATCTTTGATGATACAGTCGGTGCGGGAGTACTGCGAGAGACCGAGGACTCGATGTACCAGTCGGGCGAGCTCTGCGATCTTTTCTTTTTCTTCGTACGAAAATCGACCAGGACAGAGTTCGGTGGTGCTACCGTCGTATTTTACCGTTTCATCAAAGAAGGCACGCCCTTGCGGCGGAATGATTTCGATAGCCGGGAGGCTGTAGAGGTCGTTGTCACGGAAGTCACTAAGGACGGCACAGGTTGCTTCGGTCCCCTGTATATGTTCTTCTACCATACATTCACCATACTGTGAGACAGCAGCGTAGAGGGCGTCTTTGAGCGTATCGGCTGCAACGATTTGGACACCGTGGGATGAGCCACTTTGCGTGGGTTTGAGCACGTACGTTGGTCCGAAGCTATCGGCAATGACCCGTGAGACAGCTTCGATATCGAGGAGATTATCATTGGTAACCCGGACGTGTCGCGGTAAGTGGAAGATGTGCTCGCGGAGCGCCCGCTTGGTCATATCTTTGTTAAACGCCATGGCTGAAGCAAAAGAATTACTGCCGGTAAAGGGGATGTGGAGACGCTCACAAATACGTTGGACGGTACCATCTTCACCATAGGCACCATGCATAGCAATGAAGACGACATCAGTGGTGAGAAGCGCCTTATCTGGGTCCTTGACTCGCCCATCAACAATCCATTCGCCAGTTTTTGACACAGTGATATCTGTCACGTGGTAGCCGAGGTCAGCAAGGGCACGGAGTACCCCCGCGCCGGTCTGCATCGACACGTCGTATTCACTACTCGGACCTCCACGCAAAACTGCGACACGAGTCTTGGTCATAGCGATATTTTAGCATAATGAATCGTGAATATGGAATATATAAACCTGATGCAGTGTGCTGTTTGGTATACTGTAGTAGTTATGATTACTACCTTGTCAGCCGCACAATTTAATTTCATTGAAGGTTGGTTCTGGTTACTGCTTGGCGCTGTTTGTCTGGTACTGTACCGGTTGATACCCACTCCCTACCGCACGCTTACACTCTATGCAGCCTTTATTCTTGTGACATTTGGCGTTTCAGACTTTGTCGAAGCATATTATGGCAGCTTCCTTGTACCGGGAATGGAGTGGCTTTTTATCTGGAAGGCACTTGATGTTATTGGTCTAATTTCAATTGTGCTATGGTACGGTGTCCTACGAATACGAAACTAAGATAAAGTCCGCTTGCGTTGTTTTTGACGGAAATAGGTGATGGAGAAGCGGTGGGCTTCGGCATTGGCGTGAAGGATTTCGAGCTTATGGGCGTCGATGAGTGCTTGTGGACCAAGGATATGGTGGGCCTTGTGGCGGTCGTCCTTCACCACGGCTACGACCGGTACAAGGAGTGCATGTTCAGCCAGAACCAGTTCCGCCGTGAGCTTTTGGACCTCGTTGCCATCTACCACGATGATATTCGGGAACGGCCACTCGGGGTGTGCCAGCCGGCGAGTAAGGACTTCCTTTAGTGCCGCCGGATCGTTGGCATCTATGAGTGTCTTAATCTTGAACTTACGGTACTCGTCTTTCTGTGGTTCGCTTCCCTCGACCACGGTCATGACACCGACCATGTCCTGGCCATCCATATGCGCGACGTCGTAGGCTTCGATACGGAGCGTTCGTCCGGTGCGTAGAGTTGATCGTTCGGCTTTGATGAGGGCAATATCTTGGATGTGCTCAAGGGCAAATATCTGACGCTTGATCTTCCCCGCCATTTCAAAGTGTTCGAGTTTTGCCTCACGAAGCATGTCGCGAGTAAGCTCTTTGATGATTTGTCCCTTCTTGCCATCAAAAAGGAGCTTCAGATGCCGGATGGTGCGGTCGTAGACCACTTTGTCCGTGTGGTTCGGGTAGAGACCAATCTGACGGTTGAAGTCAACCTTCCCACGGGCAAGTTTTGTACGCTCGAAACCCACTGGTTCGTTGGTGTCATAAAATTGGAAGAGTTTGCGGACAATCTTGAGGGCTTCACGCAAGAGGCCACCACTCGGGAACGGGCCAAAGTGGTATTTGATTTCTTTTTCCGTAAACTGTTCGGTCAGGTCTTTACCGCGGACGACCAGTACCCGAGGCCACGGTTCGTTGGTGATCACGAGGTGGTTGTATGACTTATCGTCTTTGCTGCGGGTGTTATACCGTGGCTTGTGACTGCGGATGAGATTTGTTTCGAGGATAAGTGCTTCAAGCACACTTTCGGTCGGGGTGACCTCAATGGAGGCAGCTTCAGCTACCATATTTTCGATCAGTTCCGAGCGCTTTTCTTTGATGTCGTTGGCGAAGTAACTCCGGACACGACTCTTGAGTGAGGTGGCTTTGCCGATGTAGAGAATGGCTTTCTTGGAATCCAGAAAAAAGTACACCCCGGGAGTATCAGGTAAGTCGTGGTTTTTGAGGTCAGCTTTATTCATTGCAAAATACTCTACCACAAAATATGCGAAAACCGCCCTACGGGAGGGCGGCCATCATCTTGTGCTGAGGGTGTCAGATTGACGCCCAGTCATTGAAAGTCGTTTCACCTGTGCTGTCGTCTTGTTGCGACTGACCTGGGTTGTTGCCACCGCCTTGTTGCTGTTGATTCTGGGCTGCGCCAGTCTTAGGCGTGTTCCCTGTTTGCTTTTTGGCGTCGGGATTGATGGTACCTTGTCCATCATCGGCAGAACCCTGCTGACCGTAGTCTGTCATCACGAATTTCCTTACTTTGTGCTGTCCTGCCTCCTATCATACTCCTTGGGAGCATAGGGCAAAGGAGTGGGTTGTGCTTAACTAACTCATTGAACAAAGGGCCGTCCTTCGTGGATACGAAGGACGGCCCTTTGTGGATACTGGTTACAGCACCTTCTTCAAATAGCGGCCGGTGTGTGACTTGGGATTCTCAGCCACCTCCTCTGGGGTACCTTTGGCGACAACTTCCCCACCACCAGCACCACCCTCAGGGCCGATGTCGATAATATAGTCGGCACACTTCACGAGGTCGAGGTTGTGTTCGATCACCATGACGGTATTGCCTTTGTTCACGAGCTCTTGGAGGATCTCGATGAGCTTGCGGACGTCGTCGTAGTGAAGACCAATCGTTGGTTCGTCAAGGAGGTAGATGGTCTTTTGGGTATGTGGTTTGTAGAGTTCAGAGGCAATCTTCACGCGCTGCGCTTCTCCACCGGAGAGAGTGGTCGCACTCTGGCCGAGCTTCAGGTACGAAAGTCCCACATCAAGGAGGGTCTTCAGACGTTCTTCGATAGACGGCACGTCTTTATAAAATTCGTACGCTTCCTCAATGGTCATCTCGAGGACTTGGTAGATGTTCTTTTTCTTGTAGAGCACCTCAAGGGTTTCTTTGGTAAAGCGCTTACCTTCACAGACGTCACACTCGACGTATACGGTCGGGAGGAAGTGCATCTCGACCGCTATCTCCCCGTTGCCCTGACAGGCTTCGCAGCGCCCGCCTTTCACATTGAACGAGAAGCGACCAGGCTTCCAGCCACGAGCGCGGGCTTCACCACTAGCTGCAAAGAGATCGCGGATATGAGTAAAAGCCCCCGTGTATGTGGCTGGGTTACTGCGTGGTGTCCGACCAATTGGCGACTGATCGATGAGGATAGAACGACCGAGGTACTCACTCCCCGTGAAGCTCGCACAGTTGAAGGTCTTCGCGGTACGGTAGGCTTTTTCGAGACGAGCTTTGAGGTTCTTATCGACTATCTCATACATGAAGGTCGACTTACCAGAACCAGACACACCGGTGACACAGATAAGACGTCCGAGTGGGATGTCGATGTTCATATTCTTGATGTTGAAGGCTTTGCCCCCTTTGATCTTGAGTGAACCCTTCTCGCCGGTGCGACGATCAGGAATCGGAATAGTCTTTTCGTGACGGAGGTAAGCTAGGGTCGATGAGCCGGAATCGTTTTTCTTGGCCTTAAGCAGATCTTCGAGCCAACCGGCTACTACTACCTGTCCACCATGGATACCAGCGCCTGGGCCAATATCGACAATGTAGTCTGACGCGTAGATGGTGTCTTCGTCGTGTTCGACCACGATGATGGTGTTACCGAGGTCGCGGAGCTCAGAGAGCGTCTGCACGAGCCGGTCATTGTCCCGTTGGTGGAGACCAATCGTTGGTTCATCAAGTACGTACAAGGCACCGACGAGACCGGAACCGAGCTGGGAGGCGAGACGGATTCGCTGCGCCTCGCCACCAGAGAGAGTGTTCGCGCGACGATCAAGAGTGAGGTACTCGATACCGACGTTGTTCATAAATTCGAGTCGTTCGATTACTTCACGCAGGGCCGGCCACGCAATTTCTTGTTGGTACTTTGAGAGCTTGAGGTTCTCAATAAACTTCGTCGCTTCTTTGACCGTCATCGCGGTGAACTCGACAATGTTGATACCGAGGTTGTTCGCGTCGCCACCGAGGAAGACACGGAGGGCCTCCTTGCGCAGACGGGCACCGTTACAAACTGGACAGACATCACTCTGGAAGATACCAACGACTCCCAGACCATTACACTCAGGACAGGCGCCATATGGTGAGTTAAACGAGAAGAGACGAGGTTCAACTTCAGGGAATGACGACCCATCGACCGGACAGATGAACTTGGCTGAGAGCATGCGCGACGAGCCATCTGGTGACTCGATCTTTACGAGGCCATTGGCAAGACCAAGGGCCACTTCAACGGCCTCTGAGAGACGTTCGTGTGAGCCTTTTGGATCATCGGTGAATTCACTGACGTAGATTTCGTCTACCAGGACGTCGATATCGTGACGCTTCGTTTTACTCAGTTCAATTCGTTCACGGAGATGCTTCACTTCCCCATCGATTTTGATGGTTTCAAAACCTTTACCAAGGAGATCGTAGAGAAGCTGGTAGTATTCACCTTTACGTCCAACCACGACCGGTGCAAAGATCACCACTCGGCCTTTTGATACCTCAATTCCCATCACCTTTTGTGACTGCGCTTTGGTCGCAGTCTTCACCTCTTTGGATTCGATTGATTCGAGGACGACCCGGAGGATTTCGTCTTGAGACATCTTTTGGATAGGCACATCTACATCAAGACAGTATGGTTGGCCAACCCGGGCATAGAGGATACGGAGGTAGTCGTAGATTTCGGTGATGGTAGCGACGGTCGAACGTGGATTGCGACTGGCAGACTTTTGGTCAATCGAGATGGCTGGTGAAAGGCCAGAGATCTCGTCAACGTCAGGCTTTTGCATCTTGTTGAGGAATTGCCGCGCGTATGGCGAAAGCGATTCGACATACCGGCGCTGTCCTTCAGCAAAGATGGTGTCAAAGGCGAGGGATGACTTGCCCGAGCCAGAGGGGCCGGTGATCGCAATCATGGCACCGCGAGGCATTTCAACTGAGATATCTTTGAGGTTGTGGGTACGAGCGCCACGCACGATGATCTTTTGAGATCGGTCGTCCATGTTGGTACGGGTGATTTTCTTGCCCGTGTCTTTTGTCTCCTTCTTGTTGTCTGAAGCTTTGGCCATACTAAAACTACCCCTAAATTATCTAAATAAGCGAAACGCCACTGCCTGGCGGTAGTGGTCGGTTAGGGAGAGTATAGCAGACTGAATTGAATATAAAAAGAAAAGGCCCAGAGGTCGTCGTCACGACTTGGGCCTTGTGTGCCATCCGGATGCCTCCGTCTAGCAAATTGCGCTGAGCATCAGCGCCACCTCACTCTGCTGTCCAGGACGTCCTGGCAATGTTCGAACCCAAGCTATCACTACTTTGAGTTAGTCTGAATTGGGCCTTACGACCCTCCATGGTCCGGGAACTCACTCACCCAGCTGAGACTGCGGCAATCATCTTCCGCAATGTTTATATATTAGCATACTACAATACAAAAGTCAAGCACCTTGAAGGGTGCTTGTAATCCTCCCTAGGCCGGGCCTAGGGAGAGCATTGTTACATAAGGGTTTTCTTGTTTTTCTTTGGTTTGCCGGCGGCTTCGGCTTCGAGGTAGACGATTTCGTCACGGATGATGGCGGCGGTCTCGAAATCGAGGATAGAGACGGCGTCTTGCATCTGCTGGCGCTTTTCCTTGAGTACCTTTGCTGGGTTGCGCTTGAATAGCTCCATGTCGACTTTGAGCATCGTCTCGACTGTATCGTCGTGCTGGGTGCGGAGTTGATCAGCAATGGATTTGATTTCCTTGGCAATCGTCGTCGGTGTGATGCCGTGTTCGGTGTTGTAGGCGACCTGGATGGCGCGACGGCGGTTGGTTTCGTTCACGGCGTAGGTCAGTGCATCGGTCATCTCGTCGGCATAGAGGACTACTCGCCCATTCACATTTCGAGCGGCGCGACCAATGGTCTGGATAAGCGCGGTCTCACTGCGAAGGAAGCCGGCTTTGTCGGCATCGAGGATAGCGACGAGCTCTACCTCAGGCAGGTCGAGGCCTTCACGGAGGAGGTTTACCCCGACAAGACAATCAAACTTACCTTTACGGAAGTCGGTGAGGATTTCGATACGTTCAAGTGTCTCCACATCACTATGGATGTACTTGGTGTTGATGTTGCGAGCGGTGAGGAATTCGGCAAGGTCTTCAGCCATCTTCTTCGTGAGCGTCGTTGTGAGTACCCGCGCGCCACCAGCAATTACCTTCACTGCCTCTTCGATGAAGTCTTTGATTTGGCCCGGGTAATTCCCTACCTCAGAAACGGGACTTATCCCGTTACTGCGGAGCGATTTTTGCTTTTCATATTCCTTATGGATTTTTGTTTGTGGTTCTGTGTACGCAGTAACGGGACGAGTATCAATCTCAGGATCAATGAGACCAGTCGGACGAATGATCTGCTCAACCACACTGCCTTCAGCCACACAGCGATTGATATCAACCCCACGGAAGTACGCGGATTGACTTTCGGTACCACTTTTGCTCTTTTTGTCGGTGTTAATGGCACTTGGTGGACAGCAGTGTTCGAACTCGTACTTACCGGGTGTCGCAGAGGTGTAGATACACTGCCCCACACGAGCTTCAAATTCATCAAATTTCAGCGGGCGGTTATCAACCGCACTCGGCAGGCGGAAACCGAACTCAACGAGCGTGTCCTTGCGACTACGGTCGCCCGCATACATACCGCCAATCTGGGGCAAGGTGACGTGTGACTCGTCTACAATGGTGAGGAAGTCTGGTGTGCCATCTTCCTTATGCGGGAAGTAGTCGAGGAGTGTATAGGGGGCCTCACCGGGCTTGCGACGGTCAAAGTGGCGCGAGTAGTTTTCGATACCATTGCAGTACCCTACTTCGCGAATGAGTGCGAGGTCGTGCTCGGTGCGACGACGAAGACGCTCAGCTTCGAGAATTTTGCCGTCTTTCTTGAACTGTTCGAGCTGGAGCTGCAGTTCGAGTTTGATATCTTCGTAGGCCACTTTGCGTTCATCATCGGGTGAGACGAAGTGTTTGGCCGGAAAGAGGAAAAAAACCTCGGGCTCTTCAATAATGGCACGGGTAATACTATCAATCTTCGTGATACCAGAGACGGTGTTTCCATCAAAACCAAGGCGGTAGATGGCCCGTTCGTTGGTTGGCATGATCTCGATAGTATTACCAACGGCACGAAACTGTCCTGGTGTCAGGTCGGCATTAGTACGCTCAAAATAGAGATCAATGAGCGTACGGAGCATATCAGCGCGGGTGGTACTGTATCCCTTTCCTATCTTGAGGTGCTTCTTTTTATATTCTGCTGGCGAACCAAGACCATAGATACACGACACCGACGCCACAATGATCACATCGCTCCTCGTGAGAAGTGCTTGGGTTGAAGCGTGACGGAGGCGGTCGATTTCTTCGTTGATCTGTGCTTCTTTCTCGATATAGGTATCACTCGTCGGCATGTAGGCCTCCGGTTGGTAGTAGTCGTAGTACGAGACGAAGTAGTGCACAGCATTATTTGGAAAAAAGTCCTTGTATTCTTGTGCCAGCTGCGCCGCGAGGGTCTTGTTGTGCGCAATGACGAGGGTGGGCTTTTGAATCTGCGCAATCACATTCGCTCCCGTGAAGGTCTTACCCGAACCAGTGACACCAAGGAGTGTCTGGTGCCGCAACCCACCACGAACACCCGCCACCAGCCGCTCTATGGCTTTTGGCTGGTCTCCGGCAGGAGTCTTTTCGGTTGAGAGTTCAAATTGCATGTATACGAGTATACCGTGCTACAAACAATTTAAAAAGCACAAAGACGAGGTCTTGCCTCGTCTTTTCGAAAAGTGTTGTATAATACTGTGAGTGTATGGCGATAAGAAAGTTTTCATTCGCACCTGACGAAATATTCCATTGCTATAACCGTGGGGTTGATAAACGAGCAGTTTTTGAAGATAAGCAGGACTACGGGTATTTTTTAAAGTTGTTGCGATATTTTAATACATCGGCAGTGAGAGGTAATTTAAGGTCAGTAGAAAATAAAGAGCCTATAAATCCTCCAGTAACTATACTTGCCTACTGTCTTCTTCCAAACCATTATCATCTTTTAGTACGCTGTAATGATGTTGAGGGAGGTTTGTCAAAATACATGCAGCGTGTTGCAGGCGGATATACGATGTATTTTAATCAAAAGAATAGTCGATCGGGTTCTCTATTTCAGGGTAAGTTTAAGGCAAATCACGTTGATACCGATAGTTATTTACGGAACATCTTAGCGTATGTTGGGTTTAATTTTATTGTTCATGATATAAATGAAAAAAGTCTGTATCGAGCGAGCATCAATTATAAAGACGAGTTAGTACGAGGTCTTGCCTCGTCCTTTTCAGAAGAACAAATGCTCGAAGTTATTGAAATAATAAAAGAAATGAGAAAGACGAGGCAAGACCTCGTCTTTGAGCATGAGAAGGTGGCTGGTGTGAAGAGTGTGGAGGATATTTCTACTTAGCTAATAACTGCTCACGTAAATTCTTGGTGAAATTGACGATGAAGTGGAGGTTGTGGATGGAGGCGAGGTGTGGGCCGAGTATTTCTCCAGCGCGGAAGAGGTGGGCGACATAGGCCTTCGTATACTTCCCGGCTACATAGCCGGTTGAAAGTGGATCAAGGAGTGAATGATCGTCTTTATACTGCGCATTACGAAGACTGATCTTTTTGGTCTCGGGGTAGGTGAAGGTACCACAGGGGGTAGTGATCATATTACCAGTCATCACATAGATGGTGCCAGTGCGCCCAATACGGGTCGGGGCGACACAGTCAAAGGTATCACAACCCTGGAGCACGCCCTGGACGATGTCTTCTGGCTCGCCAATACCGAGGAGATGGCGGGGTTTATCGATTGGGAGGATTTCGTTGACGACCCGGAGCGAATCACCAAGATCGTTTTTACTAAAGCTCCCACCAATACCAAAACCATCAAAGTCCATATCGCTGAGGATACGCGCACTTTCTTGGCGCAAGTCCATAAAGCGTCCACCTTGCACTACACCGTAGAGACCTTGTTTCTTGAGCGCTTCGTAGTTTTGCTTGTGGGCCATGATACTGCGCTTCGCCCAACGATGAGTACGATCAGACGCTTCCTTTTGGTACTCGTAGTCCGCGGTGGGACTGGTACACTCATCAAAGGCGATGATAATATCAGCGCCAATGGCGTGCTGGATATCGATACTGCGTTCGGCGGTGAAGCGATGCATCGAACCGTCGAGATGTGACGTGAAGGTTACTCCTTCTTCATCGATGATACAGAGCTTGCCGTGGTCTTCAGCGAACTTTTGACTATAGACATTAAGACCCTTCTTGACTGGGAGTTCGGTTTCGTTTTCGTCTACTTCCCCTTTGGCGAACTTCGTCACCCCTTTGCCAAAAGCGGCGCCAAGACTAAAGACCTGAAACCCGCCGGAGTCGGTCATCGTCGGTGTCGGCCACTTGGCAAATTCATTGAGGCCACCACCAGCTTTGATTACCTCATGTCCAGGCTGGAGAAAGAGGTGGTAGGTGTTCGCGAGCGTTACTTCGTTACCGACGTACTGCGTGAGATCTTCGGGCATGAGACTCTTCACACTGGCTTTGGTTCCGACCACTACAAAGGCTGGTGTATGAATATCACCATGCGGCGTATGAATAATGCCAGCGCGGGCGAGATTGCCCTTACCTACTGCCTCGGTCTCAAACCAGACCGGTCTCGTGTTGTCAGCCATAATTGGTCTACTATAGCGGGAGAATCTCACTGTGGCAAACACACAAGTGACTACAAATCTGTATACGTAAAGTTGGCTCAAGCTCAAGCGCAATCAAAATGTCACCAGACGAGGAACACGAACGATGAAGTGCGAGGTGTATTAAATATACATTGGTTGCTTTCGAGTGAAGTGCAACAAAGTCTGGGGGTATTTTGGACGTGCACTATTCAGCTTTAGGAGCGATTTCGAGGAGGTCGATGGCAAACACGAGGTTCGCTCCACCAGGAATTGGACCATAACCTTGGTCACCATAGCCTTTATCAGCTGGTATGACTAAAATACGTTTTCCTCCAACTTTCATCCCCACAATTCCCTCTTCCCAACCTTTGATGACCTTGCCTTCACCAACAGTAAAGGTGAACGGCGTACCGCGTTTGTTCGAATTATCAAATTCTTGGCCATTTTGTAAGGTCCCAATGTAGTGTACAGAAACAGTATCACCAACCTTTACCTCGGCACCCGTTCCATAAATCACGTCATCAATGATGAGTTTCGCAAGATTGCCCGTGCTATCAGCGGCATTTACGATTGCTTCACGGAGATTACCAGCCTGATCACCTTCGTCTTTTACAAACACACTACCAACCTCTGCAGTTTGTGAAGAGTTTGAAATGGCTAATGAGGTGTCGTTTTTGGTAACGAGATACAGTGCCGCGGCCATAGCCGTTACACTGAGAGCAATTCCAGCAATTTCTACTTTTGAAAACATACCACGGCAAATTAAGGTTAAGTACCATAATCATACGGCCAAACCTCAAAATTGCAATCTAATTAATTAGAATTTCTATATTTTTAGCCATTATTTGTTCTTGCAGAGCTTCATCACTCCGTGACGCTAAAGCAGCCAAAAAACTCTTTTCGTCTACTTCGGCCATCCGGCAAGGAGTGGCTTTGGCACATTGTGTATGAGGGTATAAACGCCATAATAATGCGCTGTTTGACACCTCTAAGCCAAGCACTAAACCAGTTTTAACATCCGGACTGAAATATTGATCAAAGATAAAATTACCTAATGAGTAGAAGATGGGCACGCCTTCGATATGGCCGATATCTTGTACAACATGCGGATGATGTCCAATCACTGCGTCAACGCCATGCTTCACAAACCACGTCGCCAGGTCTTCTTGCTCGAGGTTGTGAGTGAGTTCATATTCTTCACCCCAATGAATATACACAAACTGAAAATCAGACTCCAAACTAGCTTTCTCGAGTAATGTGGTCATAACCGCACGATCGGGTGACTCAAACAATGTATGCACACCAAGTATTGCCACTTTCGAGTCACCAAGAGAAAGAAAGGTGAGACTCGAAGAACTCACCGTCACAGCGTCACCAAACGCTACGATATTTGCTTCCAAAAGTGCTCGCTTAGCATTGATATAACCATCCATCCCGTAATCACGACTATGATTATTAGCCAGTGAGCTATGGGTTACCTGTAGTGCTTCAAGTAGTTTTATATGTTCTGGCTTAGTCGAAAAACGCATCTGACCACTTGGCGTCTTGATGTGTGGTGAAGCGATAGCACTCTCAAAATTGGTAACTACCGCACTACTGCTAGCAAATAATTTGAAAAAATCATACGGTTTCACAAGATTAGCATCAAGCAACTGTTCGACATGACGACCAAGCATGCTATCACCCGTAAAATAAACAGGTGGTATCGCAATTGTGCTGTCGATTTGCGCGGTTGTAGTGGTTGCACGTATTTGTTGTTCGATTACTTTGTTAGTCAGTGTGTACTCAAGTGTTGCTGTAGACAATAACAGTAGTACTACACAAAAAAGAGTGACCCCGAGAACACTACTGAGTACGGTTGGTTTGCTTAGAGATATCATGAAATACGCCAGCCTGCTCTACATACATGAGATAGGTCAGACCAAGCAAAACTATACTTAACGCTAGTGTTAACGACACGATAGTCTGGGCACGTTCAACTTTTTTTCGCTTCACTTCAATTTTCTCAACATCATCATTAGTAAGAGACACCTTAACGCCAAGTAAAGAGCTGATGTCTGCTGGTGTTAATCGTTCATCAGAATGAAACACCCGATGCAGCGAATCAACGTGTGTGTGTTTATTAGTTTTATTCTCTTTGAGTACCATAAGGGCTGTATCTACGTCGTTATTATCCC
Organism: Candidatus Parcubacteria bacterium; assembly: GCA_046050355.1. Lineage (GTDB taxonomy): Bacteria > Patescibacteriota > Minisyncoccia > Phycocordibacterales > UBA918 > OLB19. The sequence goes on from JBJOPW010000001.1 coordinate 73,133, forward strand.
ACCGTGCGCTAATAAGAATTGAACGGATCTCCTCGTCTGGCGCAGTTGCAGGTATCCCGTTGGCTTTTAGAATGGTTTCTACTTGTTGTCGTTCAATCATACTAACGTTTTTTCTTAGACGGTAGCCCATCATCGGCTATGTACTGCGCATACAATTCTAGCAGGACCAGGAAAAGACTAATCATCACTGGTCCGATAATAAATCCAACCGGTCCAAATAATGAAATGCCGCCAAGTACCGCCAGAAGTACTACAAATGGGTGAAGATTATTGCCCCGACTCATCAAATACGGACTAACAAAATTATCGATAACAACTATTGATATTACCGCCCAAATTGCTAGGCCAAATGCACTCGATAGTTGACCAACATAGAGAAGGTAGAGCACCCCTGGGACCATAATAGCCACGGTGCCAAGACCAGGTAAAAGCGCTCCAAGCGCACCGATGGTACCCCACATAATTGGTCGCGGGATACCAAAGAAAGCAAAACCAACACCAGCAATCACACCTTGGAGTATCGCTACAAGCACCGTACCTGTGGCTACTGAACGAATTGATCGAGCAATCTGTTCCATAATAATCTTATCTTCAGTATCCTTTAGTGGACTAACCGATACCAACCAGGCCACCAAACGCTCGCCGTCTTTAAACAAGTAAAATGATCCAAGCATGGCGATTAAGAATGTCACTACCACTGAAACTGTTCCGGCGAAAATTGTACCCAAGTTGCCGGCAAACCAAGAAGCACTTTGCCGGATCTGTTCGGAGAGATTAATATCAAAACCGGGTATGTAGTGCTGTAGTGAAGTTTCGATACCCGTTAGCATCGTATCAACCGGTAGCTGGCCCGTGCTTTCAACAGAACGGTAAAATGAGACAAATTCATTAACCAGTAGGGTTGATATAAATGATACTGGCACCACCACCGCACTAAATACTATCAGCGTCGCTATACAAGCCGCCAAAGAACGGCGCTGTCGAGTAATATACCGTAGAATAAAGCGGTACATGGGGTAGCAAATAATAACCGTAATTGCCGCCAAGGCTAAAGCGGTCAAAAATGGCAGTAACATAAAAACCGCTGCCAACCCGACGAGTGCTAGTGAGCTGAAGAAAAACGTATACTCAATTATTCTGTTATGCACCATATTGTAGTCTAACTATAGCAAAGATTTATACTGGGATTATCATATTTTAAAGCAATCCGTGTATAAGCTATTGTGTTTCGAGCAACTCGCGGGCTAATGACCGAATAGAATCACTTGATTGTGGTTGCCGTTCATGTCGCCACAATTCTCCTGCTCTTGTATAGAGAACCGTTTCCGGCATAGCATAACCATCAATCTCATGATAAAACTCATCAGTTGAATCAATCACCACTGTCAGGTTTGGTAATGGTGGCAAGGTAGCGAGAAACGCCTGAGCTTGGGCGGTTGACTCCCGGCGGTTGAGGGCGATAAAGGTAATGGGTTTATCTTTAAATTCGCCCGCCACTTCATTAAGGGCAATGAGTTCATCACGCGAAAGTGGGCTCCAACTAGCCCAGGTATTAACATAAATTACTCCTTCACCCACTGTCTCATTAAACTGGACAGCGACTCCATTCATATCAGTAAAACGGTTACCATTTTGTGTGTCGAGGAGGACTCGTCCAGCATCACTTTCGACTTGTCGGTGTCGGGTTACGATTTGGTACGTAAACCAAACAAGCACCAGTATTATAACCAGTAAAACGATCAGAACTACGCTGTTTGATTGCTTTAGTCGAAACATACTACCCTTTACTGTACAGTTCAAATGATTCAGGTGTTTCATTAGCAGCTGCTTCAATTAAGTTTAGTTCAACTGACTTTCCCATAAATGTGGCTTTCATAACTGCTTCATTTGAAGCCGTCGCTGTGACCAGAAAGCGCTGTGGGGTAACCACCTGAGCACAAGTCTCGCTTGTATTAGTCACCGCGAAGGCAAAGTTTATTTGTTCTGGATACGATTCTGCTACAGTTGCTGTGTATGTGAGCAAATCACATGGGGTTGGCATTGGTATCTCACCGACAATGGTATGTACACCATTTCGATAAAAGTGCTTGGCATCTATACGAGTAATACCGTATGGATCAGCTGCTACGGGAGTCGGAACAGTAGGAGCCTCTACAATTGTGGCCTTTTTGACCAAGTACGTATACGTGAACATTCCGAGGACGATAACACCAAGGAGAATCAATATGAGTACTATTTCTCGTTGTCGCATATGCTAAGATTAGTGAGTAACCTCGCTACTAGTATACACCTACTGGGTGAGACTGTCTGTACCCGCATAAATTATAATCGCTTTTTCATGAGCATCAGTCTGTGCTGATAGCAGACCGGTACCTAAGGTATTTCTCAGTTGGAGCGCTAATTGTTCTTCACCGGGCGGGTATACGACAATCGATTTTTGCTCGCTGCGACTTTCATCAATGGTAATTGCTTCAATCGCATAACCAGCCTCTTCAAGTGAGAATTTGGCTTTTGCAGCCGCACCAGCTTGACCACTAATATTTATGATGCGTATGGGTACAAGCTGTTCAGTTTTTGTTTCAGGTTTAATTTTTGTTTGCCGAAGTTTCTCATACGCAATATCTTCAGATGACAGCGTCAAACCTTCGCCGGCATTATCAACCGATACTTGATAGTGGGTAGCGTCCTTGACGATACCAAGTACTGCCAAGTAAATACCCACAAAAACTCCACAAACAACAAGTAAGCCCAGCAAAACAAAGCGGTAATCAAATACGTATCGCCAAAGCGCAGATATTTTTTGTTGTAGGCCATGACTTTGGTGCCACGAGTCAAGGATTTCTTTTGCTGATGCCCGCATCGGAGCACCAACATTCGCGTACCGTTTAACAACCATGGTCCGATCAGGTGTCTGAGCTTGTCGCGCGTGATGAGGAATGTACGGCGCTTCGTGAACATTAACACCTGATAGAGCGAGCATTCGATCTATGTATCGTCGAATAAGCCAAAGTATAATTTTTATACTGACATAAAGAATCAACAAGGTAATCAAAATTGTTGTGTACGGAATCACCCAAAAGTAGGTAGTGCTCGTTACGAATTTCTTACCTTCTTCACCATACCCAAGTGTGGCCACCGCTCGGTATCGGCCGATATCATAAACTGCCGTATCACTTGACCAGGTGAAGGTAAATTTACGAATACTGTTGGGGAGTACATTGCCAAAGTGAGTTTGGTGATTAATTGGTATAAAACCACGTTCCTTCCCCCACATATTAAATATCTTGATATCACCCTGCGGTTGTACATGGACATTTCCATCATTCTCAAAACGCATAAAGAGGGTCGCTTCAGGCGTTTGTACAATGGCTTTACTTGCCATAAATTCGCGAATATCACCAGATTCTACAACATCACCAGAAACACGAACAAAAAAGAGCGAGGTTACAAATTGAGCAGTTTGTACTTGCGACAGTGTTTCGCCATCGTGAGGAGGTTTGGTACCAACCAGGATGGCAGCATAGTGTCCGCCCGGAGCTGCCTGCTCGGGAATACGGACCGAAATAGGGATCTCAGCCGTTGCTTGTGGTGGTATGATGACCGGGTCAGCGGGAACAGTTATCCACTCTGCCAATGTCTGCCCCTGTGTTTCTTCAGCAAAAATGGGAATAAGATCACCACGACCGTCTTCGCCAAGGGGCGCGAAATTTACTGGCTGCGGATAAACTGTTAATGGATAATCATTTACATTGACCACCCGTAGCTGGCTTGTCCAACTCTGACTGGGATTCGCTTGCATCTCGAATAATGTCGGAGACACTGACAGCGTTTGCGACTCTTCTAGACCCTGTGCCGCTACAATGAGAGGACAGATAAACAACGCCAGCAAAAAGGCATATCGGTGCTTAATTTTTTTTAAGATTGATGTCATGGTCTTTAAGATCAGTATGCACACCATCACGAACATAAACGGGTAACGACTCATTATCTCCAGGTTCATGGTGGTGCCGGTTCTTATAAATGTACAGAAGTGTCAGGAGTATACTCCCTCCCATAACCATAGCGAAGATAATCAGAATGGTTTGTAGTGGTACTACAGTAAAAAAAGTTGTGTCATAAAGGTTTGCTCGCTGTAATGTGCCGTATTCAACATCCAAAAAGGCTTTATGGCGTCCGTACATACCACTACGAGGTACTTCACCTCTAAACGGCGCCCGTTCGCCAGCAGCCAGTACTTTACCTTCATTATTTACTGCAATACTAGCTACCTCTCTTCCCCGCACGTCGTACACAATAATCTCGCCCTGTGGTTTGATCGGCAGGTCGCCGATGTTTTCTAGTTCGTAACTGACCGGAATAGTCTCGCCACTCGTTACATAGCGATCAATTATAAAATTATTAAGCCGCATATATTCGCTGCGCACATCAGCCATCGAAATCCGCATGGTTACCCCAGGAGCCCGACCGCTCATAACCGCCGCTTCTGCTTCGTCTCGTTTATCACCATTACCAAAGCCGACAAAAGCGTAGTAATCACCTTGGACGGCATTTGGGTTTATTGTTAAGGTCACCGGGATTTTGACTGATTCGCCGGGTTGCAATTCCACTCGAGCTCGTGATACGGCAATCCAACTAGTCACATTGGTCGTTTGGTCCGTCATCACGGGTGATTCAAATGTCTTGATTGAACCATCTTCACCAAGGGTAATCGGATGAACGGACGGGAAAATTTTTACTGGCACGGTACCGGTATTGGTAATCTTAATCGTGTCTTCCAGAATATCCCGTGGCTTAACTTTGTGTTCGATAACTGGTGGCGTGACTGTATATGACTGAGCTGAAGCAATCAGAGGTGTTGTCAGTAAGCAAAATGTAAGAAAAATGTAACGCATAAGATTTTAGTAAACAGGAACGGCTATATAGACAATTTCGGTGGTATAACTAGCGGCTGGTTGCATCCCAGTCACCTTTACTCTATATACAATATCATGGCTGTCATTGGCTGGTAATGGACTATACATAACTTCAGCCACATCAGTATGGAGACCAGCATAACTATCAAGCGGAGCAAATCGCGTAGAACCACCCGTGAGCGTTGCATCTGTTGTATGGTAGCCGACACAACCAGATGCGGTAGTGATACAACCAACCGCCCAAGCAGCCGGCACAGCATTAGTTCCGGTGACGGACGGGATTGGTGTCCCATAGCCATTTTGTAACTGCTGGCGCGCAAAAGACAGCACTCGGTAGCCATCAGTAGCATTAGTGGTGACCGCCAACCGGTGAGCTGCCACCGCATCAGTGTCAATTGGTATTGAACCGAAGGTTACCGTTGCCGGGGTAGTGGCTACCGTCGTAACTACACCAGCAGTCGTCGTACCACTTGGAAGTCCACTAATACTCAGTGTCAATTTTGGTGTCTCTGCAACAAGACTTGGGTATGATTCCCCGCTTGCTGGCGCAACCGGTGCGTCTTCAAAGACTTCGTAGAGTCTGAAGTAGTACACTGCCCCCGCCCGAGCAGCTGCATGACGGAGGTAAAAGGCAAATTCAGTCGACGCACCGGCTAGATGGGTGTACCCAGTCGTATAGGTTGGCGACTCGTTGTGTGTACCACAACCACTGCCTGTACCACCCGTACAGCTGTTAGCATCAGTCAGCACTTTAGTGGTAATAGTGGCATTATCAGTACCACCACCGTCGACATAACACCACGTTGAGGTGGCCGTACAAGCTGCTTGCGTCACGACATCTTTTGGCGACGTAAATGTTGGCGACTCGTCGTATTGGAGTTTAAATTTTATGTCTTGGCCCACCACATTTTTTCGTTGACCAACCGTAACGCGTAAAGTAAATTCATTTCCATTTTGTACCTCAATTGGTGAAATAATTTCACCAGAAAGTGGACTAAGGGGGGTTTCGCTTTCAGCATCATCATAAAAGCGCCAACGTTTTGTTTGTGGTGAATAGCCGGCTGTGCGGATTTGCGGGTAGTTAAAATAACCGTCTAATGGTGTACCGTCACTCCGTACCATACGGAAACAGTAGGTATTACGTGAGATTGCACCATTGTGTTGAATAAACCAATCGTATTCTACGTCTTCACCCGGATCAACAATATAAGGGTTAGCTGGTGCCGGATTTTCTTCAACTAAACTACCAGCTCGATCAGCTACCGAAATTAACAAATCGCCTCCGGTTGGCGGGTTGGTACTTAAATTTGTACCGTTTGTTGTCCCTGTGGCAGCGTACCCTCGCCAGATACCACTACCAGCCGCAGTGTCAAGATCACTCCAGGTACCAACGGTCGAACAGGAAGTAGCACGCAATCCATACTGCAACTTAAAATCATACAGACCAGCCGGTAGGTTTGCGTTGGCTACCCGTAACGTCATGCGTAGTCGCACCAGGTCACCATCTCCGAGTGGTTCGTCGGCAATTGTAATGGGGTTGTTTTCACCCAAATCTGAGACACCAACCGGCCATGGGTCGGTGGGCTTCAGGGCATTATTATTAACATAGAACCGATAGTAATTTTGACGAACAGCGAGTCCAGAAACTGGCCATTCCACAATTTCGGTACGATACGTCATTTCCCCTGAGGCTTCACTGCGCCACAGTTCATAGGTGGACGTGCTCGTAATACGAGCACCGGCCATTGGTAAGGGAAAGGTCGTATTAGCCCCCACGACGCGGGTATTAGCAAATATTGATGCATTGTTTGTCGCTTCAATTGGTGAGAAGATTGAGATTGATAACGCTACTGGCTCAGTACCGGCGTTGGTCGTTCCATTTGTTCGTTGTACCTCCATAGCACCGGCACTGGTCTGCAGGTTTTCAATAATCCAAGCCACTGAAGTATGTCCGCTCGGTGCAGTAGCAGCGCCCTCAAGTCGGTATGATACGGCGCCAATACTCGACAGCCAAACTTCGTGGCCAAAGTTGTTGACGTTGCCTTGAGCGGTCATGCGTTTTTGTGTGTGTATAAACGAACGCGCTAAACTATTGAGCGTTGTTGGTATTGATTCTGTTTCTACGGTTCCAACTGCAGTATACGTATGTTCACTTCGTTGCACCTGCCAATTAATGCCGGTAAATTCAACCACGGCATAGCTCACATTGATAATAGCCCCACCGGCTCCACGATTAAAAACGGGTGCCGTACTGGTGGGACTCCAACTTGATGTTACTTGCCCGGCATAATACACGTTACGCGCAACATCACGGTTCTCAATACCAGTTATAAAGACCACCACATCAGTATTATCGGTAATGGTACCAAGGGCAGTGCCGGTGGCTATCAAGGCGGCACTCGCCATATTGACACTCCCCACCCCTCTTACCTTCATTTCATTGTCGGTGCCAGCATCCCCAATAAACTCAACGATTTCCCAGTTCACCCGTGTATTTCCGGTGGCAGCTGGTGGCCGAGAAATGGTAAAATTGCTCGGTAAGTTAGCCGCCGAAATGTACGCGGTGATATCATCGGCATTTTGCGCTCCTCCACCAGCTGTCGTGCGTCCCGGCCCAGTGTTGTGGGTGTCAGTGAGACGGACAAAGGCAGTCGTTGTGCTCGCTGGAGCAGTATAGTCAACACCAGCGGTTAGCGTTTGTGACGTACCGGCGATGGTAGCAGTGCCACGCTGCACTTTAAAATCACGCTTGGGAGCAGTGGTTAGTTCTGCATAGTTACTATAGGTTAAGGGTTCTCCATTATTGGTGAGTCTAAAGCAATACGTAGTATTATAAGCAGTAATATTGGTAGAGGTAATACTAAATTCATACTCAGCAAATTCAGTTGTACTCATGACCAGAGCAGAGGTAGTACTCGTGGTATCACGTTGGCCGGCATTTGCGACAATAAAGGTTGGATTTGGGTCGGTAACACCCCCGTTTGCAACCGCAATATTGGTAGTGTTGTTACCGTTGGTGAGATTAGTGCTATCAAACATATTCCAGTCATCAGCACTATCGCCAACCGGTGTCCACACACTCACCGCACTACAGGTAGTCACGCGCGGTCCAAATTCAAGGCGATAGGCGGTTGCAACAGAAGCAGCCGCACCTTCGTTTGAAAGTGCCAGGCGTAGTCGGATTGGTGTATTGGCAGGGTGTTCTGTCAGGAGGACATTTTCTGACCCACCTGTAGCTGAAGTTGCTGTAGTTTCAGACCCATTGTCGTTACGCCAATGGTAACCATTTTGGGTAATCACTGGTCCTGAAAGCGTGGTGGTACCGTTAATTGCTATCGGTGTAGATGGTGATACCGATCCAGCCGAGACACCGATATCATTAGCGGGTGAAGAAATTTCTATTTGCACGGTGTCACCATTGCTAGCCGCAGCGGTAACATCAAACACCACATAAAGACAAACGGTCTGTGTGGTTGTTACGGTCACCGAGCCACTAAACGTTGATGTACCATTTTGACTAGTAAAGCCATCAGTATCGGTGCTACCAAATTGCGTTTCTGATCCACCATACGATTCACTGGCACAATCGTACGGAGCGGTGGTGTCTAAATCATATCTAAGCACTATGGTATCTAAGTGATTCTGTGCATCAACAGTGCCATTCTCAGCTATCATAATATTGGTAATATTTCGACTACTGGTGTTTTCACGAAAGACAAACTGGCCGCCGACATGTTGATTTGTAGATGGCACCAAGAGCGATGCTGTCTGACTACCTAAAGCGGTCACACTGACATCAGCGGCAATGGTGACACTTGGGAATTGTGAATATACGGGTAAGGGGGTGCCAGCATTAGTAACACGAAAACAGTACGTTGTTCCCTCACTCGCTGAGGTTGATGCAACAATGGCATATTCTAATTCAACAAAATTAGTGTTCGTTAGCGTTAAAGAGCCAGTTTGTGAAGAGACTTCGCGCAAGCCACCATTGGGGGTTAAAAATGTCGTGTTTTCGTCGGCCACACCACCAGTACCCACTGCAATATTAGTAGTATCTCCCCCTTCGGTAATATTTGCAGATAACGACATATTCCAGGCATCATCGGCTGCCCCGACATCAGTCCAACTCGTGGTGTCATTACAGGTCGGGGCTGCTACCCCATACTCCAAACGAAATGTTGATGCGGCGCTAGATAGTGAGCCTTCGTTTGATACCTGCACGCGCAGGCGACGAGGGTTATTCGGCAACAGTGCAGCGATTGGTGTATCAGCTACTCCGCCGGTCGCAGATGAGGCGGTAGTTTCTGTACCGTTATCGTTACGCCAGTGGTAGTGCGTTTGGGTAAGTTCATCATTTTGAATCAGTGATGATGAAGCCATACGCACTGGAGATTCAGGCATTACCAGCACACCACCAGTGACAATCACGTCATCATTAGGAGCTTCAACTGAAACTGACAACGTATCACCATCAAGGGCAGCTTCTAGTACATCGAGCACGACGTAGAAGCACATGGCCTGTGTCGTGGTGATAGACTGTAAGCCAGAAAAACTCGAAACCCCATTAGCGCCAGAAAATCCATTAGTGTCTGTAAGTCCATACTGAGATTCAGTGCCACTATATGATTCACTGACACAGTCATAGGGGGCCGAAGTATCAAGGTCATAAAACAATTTCACATTGCTCACCGCAGTACTACCATTAATACTGCCACGCTCGTTAACGACTACAGCGGTCACATTCCGACTACTTTGGGTTTCTCGAATTGCAAACTTGCCGCCGACATAGACATTATTGGTACCGGCGGTGATAACACTGGTCGCTGTACCGGTTGCATACAATTTTGTAATCGGTGCGATATCAGCAAGCGTATCACCAAAATAATCATCTGGTGCTGGGTCAGTCCAACTCACATAGATGCGCTCATCACTCATGAGATTGATATCAAGACCACGATGGTCGCCAGCAGTCACACCCGAGACGGTTCGCTCAGGACTCCAGGTTGACATAGCAGAAGTTGAAGTCGCCCAGTAGATACCTCCGGTCGTGGCTGTCGCCGGTGTCGACCGTAGTACATAGGCAACATAAACAGTACTGGTATTGATATCTAATCCAATCGCAACCGTATTAAGACCACGTGTTGTATTCGTAAATACTGCAGTTGTTCCAGTCCATGAACCGGATGAGAACTTAGCCGTACGAACATCATGATCAAGTGTAGTATACGTGTCATGATCAGCACCATAGGCAAGATACACATCACCGGAGTTTGGGTCAACAACAGCCGCCATACTGGTATCGTACGTAGCACTCTCAACGGCTGCCCCATCAATAGTAGTCCAACTGGCTGACCAAGCTGATCCATTCCATACACGTGACTGAATCACGTTTAAACTAATGTCACGGTTTATAAGGAGTACATTGCCATTAATAAGTGGCAACAATATATTCCAATCATTATCAAGATCCATAAAACGCGCACCACCCGGCTCACTCCAGCCAGTAGTGGCGGTGCACCCCGTGTCAGTATCGCAACTCACCACAAAAGAATCAGCGGCATCTGAGATACCGATAAAAACTTCGTTACCAGCATTTTTTGTGACCGTGAGGTTGTTAGTACCCGATACGTAGGTGCCGGCCTGACTTGAGTTGGTACTCGCGTTCACTGGAGCAGTACCGAGGAGGAGAGTGTCGGTACTGGTATCAAGCGCATTATAAAATACATGGTCGGGGTTTGAGGCCGTTTCCATTGTTGCTATATGAATCGTGCTCCCAAAGTCGCCGGGTGTCCACTGGTCATACCACACCGCAATACTCGAACAGTCAGTTTGGGCATCTACAATCACTGGTGTATTCCAGACCGTACCACCGTTTGTAGTCTTACTATACACACAACTACCAGAGAGATCTCGGTAAAACTTGTACCCCACCTGATCAGAAGTGAACACCGTTTGGGAGCCACCGAAGAAAAATGAGTTGGCATCGGTACTCACCGTAGCATCAATGGTATTTTGGGCAGCTTCGGCCATAGTCGGCCAGGCCATATACTCCAAAAACGTGAAGTTGAGAAAAAACATCACAGCTAACATGATGCCAGCAATCAGTCGACGCCATCCATACCAAAAAAACGCTGGAAACCTCCGCATAAGTTAATTTTGTCACGTTAAGTGAGAGTTTTCTATGTTTTTGCTGTAGAGAACCTACTCGACCACAGGTATGTCTATAGGGGAAGCATCAGGTGTAAATGGAGTTACTACGAGGTCTGGAATGGCCGCCACAGGTTCTGATACAACTTCAGTTACCACGGTTGTTTCAGTGAGGTCAAGGGTGAGGCTCGTAGTGGTTGCAATCACCTCGGTACTAGTCGCGAGGTTGAGCTCTAAATCTGGTGGTGTACTCGAGGCATTACCGTCAGGATTTGCTGCTGCTTCAAGGCCATCTTCTTCGGTTGGTGACTTAGTTGATAGCAACGCTCGAGTCTCGCCAGTAGTATCTGGACTCGGAATCTCATCTGGCAGTGGCGCCGGTTCAGCTTCAAAAGAGGTAATTTCACCGGTGACAAGATCGTATCCGCGAGTTTCGATGTCACCATTCTCCATCGCCGCATCGTAGACAAGGACCATACGTGGATTTGAAATAGTGCCACCGTTATCATCACGAATGGTCATGAAGGCTTTTGAGTTCAGGTCATATACCTCGATAGTTTTTTCGTTGTACTGGACTCGGTGCCATACCACCAAATTATTCCGTATTACCGGTGCGAGATTATGCTCACTTGTGTTCGTCAGCTGCGTAGCTGTCTCGCCGTCATATAGCATAATCTGCCAAGCATCATTATCCCAGTATTGCCAAACAATGATATTGTCGGCACGGAACGGCTCCATGTTGTTGGTGCTCGTATCGGTGAGCTGACGCTCTTCACCTGAAGCCATATCATAGACAACAATTTGATAGCGCTCATCAACTAGACGGTGCCAAACGAGACTGTCGGAAGCTGGGTCATAGTATGGGGAGGCATCGTCAACCGTGTTGTAGGTAATCTGTTGGAGGCCGTCATTATTCTTGAGATAAATTTCAAGGTCACCATCACTATCGGGGAGCGAGAACAGGCCTTGTTCGTCAGCAGCTGGAACTGTCGTTGTCGCGAGTTGGCAGTAGAAAGAACCGTCCTCAACCGCGAGACAGTTGTCTTTACTGAACTGAATCATTTGGTCACTCTCCACGGTCAACGTTGGCGTGGTTGGATCAGTGCTGGTAGCGGTTGTCGTGCCAGTTTGTTCGGTCGATGTCGCAACAGGCAGGTTAGTTGTATCGGTAGGTGGTTCTACTTCCCCGCTTGCAGGAACATCAAGAACACCGGCATCAGGCGGTACTGGTGTAGGATCTTCCTCTGTTGCTATTGGTGTATCAGGTGGTGGAGATACATCAGGCGATGGCTCGTCGGCCGGTGCTGTTGCTTCACCAGACACTACTTCTGCTGGCGATTCGGCTCGGGTAGAAAACTCTTGCTGGATAGTCGCCACCGCTTCATCGGTTATCGTAACAGGTAGATTTGGCGCCGGTTCAGGCGGCGACTCGTTTGCATACGCTCGCTCGACAGTTTGGAGTAAGAATGAACAAACCAGCACCACCACAAAGAGCCGTACTAGTGCACGTTCAAAGACAAATCGATACAACAGGGGTGTACCTGGTGGCGACGATGATCTATTGGCTGGTAATTGTTTCATTCAAAAGGGACTTTCAAAGCTGAAAGCTCTACGTTGTCCCATCCAACATATAATACCAGTCCTTTGTCAATGATGTTTTTTGCTTATCAACAGCTAAAAAATAATCTAAATACTGCGCCGATCAAGACTTCGATCGAAAATAATTAGCGAGAAGGATTGAAAAGTCTTTGAAGGTCATAGCCCCATCATTATTAAAATCGTAGCGGTTGTTCTGCTTTACCCATTCCGCCATAAATATACTGATATCGTCAAGTGAGACTTTTCCATCAGCATTCACATCGCTGACAAGGAGAACCACTGCTCCGGCTTCAAGTGTCCCATCCGTACTTTCGGCAATTTTAAGTCTTAACTGACTCTCTTCCCCGATTTTTGCGTTAATTTCGGTCCCCTTGCCATCACCTGCCAGTAGGTTGGCTTCGGTGGTTGAAAACACAATTTCCCCAGTAGCACGAGCTTTGGCTCTTATGGTGGCGATAAGGTGTTTACCTACAAACCCTTTGCGGTATGTCCCACCTTCGAGTAAAACCGCTCCATTTTCAACTCGCGGCTCACTTGTCCAAAGCGTAATTACTGACTCACCGCGGTCAATACCAAGTACTTCAATTTTGTCTTCAGGATACGCAATGCTCAGTGAGACAGCATTGACCGGTGTGTTTGCAACTGCATAGACAGCGATAAAGAATGTCTCATCTGGAGCACTTTGTGATTGTTTGGTTTCAAGTATAATTGATGATTTTGAAGAACCAACTACTGAAGCGAAACTTGCTACGACCATGAGAGCGAACAACCACGAAAACAGGTAGCGTACCGTTGTGGTTGATGTGCGGCTTCGCCGAGCGTGTATATAGGCTACAACTAGCTGCCATAGTTTGATCATAGTGATTGCAGTTCGCGTCTGGTTGTTTCAATTTGCTGCATGCGCACCGTCATATTGTTCTTGAGATCAGTGACGGACTTGAGCGTATTCATAATCTCTTCAGAGTCACGACTCTTCCCTGCCAAAAGGGCTAAAATAATATCACCCTGCAACTCAACGAGTTGCGTGAAGTCCGCTGCCATAGTAAGTTCATCTTCAGCGATTCGTTGCCAAAGCGCTACACGATTTGTCTTCTCGTCTTCAGTTTCAAGAATGCGTGAGCGGAGCGTAATGTATTCATCATACACAGTCACTTCTCGTGCTAGTCGAGCTGCCATCACTGACTTTTTGTCGGCAAAATACCGACCACAGGCAAAAAACAGTCGGTCAAGCTCACTCAGTTCTGGCTTCGAAATTGAGGCAGATAATTTGTCGAGTAGCACCTCAAAACGTTGACGTTCTGTTGGCTGACAGTCGACCACAATACGTTCGGTAATTTCATCAGCTTCATTGCGTTTGGTGAGGTCAGCTATCGTAGCCAAAACCAGTTCTTGTTCAGCTATATTTGCTTTAAGCGCTAGACTAGTTGAATCAAGTTTTTCACGAACAACTCTATTTGTGTAGATAGAAATTACCCACAAAAGGAGCCCGATACCAATAGCGAGTAGAGCTAGCTGGCGAGATGTTACATGCATACAGTAAGAATTAGCGAGTTAAGGTGGTTACGTCTGATACTTCTTTTTGTACAATTTGCTCTGCTGATTTTAACACGGTTCTTATATCTGTAATAAGGGCACCTTCGGTCGCTGTCAATTTACCGGTTTTGCGGCTACGAACAATATCCGCTTCGTGTGCATGCAGCAGTTCTTCAATAACAATAAATTGGGCATGAAGCGCAGTACCAACTTCACTACTTTCACGGTTAAGGAGTACCCGGAAGCGGCGATACCGTGCCAAGAAGTAAAAACTGCCGAGGGTAGCCAGTACGAGCAGGGCAATCAGTGGAATAATGACCGAGAGCACATCAATCAAGAATGAACCGATTCGTACGAGACCCATAGGTTGTACAACAAATTGGACGGGGTCAGAAATACCACTTTGCGCACCAAACTCATCATGTGCAGCAGCCGTGAGGGCATAGACGCCTTCAGTGAGAGCGCTGTTCGGGATAAAACGAAACGTACCTGTTTCGTCACTCTTTACCTCGTAGATAGCTGGCTCTTGTCCAGTCTTCGTGAGGGTTACGGCGACTGTAGCATTTGGTCTTGTGGTACCAAGGAATACTGGGATGACACCGGTACTGATCTCGGTTGGCACATCGCTAAAGCGTGGTGCTTCAAATGATTCAATCTCGAACGTAAAGGTTGAGACCGTGCTGTTGCCGGCGGCATCAACCACTTCTACCACCATTGTTTGGCGACCGGGAGTCAATTTCTCGAGTTTTATTTCATTTTTACCTTCTTCATTTTTGTACTCAACTGGTGCAGCGCCATTGAGTTGTACCCTAAAGACTTTAATTGGTGAGCCATTGGTATCAGTAGTTGATGCTACGACAATTTGTGTCGGATTCGCCAGATTGCTATCGGGTTTGAGGCTCAACACCACATTTTGGGGAGCGTTAGTATCAACCCCGAGACGATAGTGCGCTACCTTGCCCCACCCCTCGGCATTTTTGAATTGGATATGGAAATACGATACCCCTTCATCGAGATCAGCAAGGGTAATCTCTTTGATAGGACTATCATAGACTTTGGTTGGTATGGCAGTCGGAGATTCATCAAGTGCGGTTCGTACAGCGACTACATCTCCCGGTAGTGTCCAGCGGAGAATAGCGGTCTTGTCTTTTGACCAGCCGGCTGGGTCGCCATGGGTATCGGAGGTTATCTTTGGAGCCGCTGGTGTATTGGCTGGTGGTACGTATTCAACAATGGTTTCGGGGGCTGGGGTCTCAGTGGCAGCAGAGATGGTATACGCACCACTCCCCATACTCGAGAGCACATTGGTCCCGCGACCATCAGCCGCTAGAACAGAGCCACTACCAAAGGTGACACGCGCTGCTCCAGATCCCAGGGTGCGGAAGGTGATGTTCATCACTGTTCCTGACCCACCAGTGTAGCCGGTCGGCGTACCACCGCTAAAGTTAATCGTACCAGCACTATTAGAGTAGGTTGGTTCGGTGGTCCAGAGATTAAAGATTGAACTACTGCGGGAAACCGACACTACCTGAAGCGCTTTATTATCAAAATTAATCGTGCCATCAGCGGCATTAATGGCAGCTCCTTTAGTATCAACCGCCACGCGCACAGTAAAGGTACTGCCGCTGCCATAGACACCAGTAGCTGGTGACATATTGAGAGTGGCCGCTAGAGCGAATGAACTAGAACCAAAGAGCGCAAGTAGTATAAGGAGACGACTAAACATATTAGTTAATTTCAGTGACCTCAGCCTCGGCACTCACCGCGGAAGCCTGCTTTTGGCGGCGGCGTCGACGCCAATACCAGACTCCAGCGAAACTGAAGAGGACAAGCGCTACTCCAGTGGCTGCAGCCACTGCCAGCGTTATTGGTGAAAAGCGACTGATATGAGCGTTTTGTGGGGCCAAAGTAGCAATGTATTCATTCCCCGCTTTATCAACGGCGCGCACGCGGATAGTACTCTTGAGTGACTGATCAGTGAGCACATATGGACTGCGTCCTTCCGTCCACACTGTTGTGGCCGCACCAAAGGTAAAGAGTCTCGTGTCCTCAACCGGTTCTTCGATTACTTCATAGTGACTCATGCCACTTTGTTTGTCGGTAGTGTTAAAGACAATATAGTACTTCTTTTCAAAAGCATAGTCGTCTTTCTCGAGGGTAATAGAAAATTCTTCGGGCGGGATATCATCATCTGCAACAACATCTCGCCACTCATCGATAATAGTAGACCCAACAACTTGATTGAGCGTCAATTCTGCCCCGAGTGTTTGGAGCGCTGCTTCAGTCCCAAAACCATCATTCAAAAAGGCGCGTGTTTCTGGATTAAATGTCACCGTTCCAAAGGGAGCGACCTCCCCACCACCAACGGTGAGACCGGGAGCACGAAATACAATCTGGAGTAGTGTATTAGTGAGTCTCGGATCACCATCAACACGCCCACAATAGCCATTTGGAATACCGCCAGCAAATGAGATGGTGCGTGCATTTTTGTCAATCACTGGCTGTTCCACCCAAATTGGAAATATTGACTGGCCAATTGAAATATCAACCGGATTTATAGCCTCGTTGTAACTAATCACCCCATCAATAGCATTAATACATTCATCTTCAGCTTCGTTCGTATCTAGTCGCACTGAGAGTGTCACTGAATCACCACGATTAAGTGTTGGTCGCGGCGGGTCAAGGTACAAGGTGGCTGCTGACACGGAATCAGCCACCAAAAACATACACAAAAAGAGAACGAGTCGGTAGACCATACTTGTAGTATACAGAATAGAATCATACAAAAACGGCTTTTTACACAAACAAAAACTCCCCGTGGTGGGGGAAGTTTTTGTTGTATTACTCCAAGCTTGGACCAATATTCTTTAGAACACTGGGGTTGCTACGTATGTCAGCGTAGCGTTGTAGTCGTTCCCCGCTTCCTGGAGCGGAGAAATTTCAACCTTGTAACCAACGCGGGTACGACCAATATTTGGTGTAACTCCGTCTGATGGTCCATTGTGTCGAAATACTTCAACCGGTGTGGTCGAGGCAGAAACAAAGCGCTGCCCGGTTCCTCCGGCATCAAATGGATCGGTGAGACCAGCGGTGAGTGAGGCGTCTTCTGTGGTTAGACCCCAGTGACCCCACGTATTCTCATTACTGATTGTCCCGGTTGGTGGATCCCACGCCACTGGCGTGTTAGTGTACGCACCATCAATAAATCCATCGATATCAGCACCCGTTGAAGAGAGCAACTGCTGATCAACTTCTACTGTTACCGCAAAGCCGTAACTCGCATTTGTTGACACAGACAATTGCTGAGCTGATGTCGTGGCTGAACCCTGTGTCAAAACTCCAAATGGAATTGAGGTAGCAGAGGTCGAGCCAGTAATTGCTTCTTGGTTAACGGTACCGGTAGCGACACCACTTACCGTAAAGGTAAAGCTCGTGTCAACAGCGGCTGTAACCACGACTGGTGAAATGATCGCTACTCGAGTAGACCCACTATCTACTGAACCAGCAGTGATGTCAATCTCGTATGAGCCGACAGCAGGGTTGGTCAATTGAGCGTTACCAGTGGCACCAAAGGTGGCATTGGTTCCGATCTGAATAGTGGTAGTGCCATTAGCCGGTAATGAGGCACCATCGCCGGGACAGAACTGGAGCGTAATGGTGTTGGTAGTTGTTGAAAAACCAACTTCATCAGATCCTCCACATCCGTTCCCAACAGACAAATCTGTTCCATCATCAGTGATATCTACATCGTCAAACGCGACTGCTCCAAGAGCGAAAGGCCCGTTAGAGAAATTGAGGACAATAGATTCACCGTTTGCTACGCCAGTAGGTGTAACAAAACTGATGGTGTGATTTGATGGCACACTCGGGGCTGAATCCGAGAGCGTATCACTTACTAATCTGACATTTGCGGCCTCCGCAAAGCGGAATGTTGGTAGACCCAATGACCATAACAAAATGGCAAGTCCAACAACAGAAGCCAGTGCTTGGAGTAGTCCGAACGTTGAATTCGTTCTACTCATGACTCTACGTTGTATTAGCCAGGCGCTGCTGCGAGAGCAAAAGCAATGCAGCAACGTGACTCGCGACCGTCATCGTTCACAGTGTGGTCTCCACCCCACTTCTGTATAGACGAGCGACAGGCATACTAATGCTGTAACAGTGGCTGTTCTGTCCTAGCATTCCATTGTGGTGGGAGCTAGCAGTATCATTAAATAGATACCTCCAAACATTAGTACTCATTCATTGTAGCTTGCGCGTGTCAGCAAAAGAGAAACTTATACACAAAAAACAATCTCAAGTTTACCAACTATACAGACGATGTTAGAAATTTTTATACAAAATGATATAGTATATCAATGCCAGATTTGGATTCACTCCTTGAGTTTACACGCCTGATGTCAAAGCTTTCAACTACTGAGCGTTTTGTTAACAAAATCGGTACTAATACGCGTGAGAATTTCTCAGAACACTGCACACAACTTGCTTTTACTGCTTGGTACCTGATTGAAAAACATAAAATGTCGCTGGCTATAGAGAAAGTTCTACAATACGCTCTCATACACGACATTGTGGAAACGTATACCGGCGACTTTCCCACCCATTTACCTAACTGTGACCGACAGGAAAAAGAACGCCGAGAACGTGAAGCCTTTGCATGTATCAAACAAGATTTTCCCGACGCTACAAGTTTATGGTTACAATACGCGCAATATGAACAAAAGATCGATGCCGAAAGTAAGTTCGTTTACGCACTCGATAAACTACTACCAGGACTTAACATTTATTTAGACTCAGGCAAAGCCTGGGCTGAGAGGGATCCGGAGAATAACACTTGGAGTTTCGATGATCTATCAAAACGGGTAGCACACGATCAGTTAGTTTCTCAGCTATGGGAAGAAATTCGGACTCGAATCTATACAGAACATCCAGAGTTTTTCTCCCAGCCGTAAAAAAATGTAACATATACTGTCGTCAGTAAAGAGTTCGCCAAATGACCCTAGATTCGAGGCGTGCGAGGAAATTGTTGTGAGCCGTACTGGCTGTACGGTGAACTGCAATTTACCGAAGCACAACAAAGAAGATAGGGTTAGTTGGTGGACTCTACCCGGTCCAGTTGAAGAGGAGGATTGAGAAGTCTTCAAGTCCAACCTTCCCATTACTATTGATATCCGCCGGCGGGTTTGAGTCACCGCCATTAGTACTCCACCAGAAAATGAGAATAGAAAAGTCGGTTAGATTAACCTTACCATCACGACTGAGGTCAGATGGCGAGCTGGGTGCGCCATCGACGCCTAAAAGCAGCTGCACGACACTACTATAACCACTTTGGGTCAGTAGTGGTGGTGTGCCAGTAATAGAGCGAACTTTGATTGGATAGGTGGCATTACGGAGACTCGCCGTATTGAGCGTATAGCTGTAACGACCACTAGTGTCACTGGTCGTTCGTTCGGTGCGAAGACTACTGTTCCCTACCTGGATTTCGATCGCAGCACTCGGGACTGCCTGTCCAGAAATCGTAACTGTTCCGCCAGGACTGACTTTAGTATTTGATAAGGCTAAGGTCGGCGGCAACAAAAGGCCACTGACATTTGTTACGGCGCCTTGAGTCACATCAAAGGTACTATTGAGCGTGATAGAGCGTACCCCCGTCGAGTCATTCGCCCACACACCCATGGTAGCGGTTCCTGGCGACGCTTTGGTCGAAAATTCAAAACGACCGGTACTATTAGCTCGTACGGAACCGACAGACTTGGTATCAAGAAGAAAATTAACTTGCTGATTTGGATACGCAATACCAGTAATACTGATTGACGAATCACCAAGATCGCGGGTACCACCGCCACCTCCTCCACCGCCAGATGATCCACCGCCGCCAGAACCAGCCGGTTCTATTTGACAGGTAGCCGAACAAAAATCACCACCGGTGTTATTCGCATCGTCACACTCTTCTGCATAAGTAGTCTGCAAAATACCATCACCGCAGTATGGTCCATAGTCACAGACAGCATTGCATTGTCGCCCAGCAATGGTGGTACTGTAGAGACCAATTTCACCAGGCACATCGCACTGTTCCCCGACATCGATGAGTGCGTTCCCGCAGATACTCAAATCAATAGTGGTTGTTGCTGTTGAAATAGTGACAGCGAGTACTTCGTGTGGCATAACACCAAGCGAAGCGACGAAGAGGAGGAGAGCAGCAAGGCGCATAACAACTACGTTAAACGAGAACGACGGTTATGAATAAAGAATAAGATGACAATAAGTACTGCGAAGATTGGCAGCAGGATCGATAGCTTGTGTGCTATTGATAGTCCCATAAAGCCGTAACCAGCGACCTGTAGCGTGCCATATGGCAATATACTCAAGTTGAGTTCACCCTCTTGTTTGACATCCTCGCCATTTTTAATGGTATACCGCGCGATATAGCTACCAGCCGGTAACCGGGTCGGGAGTGAGGCACTAATTTCTTCTATCGCGTAGGGAGCGATTTTTTTGAGACGACCCGTATGGTGGGTTTCCTCGAGTAATACGGCGCCAGCGCGATCATAAATACGAAACTCAACATCTGACGGAGCAACATCAATGTTACCGGTGTTCTCAATCAACATCGAAAAATTAATCTTGCCAGGGAAATACAACCAACCAACTTTCTTTCCTTCATTGAGATCACTGACAGTAATCTTACGGACGCGGAAATCTTCGATGACTTTATCAATGACTGATAGATCGACATCAACTTGAGCACCCAGAGAAATGCTTACGACACCCTCAGCGACCTGATCATCAGCTGGCAGCGTACGGATACGAATCTTGCCGGTATAGTCTGCAAAATCTGCCTCAGCTGGAACCTTGATACGTACTGTCATGGGCACTTTTTGTTGTCCACGTGGCAAGGCGATACTTTGACCTTCAACAATCTCTATCCAATCCTGAATCTCTGGTGCGTCAATTGTAATTTCGGCTTTGAGATTGTCACTTGGGTTACCACGAACCAGGAGAATCTGCTGTTCGTAGGTTGAGTTGCGTGTCAGGCTGGTGTTCCGAACATACGGCGGGGTAATACCAAAACTAGCGTAACTTAAGGCTGGCCAAAAAGCCAAAGTTGCGAGCACACACAAAACAAAAGAACGAAGCAAAAACGTTGGCAAAATTACCTTCATGCGATACTCACTATTATCGAAAATATTAGCCAAAAAAGCAATAACCACTGTTCGGATAACAGTGGTTATTGCTTGTTGTATAGAGTGATGGTTTACCAACTTAATGGATTTGAGATTGCACCAGTGAAAGTGTTTTGTCCGGTGTATGATCCAGCGAGGGTGATCGTACCTGGTACCGCAATACCCCAGTAGGTTGTACCTGATGTTGGTGTCGAGGTCGCAGTTGGTTTTGGAATCTGAATCTGTAACGTTGCCGGTGACGTAGTTGGTTGAAGCGCTGCACCAGAGGCATAGGCAACCGCAGAAGTAGCATACCGCTGCTCACCTTGTGGAATTGTCGACGTGGCAGAAACTGGGCAAGGGTTAGTGGTACTAAAGGTCGTACACATAGACTCACCACCAAGGAGTTGATTAAGACCAGTGTTACCAAGGACTCGTAGTGATGACGATGAAGTCAAGTTTGGCATGTTTGTCCCCGGCTCAAGCTGATCGTACGCAATGGTACTCGTCAGGAGATCAATGGCCACGAGACTCAAGAGTTCTACCGGACTGGTGGTAGTCGCCATGGTACCAGTGGCATTATCATCATCGACACCAGCTACACCAGCACTCCAAGCCTGCGTATCAAATGGTGTTCCAGAAACAGTTGGATCAGCAATGAACCAGAGTGGGAAGGAACATGAGTAACTGATCGTATCGTCAGTGTTGCCGGTACACGATGTTGTGGAAGCTGTACATGAAAGGTTCCAAACTGAAGCAGCTACTCCACTTGGATAACAGTTGTTTGCATTGTAAGCTCCAGCTGATCCATCACAAGTTGTTGTTCCAACCGCACTACGGAAGATAGAGACCACCGAACGCTGGATTTCATCAGCCGCACCGCCACCAACCGCATCACAACTGTTAGCATCAGCCACCACAAAATCAAGCGTAAAACCTGTTGTTTGTGAACCCGGCACTGTAAGCACTATATCAAGTCCACCATTAAGAGAAATGGTACCACCGGCCACTGTTGGTGCGACGTTGCTGACTTCAAAGGTAACGTTTGTACCTTGTGCACCACCTGATGCTTCGTGACCGTGCTCATCATAAAGATACGCAAATGCGTTGTAGTTAGTGTCCTGAAGAATAGTAGCCATTACTCGCGAGGTGGTGGCGTTAGCAAACGCAATCGAGAGTGATGATGAAGCAACAGTATCACCGGCGCCACAACTGTTCGTACTGGTACTATATGAAGCCGAACCACAAACTACCAGGTAAAGTGCGTCATCAGTATCTACAACGTCTGGGTCAGTAGAGGTTGATCTAAAGAGTAGTGTACCGCCTGGATTAACTGGACCATCATTACTAAACCCAGTGAAAACTGGTCGACGATTCACATTAAATGGTGACGAGTTCGTCGCATTTGTACCCTGTGAGAAAGTGGTACTACAACGGGGGTTTACCGGATCATCGTCACACACCCAGGCGTACCAGTCGTTTGATTCAGCAAAGGGCGCAACTTCTACGGTCGTGGTGGCAGCACGGGCTTCAGTGCCACTTGGCGTGCCCGTAGAAACCGCCCAGCGTGTACCAGCACTACAGACAGGAGCCGCAGTACCTAAGGTGGTTGTCGACTGTTGAGCAGTTGGGGTGGCGTTTGTACTACACACAATGAGGAAGTATGGTGCACCGTTGGCATCGCTTGCTGTTCCGACCCAAGCTACTTGATCACCTGAGTTCGTTGGCGAGGTTGAAGATGAGCTGATTAACTCACGACCCTCTTGTCCAGCCACCCAGGTTGGCGGCGTGTTAAGTACGGTCAACGTGGTCGTTGCAGTACTGGTCGCTTCGGCCTTTTCAAGCTCAGTTTTACCAATGTTAAGAATAAAGATGAAGGTAAAAATGAGCAACCCTGATAATGCTGATAATACGGTGATTTTCCCAGCGGTCTCTACATACCGTGGAAAGTTATTTTTGTTGTACAACATACTAAATACCTATATATTGTATCGGATAAAGGCCTGAGTTATGCACTAGTTATGCACAGTAAGCAACCTCTGTGACAGCTGGTGAGTTTTAGTCACTGCGATAATTTTTAAAAAAGACGAGGTCGGACCTCGTCCTTAGGGGCACCAAGAAACTAAAGTTCCTCAAATAAAGTGAGCGTCTGGTGGCCAAGAGACGTGGACTGGGCCATTAGGGATAGTGAGAAATGGGGTGGGACCCATTTCTCAAGACTCATTGTGGATATTTGTGAGTGATAACGAAACAAATAGCCCAATGAGTGGACAGCCTCTGTAAGAAGTCAGCTCACGGAAATTCGTCAGGTAAGCATAAAGAGAGTGTGCGGTAGCTGTGAGACGTGGACTGGGCCATTAGGTGAGAAAACGTGGGACGTTTTCGCAAGACTCATTGCGTAATTTTATGAGTGGTAACGAAATAAAATTGCCAATGAGTAGACAGTTTCTGTAAGAAATAGGCCCAGCTCACGGAAATTCGCAATAGTCGGCGAAGAAGATTCAAGAAACATAGTGATTCGGCCTAGAAAAGACATTAGGAATAGTCTTCTCTAGGTAAGTTCGCAATAGTCGGCTTGCGCTTCGTTTGCTCACTTAATTTCTATTCATAGCGAATCGCATCCAGTGGATTTAGAGACGAAGCCCGACGGGCTGGGAAGATTCCAGTCAAGTACCCCACCGCCGCTGAGAAGAGAGCAATAAATACGAGGAAGCCAATCGGGAAAGAAAAGAGCTTCACTGCCTGCCCGCCAAATTGCCCCGCCACAATATTCAAAAAGACATTGATGGTCACCCCTAAACCTACCCCCATCACGATGCCACTAATACCGCCAAGGAAGCCTACTACCACCGACTCTGACACGAAGAGGTACTTCACATCATTTGGTGAGGCCCCAATCGTACGCATAATACCGATCTCTTTGGTACGCTCAAGGAGGGTCACCGTCATGGTATTGAACATACCAATGGCTGACACTACTAGCGCAATACCACCGAAGGTAGCAAGTACGATCTGAATTCCTTGAAAGATTTTGGAAGCTTGCTCCACGGTCTTTGAGAGTGCTGTCACCCGGTAGCCAGCGTCGATAAGTTTATTTTCTACAATCGGTAAATTCTCGTTGGTATCAACGCGTACTTGAATCCGTTCAAATTCTTCAATACCGACATAGTTGCGTAGTTCAGGCAACATCATCATCGCATTAAGGACACCTTCCTCTTTGGTAATGCCACGAACAGTGTATTCCTTATCAATAATGACTTCAGTGTTGTTGTTAGTCCCATCATTAGCCGGAATCAAAATACGAAATGATACTTTTTCACCAACAAAGGTGGCTGGATCATCAACTCCAAACAGCTTTAGTACGGCTGGCGAAAGCATCACAGAATTCGTATCACCAGCGTCAGCATCGGTAAAGACAGTGCCTTCAGTGGCCGATACGCCGGCATACCGCAGATAAGGTGGCTCCACACCTTGAATAAAGACGTTCCCGGTGAGACCTTTGTAGGTGACGAGAGCCGGAAAGCGAGCGAGCGGAGCGGCGTCGAGTACCTCAGGCATATTTTCAAAATCAGCCACGGTCTCGGTGGTCAATTTTAGGTTTTGCGCACCAGTAGCTGAGACACCGAGCGACAAAAGGGTCTCACCAAACACGATCTGTTCTAGAATGATTTGCTGCAAACCAAACCCAAGACCAACGAGAATCACCACGGCCCCTGTCCCCACACCCATACCCAAAATCGTGAGCCACGTACGAAGCGGGTTGGTTTTGAACATACGCGTCGAAAGCTGCGCCAGATCCTGAACTCGCATAGTACTTACATTATGACACAACTACTTTTCGTAAACATTAGATAACCCCCATGTCAAAATGAATATAAATATAGAATAGACAAAGTATTCAGTCACTTTTCAATTTTCCATCTTCACTATTCTATATTTATTTGATGCTAACTTTTGTAACTAACATCTACCCCTTGTGCAATCAACTTTTCAAAGTAACGAGTCATGTCATCAGCCTCCTTCTCAGACAAAGAGAGACCTTTGCTCCGGATCCCTTCCATTAATCGTGTATTAAAGTCTTTCTCTTCGACGACACCAGTCACTCGGTCCGCCACTAGTTCAACGAGGTTAGCATCTTGCTCTTTACTAAGCTTCATACGGTATACCTCTTGGAGGTGATCACGGAGTCGCTCAGCGAGTTTATGTTGACTAAAGAAAACACCGGCATTGTCCTTCTTGGCACGAAAACGGCGAATATCATCTGATTGTTCAATCAATTTTTCACTCCGTTTGGCCATATCTTTGGCTACCGACTCTGGCACCTCCACTCCCCCGCGTTCTAATGGCAATACAAGTGCATTTATAAAGGCGTCGCGATCAATTTTGCCTTTAATGAAGAAACCAACCGCACGTTCAAGTCGTTGGATTTGGTCAAAGGTGTAGTCTTGTGTGAGGTAGTTTACAAGACTTTTTACCCGCAGAGTTTCTACCGAATCATACGGGAAGAGTCGTGCCAGCTGCTCGAGTTCAGTCACAATCGTCTCCCCTTCACGTACTGGCTTAATCTGTTTACGTTGCGGGTTGACCACTTCGCGCACAATAAAGCCATCTTTGAGATAGTACACCCGGTGCGCATACGAAAGATGCGCAGCGTTGTGTGACACCATAATAATGGTACGACGGTCAAAGGTGTTAATTTCGTCAATTTTATCCATTACTTGCTGAGTCGAAATCGAGTCAAGGTTACCGGTTGGTTCGTCCGCCAGAAGAATCTTTGGATCATTCACCATACTCCGAGCTACTGATACACGCTGTTGCTGTCCACCGGAGAGCATCGAGGGGATTTTGTGTGACACATGCCCTACCCCAAAACGATCGAGGAGCGATTGGGCTCGTCGATCACGGGTCTGTTTGTCGGCATTACAAAAAATCATTGGTAGAGCTACATTATCAAGCACCGACAGCGACCCAATGAGGTTAAACGACTGGAAGATAATACCCATCACGTAGCGCTGGAAGTACACACGTTCTGAAGGTGGATAGGAATAGATATCATCCCCTCGAATAAGGAGTGTTCCGTCTCCTGGTGGCAAAGAACCCTGAATTGAATACATGAGTGTCGACTTCCCTGACCCTGAGGCCCCGAAGAGAATGATGTACTCACCTTCATAGATGTCCGTGTTCACATTTTGGAGCGCACGAAATTCGTTACTCTTGCCTTTATTATAAATAATCGACAAGTCACGACAAACAATCAGAGGCTTCGCCATACGTAGCTACATTATGACACAGCATAACAATTGAAGACGTCTCTCATATCCCCATTACCAAATCAAAACAAATAAGATGTGTGATTTGTTTCAGCATGAGTCTGCTAGGATTTACAAACTTGATGCAGTTCGAGGCGGACGAGTAAAATTTTGTGAGGCGTATTAAATATACGTTTAATAAAATTTTATGAAGTCCAACAAAGAAATGCGCTAGTTTGGAGATTCTAGTTGGTAATGTTCTTAACCCAACCAAAAAGTAAAACAACAACCGTGAGGTTGTATGATTTTACTTTGTTCCAACTTTCTATTCCTAATGAAAGTTCTGGAACCTTTTGGTGGATTAAGATATAACTAATTTAATTAGTTATATTCTTAACCCAACCAAAAGTAGACTCAAAGTTCTCAAGAATCAAATCAATAATATTCTTCTCTTGAATCGGTGTAAAGAGCACGAAGTTTTCAGACTGTATGGTATTTTCAGCTTCATCAGTACAGTTAAGCCAGAATTGGTAGACAGTCGCCGGCGCAAAATCAGTAATAACCTCAACGTGGTTGGTATTATATTCAAGTACTTCTTTTTCGAGCACAATCGGTTCAACTCCACCCGCCACTCCTTCACGATAGGTCATAATACATGAAGCCGGTTCATCAGTATTCCATTCAACGATTGTCTGTACCCGTGATTCTCCCCCCGGGAAAATAGTAGATTCATTGGTCACATTTGAGATCAGCGGAGCCGAATTATCGCGTACCGTAATAAATTGAATCGGTTGACTACGAACGCGGTCTCCGCCAGAGTTTTCGGCAATCACAAACGCGACATAGCGAGTACCCAGAGTAAGATCAGAGAGACGCATCTGGTGTGTAGTGGCTAAAGTTGGTCGCCCTACAGAATTCTGGGTACCAAGGGTGAGATCTTGGTATTCAATGAGCGCTTTCGCCGGCACGGTTGTATCCCACGCTAGGGTGGCAGCATTTTCTTCTACCTTGACGATGCGTAAGTTACGAATGTCGGGTAACGAGGCTTTGGTTTTAAACGTGTACGTTCTACTTTCACCAGTAATTTGGTACGAATCGGTGGAACGAACTTGAAAACTGTACTCAGTAAATGGCTCAAGACCAATGAGCTTAATCTCGTGGTCAGTGACCGCACCAGCGGTTGACGATTGTGAGAAATCAAAATTGGTACCATCAAAGCCGTTAGTTCGGGCAAAACGAACTTCTGAATTGGCTTCACGATCAGTCACCCAGGACACAGTTGCTGAAGTAGTTTCTGGTACTACCGTTGGTGGACCAACAATGGTCAAATCTTCAGTAATACCCTGAATCGCTTTGACAGTTTCGTTAAGAATTTCCTGGAGCTGTTGTGGGCTTTGGATTTGCTGAATTTGTTCAACAATCTCTTGCGGTGTATTAGTTTGTCCGGGTCCAACCCCACTACCTGAGCCACTGTCTGAAGATTTCTCGCTATCGACATCTATTTTGTAGTCAGCGGAGATACCTTGGTTACCATCAGCATCAGCGGAAATCACTCGAAAATAGTACGTACGACCAGGGTCGAGGTTTTCGAGGGTCACCGAATGACTGGTACGATTTGCTACTGGCACACGGACAACTCCCAGATCTGGATTGAGACTGTAATTTACTGCCGAATCCGCGCTTTCATTCGTCTTCCAAGTAATCGTTACCGTTGTTTCGGTGGATGAAGCAACTTTTACTTCGGTGATTTCTGGTGCTTTTGTATCACTGGTTTGCGCTATAAGCGGGTTACTCGGTAACGCAAAAACACCGAGGAAGAGGAGGAGTAGCGGAAATAAACGCAACATAATCATAGGTAGTATACCATCACGTTATGGTGAGACTGGCGTAAAGACGTTGATACCAGAGTGAGGCGCACTGTTCACCCCAAACGGTACCTCAATTCCCCAGAAGATGTCCGTGGTTACTGGTGGCGTTGGTACGGTCGGTTTACTGAGATTAACATCAAGTGCTACTGGAGTTGAACTTGAGAGGAGTGAGCAGACGGCACAGCCACTGTAGGTGAACGTACTCGTAGCAAATTTTTGTTTATTGGCTGGAATCACTGATGAGGCGCCATCACTGAGATCAGTTCCCTCTACTTCGATATCAAATGGTACGTTACCAGCATTTGCAATAGTCGTTGTTGCATTATAAGAACCGGTATCAGCTTGAGGGGCCAAAGAACCGTAGTTAATACCAGAATTTATACTCAGTGATCTTACCGTAAGTAGTTCAACGGCCAAGCTATCAGCAAAATCATATCCGCCACTATTATCAATCACTTCAGTGAAGGCGAACCACTCAGCTGCGCCATCATCTGAAGGAGTTGCAAAGAATTGTATATCAGCATAACAAATTAAGTTACAGTTGTTGCCTGTGCACTGCAGATTACATTGATTACTGGTATCAACACGGTAACAATTGTTGTCATCAGGTGTACATGATGAGGTACCGGACGCGGTTTTGTAGAAGGTAGTCGTAGCCATTTTAATATCACTCGCACCGTTAAAGTCGGTAATGGTTGTCGTGGCGTAAATGCGGGTGGTTGTTCCTGGTAGCAATGCAATGTCAAACCCGTCATTGAGGTTGACTGTGCCAATCACCGGATCAAATTGGAGACCAAGTTCAGCCACTTTAGCGTAGTAGTCGATTGGAGTTGAACCGTTTACCACGCGGAAACAGTAGTTATCAGAAGCATTGTTAGTCGGAGTAATCACATACTCAAGTTCGGTGTAACGATCTTGATTAACTGATAAACCACTAGTCATAGTAGACGGACTTTCAACAACCGCACCAGCACTAAACTGACCATTACTGGTAGTAAGCAAGTCGGTAGTCGCTTCACCGTCGGTAACGTTGCTGGATACCTGCATACAAACGGGTGACGATCCGCACGATGCCTGATTTGGTACGGCTGCAAAGCTACCACTACTGACCGCTTCACAACTCGGAGCACCACCCTTGGCGGCATACTGGAGCCGGTAGGTCTGTCCTGTCACATCGAGACCAGAATTCTCTATGCCGATACGTAGACGACGAGTGACATTTGGCAAGCCACTACCTAAAGTATTCTCCGCAGCGACCCACGATGCACCACCGGCAGTTTGTTTGGCACCAAAGGAAATACCGGGATTAATCGGACCTCGTCCGCTCACCTGGTAGCTATCCCAGGCGCCATTTTGTACCCAGAAGGTAAAGCCCATACCACCACTGGTATACGAACTATCGGTAGCGGTAGTCGACGCTACAATCGAGCCAGCAGCATTATAGAGGTACACATCAATACGATTGCTGGTTTGCCAATCAATTTCGACCAGATACCAACCAGTAGCAAAGGTGACCGTGGTAGACGCCAAGCGGGTACCGGAAACATCGTTATCAGTTACATTCTTCGACAGTGAGAGGCGGTCTGTTCCAAACAGTTCAAGACACACTGCGTAGTTATTATTATTGGTGCCGGGAGTTTGTACACCAAATAGTGCACAACCTTCATCGGCTGATCCCGTTGTAGTATCGACGTATTGGCGATATCGAATAACTTGACCCTGCGCTGTTAGACTGCCGGTACGGAAGATACCATCAGTGGTTCGACCTGACTTATTTAAGGCTTCAAGCGCATAGCTACCACCAAAGACTGGCGCGGTATCGGTCTGGAATAATGTCGTATCGCCACTGTACTCAGTAATATTGTTATCTTCAAAGTCGTCACTAAAGCTGAAAGTGGCAGCCGCTGAACTTGAACTGGTTGAACTTGCATTTCCAAAGTACGCAAAGACATCAGTATATGCATTTGCCGCTAGACTCGGCACCTCTACCCACACCACGGCTTCAGTACTCGCCGTGTAACGATCAAGCCAGAAATCAAGTGGCGTCACCCCGTCAATACGGGTAAAGCGAAGATCATCAAAGTCAGATTGCATCGCACTATCGTACGGTACGACAATCTTAACCGTGGTGGTCGAGAAAGTGGTAGCGGTAATGTTTTCGATGCGGACTCGCTGCCGATTACTCCATGACAAGTTATACCACTCACTATTTGGCGCTCCTTCTCCCCCATCATCAGCACGCCAACGGTAGCTGGTCTGTGAAGTCAAAAGACAACCACTATCGTCAAAGCGTATTGAACCACATGCGTCAACACCGTCACTGTCAAACGCTTCTCCACCGATGTTGCCGTAGCTACCACTAAAGCGCCACGCATTACTGGTACTACCGACCAGTGCTGTATTGGTACCATTCCAACTATTTCCAGCATTAAAGCCAACGGCGGTAAATATCTTTGACGCATTGGCATTAAGCGCTGTGTCAGCCAATGTGATGAGGGTACCACCGTTAAGCGCTAGATTGTAGTAACCGTTACTCAAATTGGTGATAGTAGGCGTATTGATGAAATTAAGACCGGTGCTATTGAGGGCGTTAAAGCGATAGTACTGGGCATTAAAGGTACCACCAGTGACAATAAACGCGTGGGTGCCGGTACTGATGTTACCAATGGTAGTCGAGGCACTTAGTCCACCAATGATACTAAGAGTACCGCTCTGGACAGTGGTAGTTGCATTTTCATTGATCCGAACGGTTACTGCTCGCTCAGTGCCAGTAAGTGCAGTACCATCAAAATCGGTAGCGTACGACCAGTATTCACTCGTGGTGGCAACGGTGAAGTCTCCATAAATATTGAGGGCTCCGTCAACTACGCCATGGTCTTGTGAGTAGAGTGAGGCCCCCGCACCGGTAGTGGTGGTAGCCACCGAACTATTCCACAGGCGTAGATCAGCGACATTGATTGACAAGGTGGCATAATCGTCACCACCAGTGGTTTTAGTATTGATAGTGTATGGCGCACTGTTGGTGAGACTGATAATGGTATTAGTCCAGGTCGTTGCACCACCACCAACAAGATTAGTGAACACACCACCAATACTAAGCGAAGTACCAGCTTCTTTGGTAAATGCTGATGCGGTGGTGAGGGTAAGGTTATTTGTTGTCGTGGCATTACCTTGCCAGGTCCATCCACCGGAAGCACTGGCAAACTGGACATTGTAGAACGGACTGGTACTTGCATTGATGGTCTTGCCACTGGCTGTCGCATTGAAGAGGACGGTTCCAGAAGCATGACTGAAGGTACCGCCAGTCACGAGGAATGAGCCACCAACAGAGAGTGTATTTGTCGCTGCCACGAGGGATCCAGATGCTATGACTACATCATCACGGAAGGTCGCTGAGGCATCAGTGATATTGATGGTACCAACATCAGTCTTGCGGAGCGCAAAGAGATCAGAACCACGGGTGGTGATTGAGGCGGCACTGGCACTCGTCATATAGAGGTCAGCAGTGTTATGAGTGACAGTACCACTCGCATTAGTGAATGAACCACCGACAGCGAGGGCGCCACTTGGCAGCGTGACAGTACCAGTGTTACTGATAATAAAGCTACCGGTAGTCGTAGCATTGGTATCAGTCATACTCCAGGCACCGCCAGCACCCGTGAAGTACAAGGCTGGCACCATCGCGTCATCAAAGCGGACAATATTACCAGTTGAAGAACTGACAAAGGCAATACCGGTACCTGGCATCGAGAAGCTACCACCCGTCGCATTAAACGAAGCACCAATAGTGGTCGTACCACTACCAAAGGTTACCGTACCAGCGCTTTGAGTGTAAGAACGAGTAGTAGTCAGCGCACTATCGGCTACTGTCCAAGAACCACTACCAGTGATATAGAGGTTGTAGAATGCCCCACTATTGACGTCAATCGTACGACCAGCACCCGTAGTGGTGAGTGTGGTTGTTGATTGACCAGCGGTAAAGACAGCTCCAGCACCAAAGATGATACTGCCAGCAATACTGTGTGTCTCATTGCCCTGTGCGCGCCAAGTGGCATTCGCAAGAGCCTCAAGCGTGCCGTCTTGCGCACCGCCACCACCGCCACCACTAAGGGTGACATTACCATTTGGTTCAAAGGTCTTACTTGTCCAGATAAGGAGCTTCTGGTCAGCTGGCAAGCTGAGCGTATCGCTGCCAGCATCAACCGCCGTGAAGAGAATATCACCATCATCACTACTATCCCAAACCGCCATGTCGGCAATTGAAAGTGGGCTAGTGTTTTCGTGGCGGACAATCACCCGATTTTCGTACAAGTGCATGTCACTAATCGATGAGATTGGATCAGCACTGACGGTTACTGCCTTGCGGATGTTGTTGTCGATATACACCGTCAACGTATCAGCCGGACTAAAGGCTACGTTTGGAATACTATATGCTCCGGTAGTGGCATTACATGGTGTTGAGTAGGTCGTAAGCCCTGCAACGCGGAGCACAATGTTGGCGGTGACGCCGTTACAAACTGGCGAGACCGTCACCC
Source organism: Candidatus Parcubacteria bacterium (assembly GCA_046050355.1). Taxonomy (GTDB): domain Bacteria; phylum Patescibacteriota; class Minisyncoccia; order Phycocordibacterales; family UBA918; genus OLB19. Next base: position 106,140 of record JBJOPW010000001.1, read on the forward strand.
CTTCGTCACTGTAGACATTACCCGATACCGTGATAAGCGCAGCTGAGTCATCCCAGACGATGTACCCAGGATCACCAGCCGGATCATTGTCATATACTTCCCCATCAATTGAGCCGGTGTGGTTCGTAAAGCGCCACGAACTAACCGCCGTTCCGGTCGCGGTCACGTTGGTAGCAGCACTCACACCAGTTGAAGTGGCGAAATGGTTGTTAGTTAAGTTCTTCGCCGGGTTGTTATTAAGGACAGTACTACCAATGGTAACGCCTGTACCACCAGTAGCCCCAACTTCGATATCCACTCGTGAGAAATCGGTGACGATTGGTGTGCCGGTAAAGATGATACCACTGGTGCTAGCGTTGCGCACCGTTGCATAGTTCCAGTTAGCAGTGCCACTACCACCAATTATCACACCATAAGTGCCCGCGCCTTGATTGGTGATTGAGGTGGATGCTCCAGCAGCCCCAATTACCGAGAGACTACCACCAGTGAGATTATAGGCTGCACCTGAAGCAAAGGCTACGGTCACGACACGTTCACTACCACTAAGAGCGGTGCCATCAAAGTCAGTGGCGTAACTCCAGTAATCAGACGCGCTTGTTTCGGCAAACGTGCCGTAGACGTGGAGAAGACCATTGGTGTTGTTGTGATCTTGTGAGTAGATACCACCGAGCGCATTGTAGGTAGTAGCGCTACTATTCCAGAGACGGATACGAGTATCACTGGCCACTCCGAGTGTACTGTATGTATCGGCAGTAGTTTTTTGGTTCACTGCTATGCTGCTACCACCATAGAAGTAGAGCGTGCCCGGGAAATCAGTGGCTGCGCCACCCAGTTGATTATCAAAGGTACCCGCGAGTGCCAGTGTCGTACCCGTCGCGACTCTAAAGAGTGCGTGGTTCTGGAGAGTAAAGCTCACGGTAGAGGTCGCTGATTCAGATACGGTAAATGAACCAGTGCCATTAATACGGGTGCGAGCGAGCGGTGAAGTACCCATCGCAATGGTATGAGTTCCACTACCAGTGAAAGCAGCTATGCCACCGTTTGCTAGTACCGTCCCGTTATTATCGATACTACCGGCAATAGTGGTGGTCGCCGTATCACTGAGACTCAAGGTCGAAGCTGAAGCTACAAACACGTCGCCACTTACCGTAAGTACTGGGTCTGACTGATTGGTGGTGAAGGTTGAAGAAGCAGTACCGTTACCGATAGTGAGATTACGGTTAACGAGGATACCAACACCACTGGTCGTGAAGGTAGAACTACCAACGCTGGCTCCGACAGCTAAGTCGTAGTAGGTCGTACCGAGCACAGTTGCGTTCGCACCACTATAGGTAACGAGCCCAGTGCCTGGTCGATACGTTCCAGACACCGAGAAGACGGTACCGCTACCCGTGAGATTAATTGGCGAAGAGCCAACATCGTACACATGAGCAGCACTAATGGTGAGGCGGCCGCTGACTGTCGTAGTAGCGGCACTAGCTGGTGTAGTAGTACCAGCTACTGACCCATTACCCAAGACTAGGTTTGCAAAGGTCCATGGCGTGGTACCACCAAGGGTATTAGTGCGGGAAATGGTTGTCGTACCTGAGCCAAGGGACAATGTGCCGTTCCCGGTAAGTTGTCCGTTAAGGAGTGAGATATTATTGGTGCCCGTGACGGTACCAGCGCTGATGGTCATATCTCCAGTGAGACTGAGTGGTGCGCCAATATTCCATGCCCCACCCACTCCGGTAAAGGAAAGGTTATGGAAGTTTTGGGTGGTGGCCGCAGTAATACTCTTACCAGTAGTGGTGGCGGTAAAGACAAAGGTCGAAGATGCCGCGGTAATAGTGGCATTCTGACCAACTACCAGTCGACCAGCCAAGCTATGCGTATCAGTACCAGCGGCGATGAATTGTGACGAGGTCGCCAGTGTAAGACTTCCCTCAAAGGCGCTACTTGAGGCATTACCGGCGAGCGTGACTGGTCCGCCTGGAGTAAAGGTCGTGCTCGCCCAGACAAAGAGGCCATTATTCGAGAGGACAGTGAGTGACGTCGACGGTGTCGTGGTGGCACTAAAACGCATATCGGTATCTGAAGCAGTATCAAAGAGCGTCAGGTCAGCAATTGAGAGCGGCACTGCCCCTTCATGACGAGTAATGAGTTGGTAGGCATACACATCAAGATTCGTGATGTCACTGGTTGGAGTTTTGGTGACTGCCGCACCCGAAACACCTCCGTTAGTATTGAGGTACACGGTAATCTTTGGGTCGCCAATAAACGCAACATTACTAAAGCTGTAGGCACCAGTAGTGACATTACACGAGGTTTGCGCAGTGTAACTACCACTATTAACGACGACCCGCACGTTTGGCGTTACTCCATCACACACCGGTGCACCAAGCGAGGCTCCGCCATCACTCGTGAGCACTCGTCCAGACACCGTAATGAGATACGAACTATCATCAAAGCGAATGGCGCCAGGATTTGCATCCCCGCTATCAAAGGCCTCGCCGTACAGGTTGCCGCTTCCCTCCTTGAACCAAACAAAACTAGTTGAAGTGCCGGTAAAGGTAACGTTTGCTCCGGTACCAGCAGTCGTGGTCGCAAAGGCGACGCGGAGTAGTTGTTTGGCTGGATTGGTACTTACGGTCGTACCATCAATCCGCAGACCCGAGGTTCCTGGAGTAACATCAATATAACCATCGTCAAATTGTGACAGCGTCGTTGAACTTAAGAGACCAAAGCCGGCTGATCCGGTACTCGCCACACTAAAGTAGCGAGCCGTCACAATACTGTTCGTGGCATTAAGCGAGAACGAACCGGTGAGTGCCGCAATGGTTGTCGATGCCGAACTAGTACCCGTAAAGTTGAGTGAGGCCGCCGTGAAGCCAACACTCGAACCGCTCGCCACCCGCACATCTACCTGGCGTGGACTACCGAGTACCGTACCGTCAAAGTCAGTGGCGTAGGCCCAATGTTCGGTGCCGGTACTACGGATGTAATTACCGTAAATGTTGAGATCGCCATCAACTGCGGCATGATCTTGTGAGTAGATTGAGCCAGTATCACTCGTGATGTAGGTGGTGGCTGATGAATTCCACATTGCAATATCTGCATCATTGGCTACTTGGAGCGTACCGTAAACGTCACCACCAAAGGACTTAGTATGCATACTGTGATCGGTACCGATGAAACGAAGGAGTGAGCCCGTCCAGGTGGTCGACGTACCAGACATAGTTTGTGAGAACGTACCTGATGCGGTCAGTGACAAACCGCTCTGTAATGTAAATTGAGTGGCATTAGTCAAATTGATGGCAACCGTAGCAGTAGCGCTTTCGGTGACAGTAAAGTCGCCACCAGCACCATTAAATTCGAGGGTGGCAAAGGTTGATGATCCAACCGCTATCGTTTCACTGCCGGCGGTTGAATTAAAGCGGACAGTACCGTTGTTAGCACTAAACGCACCATTGTTATCAAATGATCCGCCCACACTGAGGATGCCACTCGGGAAAGTTGCACTCGCTCCAGCGTCGGCAATGTAGTTACCAAGAATTGTTGTGTTGGTATCAGTAAAGACACGAGCGAACCTGGCTTCTGCAGTACTGGTACTATAGAACGAAGTTGACGTACTCTGGTTATTGAACTCAGTACCAAGCCAACCTGCATCACGTACCACCGAAGCTAGACGGAACTCGTCGATACGTCCATCATGATATTGACTCGCGCCGAGACTACCAAGTGAGAAGCCGGTTAAGGTCACGTTTGGATCACTCGCGGTACTACTCGTGATAAAGGCACCGTCAAAGTAGATACTCATATTGCCACCACCAGCGCCAGGAGACACCAACCCGATATGAGTCCATTTGTTTCGGTACGAAGCATATGAACTCGACACGCGACCGGGTACACCAGCAGCACCAAAGTCCCAGTAGAGTATGGCATCACTCCACGGTCCATGGGTTGCCACCCGCTGCCCACCACTTTCAGTAAAGCCAAAGAGATTGGCAGCTTTTGTTTCGGCCGTTGTCACATTGTTCCAAGCAGTAACGGTGATCGTATTTGACGCATTCACCCAGGCAAACGCTGCATTGGTAAGATAATCATTGACGCCATCAAAATCGATCGCATTCCCAAGCACACCGGCCACGACGTCAGTAGCATCCATCGCACCTACCTGACTCAAACGCCTATCAAACCGCGTACTATCAACAGTGATACCCGCTGGGTCAGAGTCCAAGTGGTACACCGCCTGGTAGCCGTTGGTCCAAACATTTTGAGCACCAAAGGCAGACGTCGAGGCGTAAGCGGTAGCACCACTATTACCGTAGTATACGTAGAAGTCGGCACTGGTTGAGGTCGCGAGACTTGGCGCTCTGAAGTACACCTCACCTCGCTTCGTACTGGTACTGACAGACACCACTTCAAGTGGTACTTCGGTGACTCCATCACTCGCCGTAATGCGGATATCAGCCCCACCGGTAGTAATTCCAGTGAAGAAATCATCGCCAAGATCGGCCAGATTGAGGTACACTGGGAAGTTTGTCATACTACCCATCACCTTCGATCCTTGAATAGTAATCTTCTTGCGTGCTGACCAACTATCGTTGTACCAGCCAGAAGCAGCGCCACGGACGCGTAGATTATTAAACGATGAACCATTCGTCGAAAGCGTATCGGCATCCTGAACCAGGAGTATGACTTCCCCGTTATTATGGGCAAAGGCACCTGAACCAGTGGTGACAAAATCACCACCAACCGCAAGCGTTGTCGTTGGCATAGTTACGGTACCGGCCGTGATACGCATATCGCGGGTCGTCGTCGCTGCTCCCGTGAAGGTCCAGCCACCAGCACCGGTAAACACTAAATCGTAAAAGTTATTGAGGAATGGTGTACCGCTGGTCGTAATTGACCGACCAGCCACACTACTCGTCATGCGTACCTCACCGTTGTTGTGCGCAAATTGCCCACCAGTGTTGAGGAATGAACCACCAATGGTCGTCGTACCAGTTGGCAAGGTGACGGTACCAGTGGCGATAGTCAAGGTACCGTTAAGCGCCAATGTACTCGTACTAAATGACCAATTACCACCAACACCGGTGAACGAAAGATTATTAAAGGCTGACGTACCACGTGCAATGACTCCCGTTGAGGTACCAATAAATGAGACCGTACCAGACTGTGGTACAAAGGCATTGTTATTTGTCCAATGGCGCAGCACGTTGATATTAAAACCAGAACCAGACGCATTGAGGGTATCGTCATTACCGATGGTGAGAGACTCACTACCAACGTTGCCTGACAAAGTAATCGTCTTAGCGGTACCATCAATAACGACATTACCAATATTGGTACTGAGATTTGCAGCTTTTGCGTCACCCCAGAGACTACTACCAGTACCATCAAAGGTCGTTGTGCCGAGTCCACTAAACGTACCGTTGGCACCGAGACTGAGGTTGCCACCTATGTTCAGTGTCGTTGTCCCGCGAGCCAGAGTACCGTAGTTTACGGTGAGATTGCCATAGGTAATGAGTGGTTTCGTCAGGGTAAAGGTTGCATTGCCACTACTTTCACCAAAGGTAACATTATAGAACGCTAGTGAACTTGAGGCGTTTTGTGGTGTCTGGGTTGAAGTGGTGGCCGTGAAGATAATGGTTGATTGTCCCACCGTAAAGGTACTCTGATTATCCCAAACATTACTAATACGGAAGGTACTGGTGGCTGGGGCAAAGGTACCATTATTTTGGAAATTGATAACACTGGTATCAGCTCCTGGTGCGTAGGTGGCACCAGAGAGTACTCGCAATCTGGCATCGCTACAGGTTGATTCAGCACAAAGGCTAATGGTACTACCGCCACTAGCGCTATAGAAAATATCTTCGTTGGCAGCATTGGCGTAGAGGGCCAAATTGGCATTCGTTACCGTCGTACCATCATTAGAACCAATAGTGAGATGACGTTTACTCAGTTGCATACCGGTAATGTCACCAGAGCCATCATATACAGTCACCGCTACCGCTTCGTCAGTACCACTCGCATTTTGGATAAACACAGTAATCACATCACCTGCCACGGCAGATACGTTTGGAATCGACCAGGTACCCGCCGAAGCGACGGTCGACCACGTCACCACTACCTTACCATTACCGCCACTTGATCCGTTGGTAATTGAGGTTACCGCTGCCGCACCTACCCCCACGCCAGCACTATAGTCTGGATCAGCGGTATTAGCAGCCTGTGTACCAGAGCCACTAATCGTCGAGGTAGCCGAAACTCCGGTGAGCGCAGTGTACGAGGAACCACCGCCGCCGCCAGCGCCAGGGTTGTGCGTATAAAAATCACTGGCGTTTGCTCCACCACCGCCACCATAGTAGCCTGCACCACCACCACCGCCACCGGCCAAGATAGCAGTAGTCGAACCAGAACCGCCTGTGCCGCCACCACCAATACCACCAGCGCCACCAGCCCCCACACCACCAGCGGTACCAGCACCAAGCCCTCCTTGGTAGGCTGCACCAACGGTCGCATTACTACCACCAATGGCCCCGCCCGCTACTTGTGTTCCTCCGCCACCACCACCTGATGCAGCCGTAGTAGAGCCTGTTTCCCCAGTGAGACCACCGCCCGCCCCACCATTACCAAGCACCAACCCATCAGTAGCTTGTGGTCGCAAAGCAAAGGTAAAGTAACGTCCTACATCAGCACCAAGCGTTGCTTGCGTCATTGTTGGTGCACCGAGTGAACCGGCACTTGAAATTGGATTATCTCGATAACACAAGAACACTGAGTTATCAGTACCATTTGCGTTCGCTGCATAAAAATTCGCATCCGCAGCATTAGGGGTATTACACGAACCACCACCTGGACCCCAAGTATTATTGTCCATTGACCCACCCACATGGACGACCATAGCGTCAGGCACCGTGCTCGAAAGATTACTACCAGTGAAGACTGTGTTTGCGACCGTTACCGCGGTATTAGTCCCAAGCACATCATAAGGGTTGCCAGTAATAGCCGCTCCTCGGAACGCCCAGATACGCCCCGTGTATGATTCGGTAGCAGGACCCGCAAAGGTAGGGTTGGCTGGTGCCGCACCCGTACGGCGGTAATACCATACCGATACTCGTCCTTCACCAGCTGAACCAGCCTGGGTTGAAAACTCAGTCCAACCAGTACAGTTTGTAGTACAGGTGTGAGCTGTATCAGTGCGTGAATGCAGGACGGCGATGTAGAGATCATTAACCGCTGTAGACGCAGGAATTGTTGGCGTACAAGCAGCTCCGTTAACGCCACAAGCGGTTCCTGCTCCAACATATTTAATGTTTGTTACTCCACCACCACCGCCACCACCACCACCAGCGACGAGAAGTGGGGTTGAAGTACGAAATACTCCTGAGTAGCCGCCACCGCCACCGCCACCGGTAGAAGTCGCTGCCGTGCCACCAGCACCTCCACCACCCACCCGTACTGTCAGATTTTCGGCCGGAATGGTTGTAACGTTACCCTGTACAAACCCGCCACCACCACCGGCACCAGCCCCACCACCATTTGTTGAATAACTGGCACCACTACCACCACCAGCACCCCACGATTTGACCGTAACACTAGTAACCCCACTCGGAACAGTGAACGTACTGGTACCAGCCGCAGTGTACACCACCTGTTGTGTCGAGGTGCCAGCCGCTACTTGCGCTGTCTTCCCTGATTGCAGTACACCATTAACAGCCACAGCCACAGTACCTGAAGCGAGCGCGGTGAGTTGATCATAATCAAAGATACTACCAGAGATGGTAAGTCCTTCTGACCATTCCACCGACCAATCTTGCACCGATGGACAATTACCGCTATCACAGAGGAGTTCGGCGTCGAGCTTAAGTACGTTGTAGATGTTTTTATCAAGTCCTGAAATATTGATTGGCGAATTAGTAAAACCAGCTGCATTACCAGACAAGGCCGAATCTGGGACCAAGGCAAAAGTACCTGGCGTCGTTTCGTAATAAACACGATACAGCACGTTACTCAGGCCGGGAGTGGTATCAGTAAATCGAACCCGCTCCCACCGAGGACTGGCACCATCAGCAAAATTGATAGCCGTCGAACGGATTGACGCCGATGTGAAATTTGGATAAATCTGTGCAGCGATGGTCAAAGAACCGTCAAATGGTTGCGCCGCAATTGATGGGCTACTACTAAAGTTCTCTCGGGCTGTCCACACTGATCCATTCCACCGACTCGTATCATACCGATCTGGGTTTGATCCATCATCAAAAGCCAGTGCATGGACAGTACCATCACCACCCCGCACAGTCTGGAAGCGCCAACTATTATTAATAACATCGAGACTAAATTCACCTGACGTTGTCCCGGTACCAAACGAATAGGTTTGGTAGCGGGCTGCAACCGTATCAGAATAAGCAATCACTACATCTCCATCCGTCCCTTGTGTCGTCTGGAAATCACAGTCAGCAGGCAAGCCGCGGTTATCATTACCGGTAATAGTTAATTCGGTGAAAGTTCCAAAGGCACTGCCCGTCCACGGTACGATACCAATATCAGTATCAGCATCCATATAGCAGAGCATCATGCGATCGGTTCCCTCATCGCGCTTGAGGCTACCCCAGGTCATAACGTTACCAAGCGCTACGGTATTAGTCGCCGACCACGTCGAGCCATTCCAGGTCTTCCACGGCATATTAACCGTACCGTTTGGTAAAGCCAAAACCGCCTGGTCTCCCGATTCTTCATACTCAATCACCATCCCTTCGTTTGTGTTCGCACTCACATCACCGAAGCGATTGCTATTACCCCAACTTGAGCCATTCCAAACGAGTGCTTCATAATCAGGGGTGCCGGTATTGGTATGACGGAATACCGCAATAATTTCGTTTGAGACGGGATCACTCGCCATCTGTACCCACTCGCAGTCATTTGTGTTAGCCAAGACAAGACTTGAGGTTGCACTCCAGGATGAACCATCCCAGGTTGCATACACGGCATCATTTCCAAGACAGGCCACTGCCATAAGCTTTCCTGAAACTGTTTCATATGCAATGTCATAGCGGCGCTTCGTCGATTCGGTAGCTGAATTCACAATTTCAAATATATTGCCCCACGATTCGGTGATCGCGTCATATATCTGAATATTGATATCGAGGTCGGTTCCAAGAGTACCAAGCGCATACTCAGGCCGTGTGGTCGCTGCCTTGAGTCTGGTCCAGCGGATTTGCGCACTGACTGTATCAGCAGAAATTGGAGCACTCCAGGCGGAACCATTCCAGGTTCGATACTGCGGGGCTTGCGCTGTCCCCTCTGCATAGGCGACCATCACGCCGTTAATCACTGACGAGACTTGGGCGCCACCGAGGGTAGTTTCGATATCAACAGTATCATTGGTGCTAAATTGCTCTCCTGTAGTCTGGTACCAAACGGACACATTGGTCGCAGTATCAACTGTAAAGCTAAATGGGGTCGAATAATTCGACCAACTATTACTACCACCCGGGTCACGTGCCCGAGTACGCCACCAATAAGTCACGCTGTTGGTAAGTGGTGCCTGTGTCTGGTATCTGATGGTATTACCCGAATTAAATGGCGACGTATCAGCTGGGGTTGTAACATTCGAAAATCCTGCGTCAACACCAGACATAAATGTGGTTGGTGCGGCAAAGTCTTGCGTGGTTGAAATTTGAATTTCATACTGCAAATCATCAGCTTGCGGATCAATCGTCGTAAACGTAAAGGCTGGAGTAACCGTTGCGGTCTTAGCATTATCAAAGAGTGTCAGGTGGGTTGGTGGTTCAATTTTCAAACTCCACGTCACGGTCATGTCTAAGAGTCGCGGTAACGTCGCATTACCCGAAAAGACTGAGGTGATACGGAGCACATTGTAGGTTGTTGTATCAAGTGCGGCGATCGAAATTGGTGACGATGCAAAACCAGCACTGTTGCCAGGCAGATCAGTGTCGGGCACTAACGCAAAATTATTGCTTGATACTTCATACTCAACATAGTGCCTGATAGTACCTGAAGTTACATTCTGATTGAAGCTAATACTGCCCCAGGCATTGCCAATAGCTCGGTTATCATAGTCAATTTCGGTGGTTGTGGTGGTAGCAGCAGTGAAGCTTGTATTGATACCAACATCGTTAGTTGAAACATTCGCTAGTGCATCATTGAGACTATTAGTATTAAACTGATCACCAGTAGTCTGGAACCACGTCGTAAGTGTCGTCGCACTATTAACCGTAAAGCTTCGTGGCTCAGACCAGCTTCCATATGTATTGGAGCCAAAGTCATCTTTTGCCCGGACACGCCACCAATAGGTAACCCCATTAGTTAAACCGGTATTAGGTACAAATTGAATCGTCTGGCCGGAAGAATACTGACTACGTTCAGATGGTGATGCAATATTAGTGAACTGAGAAAAGTCAGCGTTTGATTCGCGGGTAATAGTTGGTGAAGAAAAATCAGCATCATTATCAATGACAACCTCATACGAGACAAGATCACCAAGCTCATCAATCGCGGCAAATTCAAAAGTTGGTGTCGTCGAAGCGAGTTGCCGATTATCAAACGGTGCGGTCAACGTCGGTTGTAGCGGTGCCGCATTAGTGATCAATCGTGGGTAGGTACTGTAGGTGTTGAGAATGGCTCCATCTGCATACACAAGACGGAAACAGTAACTTGTATTGGCTGTGGCTCCATTGTTTTGTAACGTAAAATCCCATTCTGTTTTTTGACCAACCAAGAGCCCATTCCGATTGAGAATGGTTGGATTATTTTCTTCGTATGTCTCACTAAAATTACTATCAGAAAGTAACGTGCTTGGCAGGACTCGACCGTCACCAATCAACTCTTCTGCTTGTACAGTATAAAATCCCGTTGCATTTGTCTGGTTGTTATATTCGGTCTTTAACCAGCTCGCTGAGCGCGCTACTGAGGCAATTCTAAACTCGTCGATCCGGCCTCGGTGATACGTACCACCAGCCGTTGATACAGAACCAAGCGCAAAACCGGTCAACGCTACGTTTGGATTATCTGACGTGGCCGCCGTTGCGATGGGCGCACCGTCTAAGTAAATACCCATGAAAGTGCCGCCAGTACCGTGTGATACGAGCCCAACGTGTGTCCACTTATTACGATAACTCGTGTAGTTTGTTGTGAGTCGTCCCGGGGCACTACAACAGGTACCAAAGTCCCAGTATAGTACCGCATCTCCCCATGGTGCATGGGCAGCAAACCGCTCTGCTCCAGCAGCAGTAAAGCTGAAGAGGTTTGAGTTCTGTGTTTCAGCAGTACTCACATTATTCCAGGCGGTGACGGTCACGGTCGCTGTGTTCCAGCTCCAACCAGTATTGGTTAAATAGTCGTTAACGCCATCAAAATTCAAACCATTGCCAATTTTTGAACTAGTACTGTTCGTGGCCACCATGCCTGACGACGTTAGATTGCGTCCATTACTGGTACTATCAATCATGGCACTGGTCGGATTGGTGCCTAAGTGATACACCGCTTGGTAGCCATTATTCCAGACGTTATTTCGACCATATGTTGCTGTGGCCGCATACCCACTTGCGCCACTATTGCCATAGTAGATATAAAATCCAGTGTCGGTGGTGGTTGAGAGACTTGGTGCTTTAAAGTGAAGTTCACCAGTGTCAGCACTAGTATCAATTGCTACAAGCTCATACGGCACTTCGGTGATACCGTCACTCGTGGTAATACGAATATCGTCACCATCACTCTGCACAGTATCAAAGAAGACGGCTGGCAAATCATCGAGATTTACATACACAGGAAAGTCAGTCACTGCTGATGATGTACCAACGAGCGCATTATCAACTTCAATCTTAATTCGACGTCCCCAAGCCGCTCCATACCAATCGCTACCAACAATCGAGTTGGCATAGCCACGCCAGAGAGCTGTTGTACTACCGACCGCACCGACATCAGACCACCCGGTAGCGATACTACAAGAAGAACCAGGAGCATACTGAAGTTTAAAAGCAGAAGTACTGGTTGCCAGTGGTACATTTGCACCCTGAAGTGATAGCCGTAGTCGCAGGACATCATTAAGACTCACCGCTTCAGCTGAAGACAAAGCGACATTTTCGTTGACGTCAGTACCGCCGACTGGCCAGGCATCAGTTGGTGTGAAAAAGCTACCATTCGCATACCAGCGAAAGTTACTTTGCACTAATTTTGGTTTACGTAGCCAGGCGACTGACCAATCATCAAGACTCGCACTTTGTGAGCCGAATGTAGTTAACGTAGCTTCAAGACAAATCTGACTATAAGTCGAAGTCGAAAGACTGGTGAGGTTGAGAGGCATCGCACTCTGATCAAATCCCGTACTATTACCCGGAAGTGCTCCATCAGGGATATAGGTATCACAGGTAGTGGTATTAGTATATTTGAGTTTCACCGTCACATCAGTACCAAAAGGTTCCGTTGAACCAAACGACAAATCACCCCAGGTATTTTGATTGGGGACAGACGTAAAGACGATTGGCTGGGTCGTCACGATACCCTGTGTGAAGGTGTAGCGTTTGGCGGCCATCTCGAATGTTTCGTAAGGGGCGCCAATAATTGAGGAGGGATTCGGAACTATAGATTGTTTGGTAGACCAATTGGTTCCATTCCAATATGTCGACTCAATTTCATCACCCGCCACCGCATCATCATGACTAATTGCGACAATGGTGCCATCCCCAGCACGTTCTGTTTGTACCCAAAATACACCAGCCCCAGAGCCGACACCAGACACTGTTTGTTGGGCATCCCAGGTTGATGTCGCAAAGGTACGGTAGCGTAGGTTTGTGGTATCAGAGTATGTACCGAGAATATAACCTGACCGACCGGCAGTAGTTTCGTATTCACAATCAACCGGTCGACCAGCTTGTGAGTTACCGGTAATAGTAAAGTCGGTAAAAGTACCAGTCCAGACACTACCATCCCAGCGTATGGCACCAACCCGCGCTGAGTCATTGATGAAACAAAGCGTCATGAGATCAGAGTTAGGATCGGCAGCCAGTGAACCAAATTCAAAATCGTTGAAGAGTGCCTGCGTACCATTACTACTCCAACCCAAACTAGGACCGAGCCAGGTCACATAGGCAAAGTTGTTGTTAGTACCATTAGTCACGGCTATCACCGCTTGGTCGCCAGAAGACTCATACTTCACGCCAATACCGGCTCGCAGTTCTTGACCAGCCTGTACTGAACCAAGGACCCGACTACTTATCCAACCAGTACCATCCCACACCAGCGCTTCGTAGTTGTTCCCTACCGCCGCGCCACTATCGCGCACGACGAGAATCATTTCATCTGAAGTTGGATCAGACGCAATTTCGACATGGTTACAGACATTGACGAGGCTAGTGGTGATACTACTGGTGGCTGACCACGTACTCCCATTCCAGGTGCGGTATACCGGATCTTTAGTGTTACTACAAGACACCACCATCGCGTCACCGGAGACACTTTCATAGCCCACGGCAATACCCTTGCGCGTGACATTCGAAACAGTGCTCGTAATCAGTGTCTGATTACCCCACGAACTGCTCGTGGCATTGTACACCTGCGCATACGTCGCATTAGATTGGTCCATCGTCACGAGAATGTATTCATCCCGCTTTACTCCAGCAGCTGTACGGACCCAGTTAATAGTACCGCCGACCGCAATCGCCGACTGCTCAATCCCCCAGCTCGTACCATTCCAGAGGCGATACCGTGGGGTGGTGTTGGTACCATCACCATAAGCCAACATAATCTCAGAACTCACCGTTGAGTTTACAGTGACATTATTATTCACATCATTGGCCGTCGCGCCAAAGAGCGTATTCGTTTGGAATTGTCCACTGGTAGTTTGGTACCAGTTTGCAACGGTATCTCCTGCATTAACAGTAAAGCTTTGTGTTGTTGAATAATCACCAAAGCCACCTGAACCAGTAACGTCTTTCGCGCGGACCCGCCAATAGTATGTCGTTAGGTCTGTGAGTGTGTCACCTGGTTGTAACTGATAGCGGATTTTATTGCCTTCGGTAAATGGCGCAGTGTCACCACCACTCACGGTGTTTACAAATCCTGCATCGGCACTAGAAACTCGCACGGTAGCAGTCGCAAAGGTTGAGGAGGTAGAAATTGAGAACTCGTATTCAATATCAGAAGCTCCGTCCGGGTCACTCGCGGTAAATTCAAAATACGGTGACGTTGAAGCAAACCGGGCATTATCAAATGGAGTTTGTAATGTTGGTGCTGCCGGGCGGAAATCAAGCGCAGCTTTTTTCCATAGCATGAGGGTAGCTGGAGTAGTAGAGCTTACCTGACCAGCCGTTGCTTCTTGCTGACTTTGCACTGACACGATCTGTCCCGCGCCAACCCCCTCAAGCAAGAAGACGAGATTGCCTGACGCATCAGTGTGTCCGTTTTGGTTACGAATGTAGTTTGATTTGGTTTGGGCACCCGTTGTCGTCGCCCCATTAACTGTTACGGTAATACGATTGTTCGTACGAGCAGTAGCACCAGTCACGGCCACGTTGTACATGAGGAAATAGTCACCACTTTGACCAACCGTAATCTGATGACTGTTAGTGGTTGATGAATAGGTATAGGTACCGGTATCGTGTGCCAATGGTACATTGAAGCGTGTTGAGGAAGCGTTTGTGTTATTGAAGTTCATTCCCGTCGTACCGTTGAAGTAGTTACCAGTGACGGCAATCACACCCGCAGTTGGTAACTTTTCAATCACAATCGAACCAGCAAAGCCTGGTGTCACAACGACGTTCCCGCCACCGGCTTCTTGTTGTGCTGTTACGGTGAGCACACTATTTGTACTACTGGCAACCACCACCCCGGACCAATGAATACTCGAGTCGCCATCACTTTCGGTAGCTGCCGTTTCCATGTACCCCTGCATAAATTGCGCACCTGGCACGGCCATACCATTGATAAGTACTCGTCCAGTGACGTTTGTCTGCACTGTATGGTTTACTCCCGTAAGTGGAATATTGACATGGACCATGTAGGTACCAGTAGCGGACAACGTAATATTTTGTGGCGATACAGTGTTTGAGTGTACAAAGCCGGTGTCTTGTCGAGTCTCAATCCAATCCAATGCGTTGGCCGTGGCAGTGTTGAGACTGGTGGTTGCCGTCGATCGAGTGGTTGTGGCCGCAAAGACAATATCGCTACTTGTCATGTACTCAACATACAGTGACGCCAACCCAGATACATTAACGGTGTCGCCGGCATCAATAGTATTTAAGTTTTCGACAAACACTTCAATGTAGTCATTCGCATTGACATCAGTAAGGAGAAACGCGACGTTTGATGATGACTCTGATTGTGCACCGGCATTTTCGATATAGCCACTACGCCCAAGACCTTCTTGTACCGCCACGCCGTTTTTACGTACCTCAATACCCGAACGAGTGCGACTCGTGTTGGCATCGGTTCGTTGTACTGGCAAGTTTACTGCGACAAAGTAATCACCACTTTGACGGAGGGTTACTCGCTGTGAGTTTGATGAAGTTGAGTGAGTATAGTAGTAGTTATCAATTGAACTCGTCGACCACTGCATCGGACTAGGTACACTGTTGAGGTTCGTTCCAGCAACGGTCCGCGTACCCTTAAACCACCCGATGTTGTTAAGCGCATCAGACGCAATCTGCCACTGCCTCAGCTCTGAGAAGCTGTCCATAGTGAGTGGCCCAAGGAGATACATATAAGGACTAACATCAGGCGCATCAAAGGTATACGAGAAGGTACGTTCGTCGCCGACATTCATTGTCACGTTTGACCAGGTTATAAGACTATACTGTGGTAGTGCCGTAATCGTCGCCCCCTCGAGACCCTCGATGATAAAGCCACGTGGTACTCGCTCGGTGATATCACCGGTGTAGGTACGGTTGGCTTTGACCTTAAGCTCTACCTTATATGGTGCGGGTGGGTAGATACGGGTAGGTGCCGTACGAGTGATATCAAATGGGATATAGTCACGCACTTCAAAGGAGTCAGTAATCTTGTGTACGACTTCCCCGCTTACGTTTAGATGTTGTAGCTGAATAGTGTACTTACCCCATTCGCCCGTATCTTTAAAGGTAGCCAGGTAGTCTGGCACATCAGTAACGTTGTTCGCGTTACACGAACCAGATTGCGACACTGGCACTTCGAAGATTGCTCCCTTTGGATCGATAATCTTCATCTCTAAGTTCGCATCACAAATCGTGTCGCCACTATCAGTCAAGGCAGCGAGATTGAGCACTACTTCCTCGTTCGGGAAGTACATGCTCTTCTTGGTGTTTACAGCCAAAAGCCCCCAGTAGAATTCAAAAGTGTCGGTGAACTTTTCACCATTTTCAAGTACCTCAACGGTCACTTCGTACTTTCCTGGTGCGAGCGTATACGGCAGTTCTTCAACTTGCATTGACCAGGTGAGGTCATCGTAGTATTTGATATCAAACAGGGCTGGAATCTCAGTCCCGTCGGGATTCTTGATACTCACCCGATCCACGGCAAAGGTATTCTCAGCAAAGATAGAACGGAAGATGCGATTGAAGAAACCTTGCTGTGGATCGTACGACAAGGTAAACATCGGTGACTTACCAAGAACTTGGTCCAAGTCAGCATTCACAAGTTCATTGAGACTTGGTGCCTTCAGATCTCGTTCGTAGCCAATGGCATCGGTTGGCTTTTCAAAGTCTGATGATTCGTAAAAGCGTCCTGAGGTCACATCAAGCCATACACCATCAACAAAGACAGCTTCGGTCTCAGCTTCAATGCCTTCGTAGGCGACTTTGACCCGAAGGTTTGAGAGGTCATTACTGTATGGCGAAACAGCGAGGGCCACGAGGAAGTGGTCACCATTAAGGCTATTTGAAATCTCACCACCAACGTCAATCACGGTACCAGGGAGATACGTCGCACCCGCATCAAGTGAGTATGACACGACGAAACGCTGGATAGCACTACCAGGTTTCGCTTTGGCCGCTAGTGAGAGTCGTAGTTGTACCGTATCTAGTACCGTGCCGTTGGTGAACTCAGGCAACGCAAAATTATCAAAGGTCAGCGACCGAGTTTTACAGCCAGCTTCGACGAGACAAGGTTCCAGGCCAAAGAGGTCAGTGGTGGTAGTACCAACTGCAGCAGGTGATTCAGGAGTACTCGTCGTAGCCCCATCGCTAATAGTCTCAGAGGCGTCACTTGGTGAGTCACTTGCTTCCGTTGGCGTTGCTGTCGTTACCTCAGGTATCTCTGGAGTAGATGCTTCGTTTGGCGCAGAAGCTGGTTCTATGTCAGGCGCAGTTGTATCTGGTGCTACTTCCTCAACCACCGGCACCGCATCGGTGACCGGAGTCGTTTCATCAAATTGTGCGAGTGGATAGGCTACCGCCCGCATGGATGTCTCAAGCGGCGTATCACTCGGCACTGGTTCGGTTGGTGGTGTTGATTCAGTTGATGGCTCGGTAGCTGGAGTTTCAGCTGGTGGAGTATCAGTAGTAGCACCGTCTGAAGCAGCTCCATCATCTGGCGTACCGGTTGGCGGATTTTCAGTTGGCACAGCAGGAGATGGCGTTTGTGATTGTGTTGGTTCTACGTACTTGAAGTGTGCAGAATTGGCATTGGTGAAGTTTTGTAAGATACCATCACCATCAACATCTTGAATCAAAACCTCATTCGGATTATCAAAGCCATCTGCCACTACACCTCCTGGTACAACCAGCAATTCTTCGGTCGTATAGACCGTTCGGTCAATGTACGAGTACGCCAAAAAGCCACTGATACAGACAAATACCAGCAGAACCCGCAGAGTAAGGCGGTTTAGCTTAGGAATTACATGCGACACAACTCTAACGCCCAAAAGATAACTTTTGGGTTACCTATAGTATAACGCGCCAGTACTCGGTACTGGCGCGTTATACGAATTTTATTGTGGATTGTTTGTGCTCATTAGCGCAAAATCGTCTTTACGTCATTGATTTCTTTTTCAATCAAGGTCTCAGATACTTCGAGCGCTTGGTTGAGACCCTCCACCGCTTCTTTTTCTTTCTTAGAGAGCCGTGGACGCTTCGTGATGAGGTTGATCTGATCGTAGATCTCATCACGCAAGGCGGAGAAGATTTTTTCCATTTGATCCTGAATTTCGCGAGTTTCGCGACGGAGTTTGTCTTCGCGCAGTTTGTTCTGCTTCCGATCGTACCAAATGTAGATAAACTGCATCAAGATTGTTACCAGGAGGAGCGCAGTAAAGATATTCCTTCCGGTAAAGTAGTCCCAAATGGTGGTTTCTATCTCTACTTCGGCCGGTTTAATCCATCCAGCCGTAATCTGCACTGCTACACTTGATTCTTTACTGTTACCAGCCTTGTCGTAAGCCACTACCGTGACAGTGTAGGTACCGTCCTCGAGTTCCTTGAGGAGGTAACCGATTTTTGCTTCATCCGGAGTGACTTTGATCGGTTCGTTGTCGGCAATGGTCATCTCATAGTAATCGATGCCAGATGTCGTATCGTTCGCAGCAAAGTTAAGCTGCGGGAACCCGGTTGGTGAATTTGAGACCCGAACATCAATGGTGAAGTTTTCTGGTTCGGTAGTATCAATCATGATTTTGCGATTGAGTACCGCACCCCAGCCCACCTGATTCTTATATTTGATACTCAAGTACTGGATACCTTCAATCGCATTTTCCTTATTGAGCGCAAACTCTTTAATTGGAGGATTTGCGATCGCTGACTTAGTTAGCTCAGGCTGGTTCTCCGATGAAGTCGCAAGCATGACAGCGAGCTCATTGACATCAAATGGTATTTCCCATTCAAATAAGCCATCAGTAGTGGCGTACCAAACCTCTGGATCAAGGAAGGTTTTTGAACCAACCTCTGGCGCCCGTGGCGGATCGCCAAACACGATGGCCTCATCCCCTCCTTCTTCTTCATCTTCTGCCGCTGGGGTTGTTGGTTCAGGGGTTGGCGTAGGGGTTGGTGTTGGCGTAGTAGCCGCTGCAACTGTAAAGGAGCCATTAGTACTCTTACTGTAGACATCAGTACCACGACCATCAGCCGCCAGCACCGACGCATTGGAGACCGTGAGGGCGCCCGTCCCCGCCGCTACTGCTCGGAACGTGACACTGACAAGATTTGACTGGGCCGTAAATGGAGATGGGCTACCACCACCAAAAGTAATAGTTCCGGCACTATTTGAGTAGGTCGGTTCAGTAGTCCAGAGTGAGAACACTGATCCTGTCTTACTGACATTTACTACGGCGAGCACCGCAGGATCAAACTTAAGGGTAGCCTCAACCGCATTGACACTCTGACCACCGGGCGATACCCGCACCGACACCGTAAAAGTCTGCCCCGGTGTGTAGCTACCCGTACTCGGTGCAATCACCACATCAGCCGCGAAAGCCACTGTAGCAAACCAGACAAAAAGCCCAAACACCCCCACAAGGGTCAGGAGTTTGTATAACGTGGTGAGTATGTGTGTGCGTGAGAACATAAGAACTATCTGAATTACTACTAAACTATTTTGGCCTGGTCTTATCGGCAGTGATTTTGAGCTTGACTCGCTCTTTCTCCTCCGGCTTTAAGAGTGGCAGTATTAAAATGAGTACACCGTTTTTTATCTTTGCCTCGGCCTTTTCAATATCAACACTCTCAGGCAAGATTATCCGTCGATAAAAATCACCCCAGACACATTCTTCAGTAAAATACGAACCACGCGGTTTACTTTTAGGAAAGACAATAAATTCCGGTCGAATGCGGCGACCTTCGATGAGGACGATATCGGCATCCCCTTCAATCGAGACGTGGACATCATTCATATCAGCACCAGCTGACTGCGCATAGATGACAATCGTCCGTTCCGTCTGATAGACATCAACATCAAGCTGCGCCACTTTGTCGACAGCAGTCTCTTCCTCACTAGACTGCAGAGTCTGGTCAGAACGAACACCTCTCCCTTTGAGACGTTGTAAAAATGACATACCAATTCCTCTACATTATATATGTGTCAGCCTATCATGATGTAACGTTACCCACAGTAAGTTTTATATAGAAGATAGAAGATTGAATACGGAATATACAATATACGAGACAAAGACAGGCACTGCCTCTTTACACTATTCAATGTTATCAGTTCAATCTTCCCTAGAATTTTAACTTAAAACTTTGAAAGAAAATTTTCTCAGACGAGGCGCACAAAGAAGAAAAGCGAAGGGGAGTTAAATAAGGAGCTTTTCTAATGTAATAATGAATAAGTGAACAAATTATAAAGCTGGTGGCTCTAGAATAAAATCGTTTATGACAAGGCGTCTGAACGCCAAAGAACGAGCCGTATTGCTATACGGTGAGGATTTCGAGTGAAACACAACACAGTCAGAGGCGATTTTAGTCAGAGCCTAGCCGGTCCAGTTGAAGAGGAGAATCGAGAAGTCCGTCAAATTCACCTTACCGTCCTGACTAATATCCGCGGGCGGATTGGAGTCGCCACCATCAGTACTCCACCAGAAAAGGAGAATAGAAAAGTCGGTGAGGTTCACCTTACCATCACGATTGAGATCAGAATTATTACCCGCTGCTTGTGATGGCCCACCGACTCCATAGAGGGTGTACTGTGAGAAGTTTGATGTCAGTGTACCATCAACTGCTCTCGCACGTACTTTGTAGGTGCCATTACTAAATCCACTGGTATCCACTGGTGTTGACCACGCCCCACTACTATTAGCGGTAACGGTGTATGACTTGCGTGACGCGGTGTTTTTGTCCTTTTCATTCTCAATGGTAACCTGAGCATTCGGGAAAGTATAGCCAGAAATCGTCAATGCTTGTCCGGGATTAACTGGATTCGGTGAAACCAGAATCGAAGGCGGAATATTGATATTACTGAGAGCAGATTCACGAGCTCCGGCCACGGTAAAGGAAGTACTGAAGGTTGAAGACTTCGTCCCCGCTTGATCGGTGGCATAGATGCCAAAGGTGTATGCACCCCGAGCGATTTTGTCCACGGTGGCAGTATACGAACCATCATTGGTAGCGTTGGCAGTTACCGCTGCTTTGCCGTCAACGAGCACCGTTATCTTTGCTCGTGGCGAAGCATAACCAGTGATCACCACTTGTCCATCACCACTACGGTACGGACCCGGAGCTGATTCGAATCCCCCGCCCCCGCCCCCGCCACTAGCGCCGCCACTACCACCCCCACCGCCACCGCCACTGCCGCCACCAGAACTACCTGAAGTACTACCACCACCGGTAGCCGGTCCACCACTATTACCACTACCGGAACCACTTCCAGTGCCCCCATTACCGGTACCAGTACCTGAGCCGCTACCATTACCATTTTCGGTTGAGCTACCGGTCGGCTGGTTGCTCACGAAGAAGCTAATAAGGTAGTCGTCGGGGTTAGTGTTACCTTCATCATCACGGCACCGCACGTAAAAATCTTGTTGAGAATTGGGTGTCACCGCCACCACCTGAGAATGGAAGAGGAGGCCTGAGTTAGAGAAGACAGCGGACATAGTGTTGTAATCAGCGCCTGGACTGCGCGCAAAACGACAAAACGCAAACTCATCAGTTTCGAGACTAATCTCTACATTTAAGGTCGTGCCACCAACGGTCGAGGTAGGCTGACCATTAAACCGAAATGGGGGAATGGCTTCCGTCGTATCGACGGGGGCGACACCGACTTGATCAACAAGGGCAATCAAAAAACCAGCATTGCCAATCTCGCTAGCGGTATTATCAAAAATACGCATAGCTACTTCATGAGTACCAACCGTTGATCCATTAGTAATGCCAGGAATATCTGCCGGGGTGGTAGTAGTGCCGGTTGTGGTACTAAAACTCGTACCGCCGGTTTGTGCGAGTGTCGTATGATTACCGATTTTTAACTCGAGCAAACTACCCGCTGCAATTCCTGTGGTTTGGTTGAGACGATACCGGATGAGCCCCGGCGTACCCGGGACAATATCAACCTTATCATCACTTGCCGATACGACTGAACCAACCTCACGTCGCACACCGTTGACTCGTAACTCGACATTACGGAGCTCGGAAAACTGGGCACTGCCCGCGACTGTAAAGTCTGTTGGTGGTGTAATCTCTAGATAGCCCTCAGGTGGTATACCCGTATCAACCAAACGAAAAGACAAGGTATGATTTGCAGCCCTTGTCGGCGCTGACTGCGAAATAGTGTCTTTGTACTCCTTCACATTACGAGCAAACGAAAATTGTGGCGATACAAACAAAAAACCAATGAAGCCAAGCCACAAAGTCAAAGCAATGACCAGACGCAACGGTCTCGTGATATGCATAGGTATATTGTACCTTGTGAGGATGAACAAAATGGGTGTTCTCCCACAGTTAAACAATGTTTGAAACTACGTTTCAAGGAATCCTCCTGCTTGATGCGACCACAACCGAGCATACGTCCCACCAAACTGTAGCAGGCTATCGTGGGTCCCGTCTTCACTGATTTTACCTTCTTCGAGCACTATAATGCGATCCATCTCGCGGAGCGTGGAGAGGCGGTGAGCAATAGCGATGACCGTCTTCCCTGCCATCAGTACATGGAGCGCCTTTTGAATTTCGACCTCACTTTCGCTATCAAGTGCTGAAGTCGCCTCGTCCAGCACGAGAATTGGCGCATCTTTGAGCATGGCGCGCGCAATCGCGATGCGCTGCTTTTGACCACCCGAGAGCTTTACACCACGCTCACCAACGAGGGTGTCGTAGCCCTGTGGTAGAGTCTCAATAAAGTCGTGGGCGTGCGCCTTTTTGGCCACCGCAATAACCTCTTCGTCGGTAACGTCTGGCTTCCCGTAGGCGATATTCTCACGAATAGTACGGTGGAATAAGGCCGGTTCTTGTGGCACTACCGCTATCGCGGCTCGTAGTGAATCTTGAGTCACGGCGGCGATATTTTGTCCATCAATTTCGATAGCACCACTTTCGATATCGTATTGACGCAAGAGGAGCGACACAAAAGTACTCTTCCCAGCCCCTGATGGACCAACGAGACCAAGTCGCTGCCCGGCTGGGATAGTGAGCGAGAAGTCAGTAAACACTTCAGTACTTTCATGGTTAAACAACACTTGGTTAAAATCAATCTGTCCGTCTCTTACTTGCAGTGCTTTGGCGCCAACCTGGTCAGTAACCGTATGTGGTTGGAGTATTTCTTTAAGACCTTCTTCGATGTTCCCATACTCACGAATAAAGCGATTGAGGGCCTGTCCGGTTGTAATAAATAGATGTCCAACCCGTCCAAGGAGACCCAGAACGAGAACAAAAACACCAACGGATATCGCCTCTTCGCGCATCAGTATGTACAAGGTACTCAAAATGAGGGCTGTCATAAGAATGGCAAAAAGAGTATTCACCACCATGATGTTTTCGCCAAAAAATGATTGTTTAAGGTCACGCTTACTCCGCTCAGTAAAAAAACCGGCCAAGCGCTGTAGTTCATTCTCGTATTGTGAAAAAAGACGAACTGCAGAAATGTTAGAGATGACATCCACCCCTTCACCACGCGACTTTGAGGCTGATTCTGCGTAATGGACAACGTACGGACGTCGACGTTTTACCGCGAGGATATTAAATATAAAAACCGCAATAGTAATGAGTAACAGAATTACGCCAATACGGAAATCAACACTAAAAAACAAAACTAAGGTAACTATCAAACCAACGAACTCAGAGAAAAATGTCCAAACAATTTGAAACATTAATCCTGCACTACTATCCATAGCATTTGAGACCTTGTTTGAAAGTGCCCCAGCAAAGCGGTCACTGAAATAGGTGTGGCTATGTTTGGCCAGATAGCCATACAAAATATTGTAGCCATCTTGGTGGAACTTTATAATCCAGTAAATGAGGGTGTAGCCACTAAGACGATAGAATATGAGATGAGCAGCATACAGAGCCAAAAATAATCCACCCCAAAAGACCACCGTGTTGGCTTGGTCAACTTGGTTTTGAGCTTGCGAGAATCGCTCTACCAACTGTGCCGATACATAAAATATAAGAATATTCGCCAACTCAGCGGCCAGTACCAGTAACAAAGAAACTATTCCCAAGGTTTTGTAGCGGGAACTGATATACCATAAAAACTTTAATGGGGTGCGCGGAATCATAGACACCCACTATATCACAGGCTTATTTTGGCCCGAAATCACGTAAACAACGAGACAATCACAAAGTAGACGAGGAGTGTCATCACATCACGAATCACGGTCGCTACCGGACCACTCGTCAGGGCTGGGTCATATTTGAGCTTCGTGGCCAAAAACGGGATAACAAGCGCGACTACCATGGCGAGGGTAAGGGTGGCCAAAATAGCAGTAAATAAGAGTGATACGAGCTCGGGCGCCCCAAACCACCATGAGGTAATTCCACCCACCAGGATACCGAGGATGGTAGCGAGGGTGCCAGAGACAATCACCTCACGCATAAAGTACTTGCGAAACCGAGCAAAATGTCCTAATTCTGGATCAAGGGCAATGGCCCGGACAAAAATAATCTCCGTCTGTGAACCCACCGCATCAGCGAGATATACGACGAGTGGAATAAATGCCACAATGAGGACATGGGCCGCTAGCGCCTCTTCAAAGCCCTGGACAATTGAAGCTGCTAGCAGGCCACCAAGGAGACCAAGAATGAGCCATGGCAGACGCTTCCGGATGTGGAGCAGTGGTGTACCGGACAATAATGAGTTCTGTGGGTCTTCAAAATTAGTGGCCCCCGCATGCGCCAGTGCATCATGGATCCGACCATAATGGAGAATATCGCGCACTTTGTCTGGTGTGACCACTCCGAGGAGCCGTCCAGTGGCCTGATCTACCACTGGTACTGCTTTGAGATTGTGATTGATAGCAGTGAGGGCTACCTGTTCGGCCGGAAGTGTCGCTGGTACAGATACCAATGTGGCCTTAGCGGCCGCAGCGGCAATGGTATGGTGTGAATGCGTAAAAACTTCTTTTATTGATACAACACCGGTAAGTTTTCGATTGGCATCTACCAAGTAAACATAGGCCACACTCGAGTAAGACGAGGCGTGTCTGGAGAGCAGGATCACAATCTCACCAATCGTAGCCTTGGGTGAAATTACTGGAACATTTTCCACCATGCAGTCGGTGGCGGTCTTACCCTTAAAACGATCAGACATAGCTAATCAGTATTATAGAGGGCGCTTTCTAAATAACCAACCCTCAGGCGTGTATTACCACCTCTATACAGACGGTATTGGTGTGGTGGTAGCGATTTGTAGTCGTCGCTCGCGGGCCCGGACATAGTCAAGGGCATAATTAAGCACAATGAGCACGAGGAGGATAAAAAGGATGGTGGTCAGTATAAAGGTTCCCGAATCCATTCCGGGTAACGGACTATTGTTGTTTAGGCCAACTTCTATCTCCCGCTCCGCTACGGCAAGTTCACGGGCATCGAGCTCACGGTCACGGGCAGTGAGAGCGGCTGTCATTTGGTTGAGCTCCGTTGGCGCCACCCCCACTGAGACACCAACCGCATTGGCTAGATACAGTTCGGTATTATCGGCCAAACGAGCAGTCAATGGACTAAGGAGACCACCTTCAAAGACGAGCATAAGTGCTACCACCGCACTGGCAATACGCAATAGACTGTGGTACGTGGAATTGTATCCCATACACGTAGTATACACCTTAGGCAAACAGGATGAGAAGTCCAATAAAGAACAGTGCACTCACCGATAACATCACAAAGAAGATGAGGAGGAACGGATTACCGGTATTGCGGCGACTCACAATCTTGCGACTACTGCCAGCCGTATAGTAGGCGAGCTTACGACGAATGTAGAGCTTCACACCGATATAGACACTGAGGAGCAGTACCGTGAGGATACCAAGTGCAGGTAAAACAATTTTAACTGGCAGAATCCAAAAAGTAACGGTACTTGACATCGTCTGCTTCGCACCTTCTTCACCATAAATCGGACTAATCACCGCCTCGTACCGACCAAAACCATAACCTTCACCCTTCCAGTCAAAAGTAAATTCACGAGTGTCGCTCGGAAACACAGCTGCAGCTGCTTCGTTGAAAATGAGGTTCTTGTCTACTTTCTGTCCGAACATATTGGTAATTTCTACTGGCCCAACTGGTCGCACCAGTGTATTGCCATCATTTTCAATTCGCACATTAAAGGTGACATTTGGTGAACCGTAGATATAGTTGTCGGTAGAGAACTGTCGAATCTTGGCTGACTCAACACACTCACCGGCTACACGAAGACTCACAATATTGGCTACCTCATAGCCAATGGCCGCACCACTTTCACGCATCTCCGGTGGCTCCATCGAGACGAAGATACCAGCAAAGTGGTTACATGGTGGAGCGTCTGGCGGGACCGACACGACAAAAGAGACTGGAACTTCCCCACCAGCAGGCACGGTCACGCTATTAGTAGCCAAGGTGATCCAACTACTCATATCAAGTGGTGTTGGTTCTACGTTTTCATTTGCATAGATCGGTACACTACCATCACGCACACCGATGATATCACGGCGACCGAGGTAGTAGGTCTGTTCGATCTGACTTTCATTTTTGATTGACGTTGTAAACGTCTTGGTGGTACCAGGATCAATTTTCTCTTCGATCGTCGCTGGTTTGAGAGTGACACCAGCACTACTTTGTGCCCACGCACCCGTTGGCACCACCATAAGAGCGAAGAGAATTAATAAAATTGATGTTGGAATCAAGCGCATGCAAAAACGTATAAAGTAATAACGTTTATTATTATAGCATCACAGTACAAGGAACTGTGATGCTATAAACAACAAAAACTCCCAAAGGGAGTTTTTGTTGTTTGCGTCAAGCTTTCTTGTTAGAAAGTAGGAGTCGCAATGTAGGTAAGGATGGTGTTGTAGTCATCACCCGCTTCCTGGAGTGGCGTGATCTGGATAGCATACGCTACGTCAGATTGACCAATCTGGGCAGTTGTTCCGTCAGATGGACCGTTGTGACCGAATATCTGACGAGGTGTGGTACTGGCAGACACGTATCGTGTACCACCAGTATTAAACTCATTAGAGTTAATATCATCTGCTGACGTTAGACCCCAGTGACCCCATGTGTTTTCCTGTGCAATGTTTGGTGTTGGAGCTGCCCAAAGTGCAGGTGCGTTTGTGTAGGCACCATCGATGAAGCCATCGATATCAGCACCCGTTGATGAGAGAAGGTTTTGATCCTGCTCTACCGTCACTACGAAGCCGTTACGGGCGTTTGTTGTAACATTGAGGCGCTGACCAAGAACTTTTGGTACTCCAGCAGTCAAGACACCGAATGGAATGGCGGTGGCTGTACTTGAACCCGTAGTGGTCGTACCGTTGATCGTTGTACTGGTCGCAAGACCTGTCACCACAAAGGTGAATGAGGTATTGACGATCGCTGTAACATCGACGTTGTCTAGAATAGCTACTCGTGTGCGACCGGTATCAACGGTCCCCGCTGTCACAAGAAATTCATATGAACCCGCAGTTGGGTTCGTGACACGGTCTGTACCAGTTGTACCGAAAGTAGCATTTGTTCCAATCTCGATAACGACCGCTTGTCCAGCTGTTACGACACCAGTAGCTGAGGTGAGTGTAAGCACCTGACTCGAGGTGGACACACCCCAGGTGGCACCAGCGGCAGCGGCTGCCAGGGCTTGGTCAGTTCCGTTGATTGAGAAGTCGACATCAGTGAAGTCGATGGTTCCCAAGTTGAATCCTGCCGGGAATGTGACGGTAATCGTCCCACCAGCCGAAACTCCAGAGGATGACGTAGCCATCGTGAATCGGATGGTGTGGTTCGAGAGAGCCGACACGTCTGAGTCTGATAAGGTGTTGCTAACCTGGAAGAGGTTGGCGGCACCAGCCGTGTTGTAGTAACCCACAGACACCGCTAGCACAGCTGCAGCAACGAGCATCGCGACTACTCGGTGCAAAGCTTCAACACTCGTTGAAATTTTTTGCATGAATATTATTTTTTAAATAACTAATATGTAGTCAGAGGCGACTCTCCGGTACAAGCTCGGCTGAAGGTGGAGATATGCGAGATAATTGTTTGAAAAAATTTCAGCCATTATTCGCACATGTCTTCAACCGATCTGATGTCATTATAAAGTACATCTCTCCACCCTGTCTCAATTCCCGTGTTGATAAGTGAAACCAGCGCAACAATGTACCTATAGAAATCGTAGCGTTGGTCTACGTTTTTGTGAGCGTGGTATGTCTTTTGCGCTTTTTTTGCTAAAGAACACACGTCGTTTAGTGTCTCGGACACACTTAGGCACGTACTGTCTGGAGTGATTGCCAATCAGTCGTATAGGCTGGTGACCGGAGAGCATTTTTAGTCTGCCAGGTTGGTGTCTTCGTGAACATCCCTTGCTTCACCGTATCGCGACCAAAACGTTTATTGAGGCTATCAACCACACCATCAATCACTTTTGCAGCCACATTGTTAGTTCCCTCCAGTGGCGAAAAAAGACTCTCTGGTACAAACTGAGCTGGTACTAAGTCAAAGGCCACCACACCAGTTTTGGCATACGGTACACCACGGCGATACAGCTGTTTGAGGGCGACAATCGCCTCTTCAAGGACCGTAGCGGTGGTAGCGGTGGGAAGGGTAAATATAACCCCCTGACTCCCCCCATATCCGCGCCAATCACCATGTCGTGACGTATAGAGCATCACCTGAATACCTCCCGCGAGGAGGCTTTGTTCGCGCAATTCCTCACAGACAAAGCGCACATGGTAGGACAAAGCGTCGGTGATAGCCGAAAGATCGTTGGTCTTTTCACCAAAGGACCGGGTGGACATCACCGACTTAGGGATTGTCATAGAGCGCGTTACTGAGTAGACGGACTGCCCGGAGAGCTCAGCTTGTAACTGTACGCCATTTTTGTGAAAGAGTTTTGTGATACGGGGCGTCGGAGCAGCGAGCAAGTCATTGATGGTATAAAGCTTAGCCTCATTATATGCCACCACCAGCTGACGCCCTACCCCCCAGATATCACCAAGCGATGTCTCGCCGAATTCAGCCACAAAATCTTCGCCCACGAAGACGCCGATCCCACCATTGCGCTTGGCGTAGGCATTCACCCGCTTGGCCCGGGTCTTGGTATCAGAGACACCAATTGATACGGGGATACCGACCTGCCGTTCGACTGTCTCTTTGAGCCCACGCACATAAGTAGCTGCTTCACTGTCGCTCGTAGCTGGTATCACAAAAAATGCTTCATCGATAGAATACTGTTCTATTTCGCCACAATATTTTTTTACTACCGAAAACACCCGACGTGAGATATCACGATAGAGCGCAAAATGTGAAGAAAAGCAGACGCCACCTATGTCTTTTAGTATGTCTTTTACCTCGAAATAAGGGACACCCATCGGGATGCCACTGTCCTTTATCTCTTGCGAGCGGGCGACTACGCAACCATCGTTACTCGACAGCACGACGACCGGCTTTCCGACCAAATCAGGGCGAAACAGCCGCTCACAGGAGACAAAGAAGTTGTTGCAATCAAGGACCGCGAGATACGCCATGATTCTCCTATTATACCAAAAACCCCCAGCCATAGGCTGGGGGTTTTTGGACCTCCATTCTTCATTTCTGTGAGATAGTTGATTTTGAACTTCTACGAATAATCTATCCGTAACATTTTAAACTCTGCAGATGACTCCAGCTACGAGGCGACAAGGAATGAAATTGCGAGGCGTACTTGGTGGTACGGTGAGAAATTTAATGACGCAGTCAACAAAGTAGCTGGGGTTAGCTGGTGAGTTTAAAATAGTTTCCAGATATTCTTATCTTCTTCACCGTCTATTTTAAACAGTACCGTGCCGCGAAGTTTGTATTTATTAGCCAGCGCGAGTTTCTCCTCTATGGCCTTGGCATCACTATAGGTAATAAAGCGGACACTAACAGTCTCCCCCGTCTTATTGGCATAAGCAAGCGCTTTTGCTGCGGCTTCCATCCCCTTTGGAGTACCTTTTGGGAGCTTCTGCTTGTTGAGCTTTTCCCAGGTGGTATCTTCGGGGAAATAACTCATGACAGCTTCCCCACCGACACTTCGTCCAATTGGCGTTTTATAAATTTTCTTTGAAAGTTCCATAATACGCGGTGGATTGAGTGTCGCTACTCGGGTATAGTCACTAAACCAGTCTGGCTGCACCGTCACATCCCAGGCCCGACCGTAGGTTGCTACACCCACGAGCACCTTATCTTTTGGAAAATCTTCAAGAGCGAGTTTTACCACCTTTTCTACCCACTCCTTGTCTGCTACCGGGGCATAGGGGTAACCGGTACGCTTTTTATTGAGCGTCAGGTCTGCCCGCTGCTGATCGTAGGTCATGAGTTCGATACGATCACAGTGCTTGGCAATTTCTTTGTAATCATTGGCGTAATTGAGGGGATTCGGCACATTCACGTAGAGGTCTTTGGCTGGTGTCCGAGCTTCTACCGTACAAGTCAAATGTTTGCCTTTAAGAGCACTTTTGAGGTCTTTGAGGAAGAGAGAGAAATAGTCCTTGGTTTCACTATTTTTGTCCTCGTAGTCGATATTGATACCGTCAAACTTCCCTTTCTCCACAATCCGCACAATTGATTCGATCTGCTCGTTACGGAACTTGTCGTTACTCAAAATGGGGTGAATTTGATCACCGTCAAACCACGCTACCGTGGGGATAATCTCAACTTTATTCTTACGGGCAGTTTTAAAAAATGCCTGCCACTGCCGTTCGTCGAGATTGGCTTTATCGATGATACTGCCGGCCGCGTCTACCTCATAGACAAACGGGTAGACGGTATCGAGCTTTTTGATATTTTTGGTAGCGCTTTTGATACCTTCGGTATCACTCCACCACGGTATCCACCCACCGACCTCACCTTCATAGGTGGCCGCTAGAGCAACTCCTGGAGCCGCTATGGCACCAACAAATAACATGGCGAATAATACCCCTTTACTGATAGATTTTGATTGTGTCATAGTCCTTGTGACGAAATGAGAGCGCCATTCTTACGAGTAACTTCTATACTGTACCGTGAGTAATAATACATAGCAACCGAAGGAGTTCCTTGTGCGCTTCAACCTTGTACTTCATCTGCGAGCGATGCGCCTCATTCGCTTGCGCCGGCGCCATGTTGCGCAAGGAAGTGGCAGTCACCTCCTACGCTACAGCGCCGCGCTAGCTATCGTTCGCGAAGCCAGCAACTATCGCTACAAACCAATGTGATTCCGCACCCGTGCGGAATCACACCACGACAGAGCGCCCGAACCTCCTTAGGTTCGGGCATGTTTTTGCGAAGCTAAGTATAATCCTTGACTTTTTTTTAAAGTCAGGTACACTTACATCATCACGACGAAAAGGGGCCCAAACGGTTAATTGCCTAAGGCCCCCTTTTCATTTCTCGATTTTCTTTCGGATATCAACCTTACCAATATCATCGAAATACTGTCTGGTAATTTGCTTATAGAGAGATGAAGCGCGTTTGCCATCCGGAAAAAGTATCTTCCTCAACCTCCCTTCTTCAATGAGGAAGTCAACAAGCATTTTATAATCTCCGTCACCAGAAACCAGTACTACTTGATCAAAGTTTTCTTTTTTGTATAAACGTTTCATTATTGAAAAGATAATATCTGAGTCGACATTTCCTTTCTTGGTACCAAGCATAGCGGAATTATGCTCACGAAATACAAGAATAAAACCAGCCGACTGTATCTCTTCATATAATCTCTGATACACATCATCATTTTGTACGTAACCGAGATAATAATAGGCACGATCAACATGATACAAGTCTCGTAAATAAACTCGAAAGCGCACCGAGCTGACTTGCCAAGGAACAGCTGAGCGTGTTGTTCCCATAAATAAATTTTGCCCATCTATATACGCAATATTTTTCATGGAAGATATCAAAACTGGCGAATACTGCCAGTCACTACCCCCCACACCGTACAACCGGTCTCAGGACTAATAACAATCGGTGCGTACGCAGCATTTTCAGACACAAGGAACATCTCCCTACTCGTTATCCGCACCCGCTTCACGACGAGACCCCCATCGACGACCGCCACCACAATACTGCCATTTTTTGGTTCGACGCTGCGATCAATGACGAGCACATCCCCCGAAAAAATGCCGGCCCCTTCCATCGAATCGCCTTCGACTCGAACAAAAAAAGTGCTTTCTGGGTGTTTGACGAGAAGATCGTGGACATTAAGTTCGTCCCGCACCAGATCATCACCTGGTGCAGGAAAGCCTGCTTGCGGTGAGGCGGCAAACATCTGCACTGCTACAGAATCTGTTTGTTGCACCCGACTGGTACTGATTACCCGCGTGTGTTCGGTCATATTACGTTACCAAAACACCACCAGTCACGAGCGTATGTACGTAAAACAGCGTCGCCATCATACACAGTAGCAGTACGCCATACACCACTTGCAGTGGTCGCTGTTCACGCCACTCGATCGCTACCGACGTAATCAAAGCCACTATCACTAAAAGTCCAAGCACCCAGTACACCCGCTGCATCATGGTTGATGGGCTGGTGGTTATCATGGCTAGTTCGGTGACCGGGGCTGGACTCGGTGTAGAGAAGGTCGTATCAATTGGCGCCTCAACTAGATCAGAAGTGGTAGTAATGGTGTCACTGTATACCACGACACCATGATCCTCAATCGTGGTGGCGGCGACACGCACCGGCTCTGTGATCGGCGGTTCAATATCAGGTGTACGGAGAACCGCTGGCTCCGTAACCGGGACCGCTGGAGTCTCTAGGGACTCAGAGGAGGTCTCAATACCGGCCACTACCGGCTCCTCTGGTGTCACCACGCGTGGCAAAAGCGCTACTTCTGGCGCAAGGGGAGTCGGAGCCACTGCCACCGGCGTAACCGACTCGTCAGCCTCGGGAATCACACCAGGAGTACCAAATAGCTGCACCACAAACACCGTATCAAAGCCCTGATAACGGCCGCGAGCCGTACCTACACCGATCTCACGGTAATTTTGGTTCACAATATTGGCCCGGTGGGTTGGTGACAACATCCACGCTTCGACCACTTCTTTGGAGTCAGTGAAGTGAACAGCAAGATTCTCACCGGCATGCACGTAGGCATACCCAGCTTCATTAAACCAATACCATGGTGATATACCATCAGGACTATAGTGAGCAAAATAACTATTTTTTGCCATATCTTCCGCCTTAAGACGTGCAGCAGTATCAAGAGCGGTATTACGCACGAGAGCAGACAGAGCCAAATCTTCTCGTTCCTTGTTGGTTTTCTCAACCACTACCGCTGGCAGTACGGCACTCGTGAGCCATACCGACTGCTGCCACAGTAGCGCATAGACATTAGTCATGGTGAAAGTGAGCAGAGCCAAGCCACCCATCACCAAAATGGCGGTTCGTTGCAACAAATCGGGAGTAAAGTCATTGCTCGTATGTGGCATAAACCACCGCCACAGCTTTTCTTTCATACCTCTAGTATACCAGACAGTCATAACCGTCCATAGGTGTCTGACGAAATAATTCCCAGACCTCAGTAAATGTGCTTTAATTGGTCAGCTTTTATGAAAATCTGCTTCTTAGGAACGTATGACCCCGACTACCCTCGTAATAAGATACTCATTGATGGACTTCGTCAAAACGGCATTGAGGTAGTCGAATGTAATATTAAAGGTGGTGGCTATTTCATCTACTTCCCGTTGATCAAAAAGTTTTTGACGACAAAACGAGACTACGATTATGTCTTTTGTGCATTTCCGGTACATTTGTCGATTTTTTTAGCACTGTGGGGACGCAAACCGATCATTGCTGATGCCCTTATCTCACTCTACGACACAGCGGTACGTGATCGACAGCTTTATGCTTGGTGGAATCCGTTTGCGCTAGCACTCTACGCACTTGATATCCTGACGGTTAAAATCGCTCACCATGTCACCGTCGACACTATCGAACATAAGACTTATTTTGCAAAGTGGTGCAATCCAAAAGACATCACCGTGATTCCCCTTGGCGTCCATAGTAAAGAATTTTTTGTGGTGCCCACAGCCAAGAAACCAATGGAAGAATTTTTGGTGCAATTTCATGGTGGCTATATTCCGCTACAAGGTATTGATAAAATTGTGGAAGCGGCTAGAATCCTCAAAGACGACCAGAGTATCCATTTTCGTCTCGTTGGTGGTGGTCAACAATACGACGAGATAACAGCTCGTATTACTGAGTATCAGCTCACAAATATTACACTCGTCCCTTGGCAAACGGTACCAAGTCTCAATGTTATGTTGAGTGAAGCAGATGTGATATTTGGAGTGTTTGGCGATTCAGAGAAAACCAATCGGGTAATTCCAAACAAAATCTTTCAAGGCCTTGCCGTCGGTAAGCCGGTGATCACCAAAAACACCGGTTCGGTACGGGCACTATTTTCGGACGATGACCTTGTGCTAGTAGAAAATACACCAGAAGCTATCGCTATGGCGATCGTCAAATTAAAAGATAACCCGGTCTGGCGCCAGCAGTTGTCTCTAAATGGCAAAGAGAAAATCGCTACATCATACCGAGAAGTGAAAATTGCCAAAAAACTCGTCGATGCTATTACAGCAGAACTTTTACCACAAACAACCACCTAGCCGTAAGCGACTCCTGATAGAGGTAATATTCCTCCGCTTGAAACAATTACCGATAAATACAACTGGTTCTATCTTGACATATAATAATATATATTATACAGTAACAAAATACCCAAATCGGTGTATGTCACTCAAAAAAAGTATCAATAGCAGTATCAAATACGTGATTGGCCTCACTGGTCAAAAGACGGCTATTCGTTTACGTTATCTCCATGTCTTTGGTCACCTGCCCAATCTCAAAAATCCGAAGACTTTTAATGAAAAAATAAACGCCTATAAGTTTTGCAATAATTACAACTTTGAACGTTACGCTGACAAAATACTCGTTAAAGACTACATTCGCGAAAAGATCGGTGAACAGTACCTCATCAAGACATTGTTTGCTGGACCTGAACTACCCCTCGCTCGGAACGTACCTGGCCAATACCCTACGCTATAAAAATGAATCACTGTTGCGGTTGGAATATTTTTGTACGCAATAAAAACGAACAGAATTGGCTACAAATTGAAAAGAAACTTGCCTTCTGGAAAAAGAAGGTGTTTGGGTATGACACCGGCGAACCCCATTACGCAAAAATAACACCGCGGGTTTTGGTTGAAGAATTTTTGACCGATGACGGTTATGCATCACCAAATGACTTCAAGCTATTTGTTATGAATGGTAAAGCGCAATTCATTCAAGTCGATGTCGATCGAGAATTTGACCACAAAGAATGCTTCTATGATACTAATTGGCAACTATTACCATTTACTATCGGAAATCCGAAACCCTCAGGTCTCACAATACCACGTCCAGACAATCTCAAAACACTGGTTTGTCTCGCAGAGACTATCGGGGCTGACTTCCCGTTTGTTCGTGTAGACTTTTATAATTTGAATGGGCGTATCTTCTTTGGGGAACTGACGTTTTTCCCATCAGCTGGCTTTACTCCATTTTATCCGGACCATTTTGATAGCTACTACGGAGATATACTTACTCTACTTCGTATTTAAGAGAGTGTTATGCGCTGCTTTATACTTGTTATCTGATGTAATGAGACCAAAATGTCCTTCTGGGTCGGTACTTTTTGAGTTAATATCGATGAGTGAATACCAAAATACCGGTCCTAGCCAGCGGGTAATTTTATTACTTTCAGATATAACGGCCGCTATTGTTTCCGCCTGGGCGTTTTGTGTGAGGTAATCACTACCGTGGTTAAAATTGAGAACTCCAAGTTCACGACCAATACCTGAACCACCAGTTGGTGCACCAATCTCGGTAATCCAGACTTTCTTAGCTGCGTCACCGTTTTTGTTCATCAGGTCATAAATCTTGTACATTTGGTACCAGTGATTCCAAGGTAAAGTACTGGCCGGGGAGAGCGCATAGGTGTACGGGTGATGGCCAATCGCGTCAAAACTCCCTTTACCACCGGCTGCGTACATATCTTTGAGGAAGACCAGCGGGTCAACCGTGGTCCCACTACTCGTGACCGGACTAAGACCACCAGTAATCACAATCGCTCCTGGTTGTGCTGTTTTAATTGCTGCATAGCCAGCTTTAAGTACAGCGGTGTATTCAGTCCCATTGGCTTTTGGCGACCAGAAGTAATCCATATTAGGTTCATTCCAGATTTCCCAGGCAGTGATGTTGTTCTTGTAACGAGTAGCTGCAACACCTGCAAAAGTGGCAAATGAGGTCGGGTCCTTTGGTGCACAATTTTGCCCCATAACACAGCCGTCCTTTGCGGCCCAACTAGGTGAATAAGCGAGAATAGCTAGCATATTCATACCGTATTCATTGCCTAACTTCACGATGCGATCAATTTCGGTCCAGTTGTAAGATGTAGGTCCATTATGTTGTACTCCTGACCAGTTAATATCAAAGCGCACCCATGTCATTCCTAGTTTCTTCATCTCGGAAAAGTAGTTACGGATTTGTGCTTCCGTCATAGTTGAAAGGACGTATCCCGCTGCGATTCCTGTAACTATCTTTTGTCCTGGAGCTGGTGCGCTAGCTGACGAAGTAGTGGCCGTAGATGTAGTAGCAGGTTTTGTAGTGGTCGCAATGGCTGTCGTTGGAGCTGTAACAGTCGTTCGAGTACGGCGATATTTTGCACGTGAGGTCGCGGCTTCCTGATCTTCTATAGTTTCTGGAGCAAAAATTTCTTCAGTGACTACTGGTGCTGGTTCAGCGTAACGTTCGACCAAATTAACATTAACTCGCCAGGCATCATAGAGACAAACACAAAAGACAACGGCGACAGCAAAGATAATAACTGCAGCAATCTGTAAAATAATGACTGGTATTTTCATAAGAATTACTTATCAGTATAGCAAATTAACTTACTTGATAGTGCAAAATAAACTCACGATGACTATTGACTTTGGTATAAAATAATTTATAATGTTAGAAATTACCGTTATGCCTCTCAAAAAAGCCGTCCGCCTACGCATTAAGCGTCTCATTGGTCTTTTAGGACCAAAAACCGCTATTCGTCTGCGCTATTTCCATGGCTTCAAGCGCTTTCCGAATCTACAAAACCCAGCAACATTTAATGAGAAGATAAACGCATACAAATTTATGGGTGACGAGTACAATTTTGCTCGGTATGCTGACAAAGTAGCGGTCAAAGACTTCGTGACAGAAAAAATAGGTGCCGAACATGTCATCCCTACCCTCTACGCTGGTGAGACTCTCCCTCCACGTGCGGAACGTACCTGGGCGCTGCCGTATGTCA
>JBJOPW010000002.1:0-126027 GCA_046050355.1 Candidatus Parcubacteria bacterium
TGCTAGTTTGGGTACTTTTGATGAGAGGACCAGACGAGAGCTTTTTGAAAAAGGTAAAAAAGCAAAGTTTGGCGGCTCCTATTCTCGTGCTGATGATAAAGCATTTGCAAAAGAACAGTCTAATAATATTAGCGATCAGGAAGAACGAGTGGCAAATAAAAAAATTATTGCAGCTGGTACCGCGGCCTTGAGTGTTGATGAAGCGAACCGGACACCGGAACAACATGCGGCTGTACGAAAAATGGCTAGTGTTGTCACCAAAATGGGTCTTTCAGATGTCGAGAAAATGGATGCTTCAACACGTAATGCAATCGCCCCATTCATTACCTATAGTCTTATGGAAAAAATTGGCGATAGTAAAGAAATGACCGATTCCGCAAAGTACGCTGTAAAGACTGCTCGAAAAGAAGCCTTGAAGAAACTAATCGGCCAAGTTGGTGATGAAGCGGCAAAGGTAACGGCTGAAGTTGCAAAACTAACAATCGAACAAATCGAAGAACTTGGCGATGAGTGGGTCCTAAAACATGCCGATATACTCTCGACAACACAGATGGATAAAATTAAAGATAGTAAAAAATTCAACCCGTACCAAAAGAATCAGTTTTCAAGTACTCGTTCTACACTCCAGTCTACGTCTAGTCGTACAAAAGATTACTTCTTCCAACTTAAAGCGGATGGTAAAGAGTCACGGCGAAAAGCAGCAGAGGTCGCCGGCTTGGGGCGTGACGTATTCATGCGAGCAGATGATGCCGCACTGCAACACTTGAATGTAGATATCCTTGAAGCTATTGCGGATAAAAAGACTCTTGGCGCTGATGACAGACGAGCACTGGCATCAAAAATAGAACGCCTTGAAGTAAGTGTTAATCCAGAAGCGCGTAATATGAGGGATTGGCTCTTGAGTCCACAAGGATTACGAACTTGGGGTGGTAAAGGTTAATGTATAATATATGGAACTTGATCAACATCGTGACGCAATAGTCAGTAGCATGAAACCTGTACAAAAATACTTGTACAGTTCTTCGTACAGTGGTCAAAGATTATCCGCCTTGGCTACTACATATGCACTTGGTGAAAAATATTACGAGTTTGCAATCACTATAGGTGATATCATTCTCGGTTTCTACAAAATCGAGGATACGGTACCCCTACTGCAACAAGAATTGGGTCTCGACCCAAAGACTGCCGCCCTACTCGGGGCAGAAGTGCTTGAATTCCTAGCTCCCCTTAATGATCCTACCTGGCAACCACCAATGGCAATAGGTGACGCCGACGAAAGTGAAGCCATCACGGCAAATAATGCAACGTCATCAAGTCCTCAAGAACCAGCTATAAACCGCATTCCGCTCAAGTCACCAGCGCTGTTTGCCATGCCTGCTACTACTCCTCCGCCTGTAGCTGCAACGTTGATTGAGCCCGTACCGGTACCGGCAGCTGCGCCAATGCCACCCGAGACGCCAATCTACACACCAACACCAGCTGGCTATACTGCCAACCATGAGCCAACCCCGGTATACCAATCGAGTCAACCAATGCCGGCGCCACTCTCTTCGATTCCGAGCTATACCCCAGCGCCAACTCCGCCAGCACCAGCAGCGCCTACCCCTGCTCCAGACCGACCACGGTGGAGTACTGAGATTTAGCCCGTTAGAAGTTACCTGACCAAGGTGCGTTATATACAAAAGGCCGTACCTCTTTGTACAGTCGCTAATAGGACTTCTAACGGGCCGAATGTATAATAGACAGGTATGCAGTTTGAAGTCCCGCAGTTCATCGAAATCGAAGACAAAATCTTTGGTCCACTCACCTGGCGGCAATTTCTCTATGTCGGTGGGGGAGGCCTCATGGCGGTAGTGCTCTTTTTGACCACGCCACTGATTGTTTTTATTTTGATTGGTCTTCCGATTGGGATTGTCGCTTTTCTCCTAGCGTTTTATCCAGTTAATAACCGTCCCTTCTCACACCTCCTTGAAGCCATGTGGAAGTTCCTTACTCGTGCACGGGTCTACCATTGGCAACGCAAGCAAGAAGTGGTATACAAAGACGCTGCGCCTGTCTACGATGGCTCGGACAATCCGGCCCTCACTGATACCCTTATGGGCAAAAAAGATATTGCCTCATTAGCTCGTCGCCTCGAACTAGACGCAATGCAAAAAAAGTAATCTATGGCCTCTTCTACATCCACTACTCAGGATTTTGTACCTATCCGTGATATCAAAAACGGAGTAGTTATTCTCAAAAACGGCCAGCTCTGTAAAGTGCTCCTCGCATCATCAATCAACTTTGCTTTGAAGTCACGTGACGAGCAGCAAGCCATTTTGTTTCAATTCCAAAATTTCTTGAACACCCTCGATTTTTCCCTACAAATCTATGTACAGTCCCGTCGATTGAACATTGAGCCGTACCTGGCCACCCTTAAATCACTCGAATCTATCCAATACAGTGACCTGATGCGAGTGCAGTTGCGAGAATATATAGAGTTTATCCGCACCTTTACCACTGAGGTGGATGTGATGAGTAAAAACTTTTTTGTTATCATACCGTATACACCACCTCGTCTCGATTTCAAAAAGAGTTTCTCAACCATACTGTCACAAGGACGAGCGATTGAAACCAACACATTAGACGAACAACGTCTACAACTAGAACAACGTCAGACGGTGGTTGAACAAGGTCTCAACCGCATTGGTGTACGCACCATTGCACTCCGTGATGATGAACTGGTTGAACTCTTTTATCATATCTATAACCCGAGTGATGTGACCGGGAGCGCACCAACACGCCAATAATCGTATTTTGTATGGGTATTCTCGATAACTTTAAACCAAAAAAACCAACCGGTGATATCAATGTCAGTGATAGTCTCCTGACCCTCACTGATGTAGTCGCTCCATCGGCGGTGTCTATTACTCCCCGGAGTATCAATGTCAGCGGCACCTTGGCCCGGGTGTTTTATGCCGTCTCGTACCCACGCTACCTGACCGATGGTTGGCTTGAACCAATTCTCAATATGGAGAAGGAGCTTGATGTGTCGATTGTGATTCACCCGATTAATACTGCCGAAACTCTCAAAAAATTCCAAAAGAAAGTGGCCGAGGTACAAAGCCAAATCAATATGCGTGCCTCACGCGGGGAAGTGCGGGATCCGCAACTCGAAGCGGCCTACCGCAACCTCGAAGATCTCCGCGATAAACTCCAGCAAGCGGAAGAAAAGCTATTTGATGTGGGGTTGTATATAGCGATTTATGGTGAAAATGATGCGGTTTTGAACAAAGTAGAAAACGAGATCAAAGGCAGCCTCGACTCTCGACTCATCTATATCAAACCAGCCCTCTTTAAGCAGGAGCAGGGGATTCATAGTATTGTCCCCACGGCCACTGACGAACTGTTGGTCCATAGCAAGTTTAATTCTTCGCCCCTCTCGAGTTTCTTCCCGTTCACCTCGTTTGACCTCACCTCAGACAACGGCATTCTCTATGGTATCAATCGTCACAACTCGTCTCTCGTCCTCTTTGACCGCTTTAGTCTCACGAACTACAACTCGGTAACCTTTGCCACTTCTGGCGCCGGGAAGTCATACAGTATTAAGCTTGAAATCCTGCGGTCACTGATGTTTGGGTCTGAGGTAATTGTGATTGACCCGGAACGTGAATATGAATATTTGGCCGAAGCCACGGGCGGACGTTTTTTCAATATTTCTCTATCGTCAAACCACCACATTAACCCGTTTGACCTCCCGCCGCCTGGCAATGATGAAAATCCAGCTGATGTGCTGCGCTCCCAGGTAGTACACTTAATTGGACTATTTCGCCTCATGCTCGGTGGACTTTCACCAGAAGAGGAGACGGTGGTTGACCTCGCCATCCGTGAGACCTACGCCCTTAAAGATATAACCGAACATACTAACTTTGCTGAACTTGAGCCACCACTGTTGTCTGACTTTGAGATGGTACTGGCGGGTATGAATGGTTCCGCATCGTTGATTTCACGACTGCAGAAGTACACCTCGGGTACCTGGTCTGGCTTTATGAACCAACCGACTAATGTGGACATCAACCAGAAGTTTGTCGTATTTAGTCTCCGCGATATGGAGGATGAACTGAAGACCATCGCCATGTTCATCATCACGAACTACATCTGGTCGGCTATTCGTCGCCGTCTCGTCAAGCGTCTTCTCGTTATCGATGAAGCGTGGTGGATGATGAAGAGTGAAGACACTGCCTCGTTCCTCTTTAGTCTCGCCAAACGTGGTCGAAAATACTACCTTGGTATTGCGACCATCACCCAAGACGTGGACGATTTCCTCCGCTCCCCGTATGGAGTACCAATGATTACAAACTCTTCGCTTCAGTTTTTGATGAAGCAATCACCAACCGCGATTGATAACATTCAACGCACCTTCAACCTCACCGATGAGGAGAAATACCTCCTCCTTGAGTCCGATGTTGGGGAAGGGCTCTTCTTCGTAGGTCTCAAGCATGTCGCCATTAAGGTGATTGCCTCATATACCGAAGACCAAATCATCACCTCAGATCCATCCCAAATCCTCAAAATCCAACAAGCCAAACGCGATCTAGAAGCCCGCGACCTGTAGTATACTGTCCTTAATGGCAACCAAGCAGTACACAGGCTATACCATAGAAGACAGCCCGTATGGATCAGTATCCGGTGATTTTAATAAACGCCAACAAGATCGTCAGGGTTTTGGTGTCCAAAATGTCAAAGCCACCGGCAATACATCAACCCGTCGAGTATCCGAGCGGGCATTTGAGTATGGTGGTAGACAAACAGCTAATCTCGGCAAAAGACTCAAGGAAGAAGCCCGGGCTCGAGAACTAAGCGGCAAAAACGACGTAATGACCAAGGGTCTCCAGCGAACTGGTGAACGACTCAATAAAATGGGTCGAGTGGCACGAGCCTCTAGTCGTGGTTTTGCGTTCCGCAAAGGTGTGGTATCGAAGGCCGCGGCACGATTACAGGTTGGGTTTACTCTGGGGTGGACTGGTTTCCTTAATATTTTGAGCCTTCCTGTTGGGATTATGGCATTGGCTGGTTTTGGTGGGGCGGCTTTGATTGATAGCACTACCGGTGGTGAAATTGGTGCCCGGGTTGCGGCATGGATGTTAGGGCTTGAGTACTTTAATATTTGGGTACTGGCGATTGGCCTCTATGTACTCCATGCTTTTTTGGTGATCACTATGTTTGCTGGTTCCTATATCCAGCTAAAACTCGGTGGCATACAACCCCTCCATGGGCAGGCCGCCGTTGCCAAAAATCTCACTTTTCTTTCGGCCTTTTTGATATCAGCGATACCGGGCACTACCTTTGTTCCGTGGATTTTTATTTGGCTCTTTATTGTCATGCTCTATCCCAATTAGAGCTCGAGATTATCGGAATCGGTCTGATACAATACGTAGTATGAAGTACCTCGTGTTTGTTACGATTCTTTTTCTGAGGCTCATAGATCCTGTCCATGCCCAGTTTGATATCGGCTTTGCTGATACTACCAACACTTTGGCAGTGGTGGCGAACCCGGCCTTCCCGGCCCCTGGCGAAACGGTGACCGTGAGTCTCGATGACTATGCGCTTGGTGCTCTGTTTAGCACCATTTCCTGGTATACCAATGGGGTTGAGGTAACCACCGCTCGAAACCAACGTTCATTCTCTTTGACAGCACCGGCCGTTGGTGAAACGATTACCATCACTGCCCGGCAGGGTATGACTGGTGGCATACTGAAGGAAGCTAGTGTCACCATCACATCACTCTATACAGATATCATTGTAGAACCACAAACATATACCCCAAGACTCTATCAGGGTCGAGCCGAGCCTAGTGTCGGGAGCCTCGTTCGAGCCACCGCTCTCGTGCAAGATAAAACCGGTTTTATAAATCCAAGTACCCATTCATATCTCTGGAAACTCAATGGCACCACTCTCGGTGGTGGTGCTCGGCATGGGGCTTTACAAACCGAATACCAAGTACCCTATGGAGAATCACACATACTCTCGGTTGAAGTATACGACAGCAAAGGTCAGTTGGTAGCCCGCCGAGGTACCAGCATCAGAACAAAGGAGGTTGATCTCGTGCTCTATGAGGTACACCCCCTCTATGGGCGGAGTAACTTAGCAGTTGGCAATACTATGCAATTCCTAGCGAATACCCTCATGTTCCGTGCGGTACCATACAATCTCGATCTCCGTTCCAATCCACAGAATACTTTTTCGGAATGGCGGGTTGGAAGTCGCAAGGTTTCAAGTGATATCACGAGCCCATTTGATCTTACCCTCGAACGCTCAGGGCAAGGCGTCATGAATGTTAACTTCAAATTACGGCACCGGGAAGCCTTGCTCCAAGGCGGGGAAGTGAGTACAACGCTCAATTTTTAACCTATGAAACGTCTCTATTTCTTCATCATCGCTGGCCTTATCATCCTGGTACTGATTGGTTTTTGGGTGTATAGCTTTCTCTATGGATCACCTTCAAACGAAGATTCCATCTTTACGAACCT
This sequence comes from Candidatus Parcubacteria bacterium, assembly GCA_046050355.1. Classification (GTDB taxonomy): domain Bacteria; phylum Patescibacteriota; class Minisyncoccia; order Phycocordibacterales; family UBA918; genus OLB19. The sequence continues at coordinate 6,510 of JBJOPW010000002.1, forward strand.
TGGCATATTTGGACAAAATAATACTGAAGAAATCTACACTCCCCCAGTACTTGATGAAGTACCAACAGTTGATGTGGCTACCGAACAGCTGCGCCAACTCACCACCAAGGCTGTTATTGGTGCGCGTATAGTCGACAATGCTTCGACCACTGTCATGCGGTATGTAGAGGCAGGTACTGGCCATATATTTGATATCGATTTGGTAACCGGTCAAGAAACTCGTATCTCAAATATCTCGATACCAGCCGCCGAAAAAGCCGTAGTGAGTCCAAGTGGCAATTATGCAGCGGTCCGCTCCGGACTTGGAAATGAAGAAACAGTGACCCTGGTAGATATAACAACCAGTGATAACCCAACGAGCACCAAGCTGCCTAATCAGATTCGTTCATTTGCTTTTGGTTACAATAACGAACTCCTCTTTACTGAAATATCACTTGGCCAAACTGAAGGTAAAGGGTACCTACCAAGTACCGCTGCTACCCACCGACTTTTTACTGCGCCTTTTGTCGCACATGAGATGGCCTGGAGTGAGAGTAGCAGTACGAGCCATATCATTTACACCAAGCCAACAGCTAGCATGATCGGCTACGCCTATGAAATAACCGCTAGTGGCCTCAAACGCTTCCCGTATAGTGGTTTTGGACTCACCATTACCCAGAGTGGGGGAGTGCGATTTGTTGGGCGTCAGGGGGATAGTGGCTATGGCACCATCGTTATTAATCGGTCGGGACAAGTATTTGAATCGCCAGGAGCAATTATGCCTGAGAAGTGTGTCGGAGGGACGGGAGCCCGCGATAATCAGTTCTGTGCTAGTCCATTTGCACTAACCGAGCCTGATTTCCCTGACGCTTGGTACAAAGGGCGATACGTTAGTAACGACAACCTTTGGGAGATTAGTGCTGGCAAAGGAAGCCTGCTCGTTTACCCAAGCCACACCATTGGACGCAACTTTGATGTTCAGAATCTCCAAATGAGCGAGGACGATGGGATGTTATACTTTATCAACCGTATTGATAACACCCTCTGGCTTTATGAAATATAGTCTCCTCGCTATCCTCTCTTTTCTCACACTTCCGGCTATTGCTTTGGCGGGAGGAAGTGAAGGGTTTGTGCCACTAGTCGGTATACCAGGACTAGAAGGCCAACCGACATTTGATGACTATATCGACGCACTTTACGCGCTCGCAATCAGTGTTGCTGCTCTGATTGCGGTTATACAACTCATTATTGGTGGTGCCCAATACATGATGGATGATCTCATCACGAGTAAAAGCGCCGCCAAAGAACGAATCAAAAATGCCCTCATCGGTCTTCTCATCATCATCGCTGCCGCCCTAATTCTCACGACCATCAATAGTAATTTGACCAGTCTTACTATCAACGCTCCGGTTATTGATGTTGATAATAGTACTCCGAGTTATATTAGTGAGGCTATTGGGCTTTGCGAAAAAGCCATAAATAGGAATGCAACTTGTGAATCAGTAAGATGTACAACAGCAGTAAATTTTGCTCAAACAGATCAATATTGTGCAAATATGTGCACCAACGTACTTCAGGGAGTTATGACGTATAATGGATATAATAGGTGTCACTATGCATCAGATCTAGCCGACCAATGCGATCCCCAAAAACATGACTGGTGCTGTGTCAATATAAAAGGTGGGAGTTGGGACAGTGCTACAAAAAAATGTAGTGGCATGACATCTACACAGACTCTCATTGCACAATGTTATAGCGGTGGGCAAGGTACATGGGATGCTACTAATGGTACTTGCCTTACAACTAATTGTGATCCAAAAACAGACGGGCAGTGTTGTAAGCTTGGTTTTGGAGGAACACTATCCGGTGGCCAGTGTGTGACAGCAGTTCAAAATCAACAAGACTGCGAAGCTACTAATGGTACTTGGAATGCTCAAGCTAATACCTGTACACCAAAAGATGTTGCGAATGATCAATCAGAGTGCTTAGCTCGTACCGGAGACTATCTATGGGATGCGACTACCGGATCATGTGTTGCTGTTAGCTTCATAAATCCGCCTCCATACATTCTTGATCAATGTCAAGGTGATATAAGTTGTATACAGCTTGGATGTAAAACTGAAGGATTTTCATATTTTGACGCTGGACCACCAGTACGTTGTGCTTATGTTCCATAAATTTTAAATCGGTTTGCTTAAAAATACTTCATTTAAATGAAGTATTTTTATATTTGCTTATGTAACCGATTCACCACCACAAAACAAGGAGACACTTCAGAAATGGAGTGGTTGTGTACGAATAGAACAACACTTCACTTACGGCTAGGGAAAATCATTTCCCTAGTCATTACTAATCCATAAAATTCACAGTTTCTTCTCGGTTTATGAATTGGTAATCTAAAGAAAACATGAATGAAATGGAAGCATGGTTTAAGACATTAGAAATAGCTCCAATCGCTGAAATTTGCCATGGTCGGCCCTGGACATGAATTTGTGACCTAAGAAGAGTGGGTACTAATTTGAACAACGAGGACGAGGCCATTAGGTGAGAAATGGGTAGGGACCCATTTTGCAAGACTTATTGAGATATTTTTTGAGTGTAAACGAAAGAAAATATCCAATAAGTAGACAGTTTCTGTAAGAAATAGCCTTTGCTCACGGCACCAGGGTATACCGATTTTTATAGTCGTCATAACTCCTTAAAAATTCATAAAATTCGCCATTGTCGCGCTATGCGCTCTGTGGCTCATTTCACCGATGCTTGCGAACGAGGAGTTCTTGGATGATGGTCGCGATGTTACTCACCACAAAGTAAAGGGCGATGGCAGCCGAGAAGGCATAGGCCACAAAAACCATAAAAATTGGCATCACATATTTCATCTGAAGCTGCATGTTGCGGGTGAAATCATCCTTCATACTTGGTGCCGCATTTGGATCTTTGGGGGCGAGTTTTGGTAGGGAGAGGGAAGTGGCAATAAACTGTGTACCACCAGCTACCAATGCCAGGGCCAGACTTGAAGCGGCAATATCAAAGTGTCCGAGGAAGAGCATCGAGACTGTTTCTGGTGTTGGTACAAAACTATAGAGAATATCAGGATTAATAGTAGGTAACTTAAAACCGCCACTACCACTGACCGCAATTAAACCGAGTGCCAAGATGATGGGTAATTGAATGAACAAGACCATCATACTCGCAAATGGACTGAGGCCCGCTTCTTTGTACACCGCCATCATAGCCTGTGCTTGACCTGGCTTATCGTCTTTGAAATCAATTTTGATCTGCTTGAGCTTTGGCTCGATTTCCCGCATGATCTTCTGTGTCTTCACTGCCTTAATGGAGAGCGGGAAGAGAAGCACTTTTATAACAATCACGGTCGCTATAATTGCAAGTCCTAAGTCGCCGTTTGGTACCGAATCAAGGAAAAAAACGAGGAGGTTGTAAACTGGATCAAAGAAAAACGTGTGCCAAATGTAACTAAACATAGTGGCGCTATTCTACCTCGACTTATTGATTTGTGCGAGAAGGTCTGAAATGGCAGCCGCCACCTGTGCCCGAGTGGGAGTAGGGGAGGTGGGTTTGAGGAGGAAAATCCCCGCCACCTTAACCACACCACCATCTTCACGGAGATAGCGTTCTACTACCCCATAGACCTGACGACGGAGGCGATTGCGGACAACTGCTTGCTTTGCCACTTTTTTACTCACCACCACAGAAAATGCCGGGCCAGGAGCTACTTGGTAGACAAGCTGACAAAGTGGGACATGGAGGCGCTTCCCGGTCTTAAAGATGGTTTCGAATTGACCACGGGGGATACGCTCGGCTTTTTTAAGCATGTAAACAGTATATCAGTAGAATTAAGCGCAAAATTTTTGAATCTTTACCTTTGTTAAGACTTCATCAAATGACCCTAGATACTAGGCGTCGAGGAGCGAAAATATGAGGCGTACTTGGATGTACGTTGAATGTTTTCGCAACGAAGACAACAACGTAGATAGGGTTAGTTGATGGAGTCTAGCAAAAAAGCTCTTAACGAGCTTTCTTGACCGTTAGCTGATGTCGGCCTTTGCGGCGACGAGCGCGAATGACTTTGCGGCCAGAGGTTGTCTCTTGACGCACGAGGAAACCGTGGGTGGTTGCTCGCTTGCGCTTACTTGGTTGGTAGGTTCGTTTACTCATATGGATTAATGTTCCGGCACACTATACCTGAATATCAAAAAATAGCAACCGGCAAAATCTGGTACCTACTTTTACACAGGTTATACACAGTTGCGAATTCTGCACTAAAGTTGAGGGGTACTTTTATCTCACTTTTTTATCTTACTTGTTTACACCGTGGGGAGAACGAGTATAATGCTTGGTACGTTCCGCTTATCTATGCAACCGACCTCACACCCACTCCCACAAAACAGTATTGTTCGCACCGAGCAGATTGATGTGAAGCAATTGTGGGATGATGCATTGGTAAAAATTGAGCTTGCCATCACCCCTGCCAACTTCAAAACTTGGTTCCGCGATACTCACATCATTTCGCTTGAAGATGGTACTCTCACGATCGGTGTCCCTAGTGTATTTGTGCGTGATTGGCTCCAGGATAAATTTCAATCAATGATTTTGAAGACCCTCCGTGAACTTACTCCGTACGTACGAAGTATCGAGTACGCAGTGGTACAGCGTAGCGACCGACGAGGCGAAACCACGAAGACCCAGACCATCAATGCCGCGTTGCCACTCGAAGATTATTACATCAACAAAAGTGACAACCTAAATCCCAAGTACTCTTTTGAGACATTTGTCGTTGGACCATACAACGCTCTTGCCCATGCTGCCGCCAAAACGGTAGCGGAAAAGCCTGGTATCGCCTACAACCCGCTCTTTATCTACGGTAAAACCGGCCATGGTAAAACCCACCTCATTCAAGCGGTTGGTAATCAAGTAAAAAAGAGTGGTAAAAAGGTATTTTATGTGACCAGTGAGCGTTTTGCGGTCGATTATTTTAACGCCCTCCAAAGTGGCAGTGCTAATAATTTCAAAGATAAGTATCGACAATACGACGTACTCATTATGGACGATGTACAGTTCTTAGCCTCAAAAGAAAAAACCCAAGAAGAACTCTTTCATTTGTTTAATGCTCTCCACGACACCAACAAGCAAATAGTGTTCTCAAGTGACATGCACCCAGCCCTCTTATCTGGACTCGAAGATCGACTCAGATCTCGATTTGCACAGGGGATGATTGTTGATATTCCGGCCCCAGACAGTGAATCACGTGCCGCTATTCTTCGCGCTAAAGCTGCCCAAAACAGTATCACCCTCAGTGATGATGTGGTGGAACACCTCGCCCTCACGATTGAAGGTAATATCCGCGAATTAGAGGGTGCGCTTAACACCATCATGTGTCAATCACAGTTGCTTGGCCGCACCCTCACCATCGATGAAGTAAAGGCCATTATCAAAAACAGCTCTCGCCCCCGTAAGACCTTAGCAGTAGGAGATGTAGTAGACAAAGTCGCTCGCTTCTTTGATATTGAACCAGCGAGTATCTACGAAAAGACTCGTCGAAAAGAAGTGGTCAAACCGAGACAGATTATCATGTATATCCTCCGGGAGGATTTTCAGGTATCGTACCCGGCCATTGGTAAAAAACTTGGTGGACGAGACCACACTACCGTCATCCACTCCTGTGAGAAGATCAAGAATGATATTAAAACTAATGGGGAGTTGGAGGAGGAGATTACCCAAGTCCGTCTACTGCTTAAATAAATAGAAAAGGGCCCAATTCTGGGCCCTTTTCTATGGAGTAATGGTGGTTGGGGAAAAGTTGTTGATGGGGTGTATAAGAAGCTGTTTGTTTGGAGGTGTCTTTAGGTGGTATGATGCGTTGTAGTTGGGGACTGGCTGGGGTTATAAAAATGAGTTATACCCACTCACTACAAATGCCCGATCTCATCCCCACTCCATACCCACCTATAAAAGCCTGCTGTGCCCATTATCCTTCAACTACTGTGGATTAAAAACGACCAAAATACAACATATTTTTTAGATATGCACACTTCCACACCCCTAATAAGAGGCAGTAAAATAGTTTTATAAAATGAAGATACAAATAAACCAAGAAGACCTTATACACAGTCTTGAACTCATAACCCGGGTGAGTACAAAGCATGTCACCCTACCGGTATTGCAGTGTGTCTTAATAAAAACTAACGGTGCTGAGGTAACTTTTTCAGCGACGAATCTCGAGATTAGTATTGAAGTAACTAAAAAAGCTGAAGTGGTTATTGAAGGAACAGTGGCGGTACCAGCCACTACCTTATTTCAAGCAGTACAATACATCACCAAAAAAACAGTTACTATGACGGTTACTGATGGAGTGTTGGTGGTAGAGAGTGGTTCAGGTATAACCAAAATTAATGTTATGCCGTTTGAGGAATTTCCTCATGTGACAAAATTACCAGAAGCCGGAATTACTATTAAACGACAGTTTTTGGCACTGGGTATTAAGACAGTTGGATTTGCTGCTTCGGTCTCTTCAATCAAGCCAGAGCTAGGGAGTATTTATATACAACAAAAGAAGGAGCACTCACTCACATTTGTGGCGACCGACTCATTTCGCCTGATGGAGAAGACAGTACCACAACAGGGGTTTGTTCTTCCTCAGACTATCTTGATTCCAGCCAAAAACGCCCTTGAGTTGGCGCGTATCTGCGATACCTTAGAAACTGATCCAACTCTCTCAATCACCGATAATCAGTGTGCTCTCGCCTTCCCAGAAGGGGTGTATGTAGTGTCACGCCTAGTAGCCGGTACTTTCCCTGACTATGAACAAATTATTCCTAAAGAGTACACCACCCATACCACCGTATTAAAACAAGATTTGGTACAGCTCTTCAAAAAATCACAAGTATTTTTGAATAAGTTTATGCAGGTGTCGGTTTCGGTTGAAGGAGATCAGTTAATTGTGGCGTCTCAAAATGGTGAGGTAGGAGCGACTACTGATAGCGTAAAAGTAGCGACTGAAGGTTCGGATATTAAACTCAACTTCAACCAACAATACCTCCTTGACCCACTGTCACACATTTCTGAAGATAGTGTCATTATGCACTTTGCCGGTATTGGACGACCACTTGTGATTCAGGGTCACACCGATGCCTCATTACGGTACCTGGTGATGCCGATGAACAAGTGAAATGAGCCAACGAGCCCGTAGGGCGACTATGGCGAATTTTATGAATTTTCAAGGAGTGATAACGACTATGAAAATCGGTATTTCGTAGATCGTGAGTTGAGGCTATTCCTAATGCCTCAATCCACGTCCCTCAGCAACCATTTGCTCACATGAAGTCAACAATTTACAGTATTTTGATCACACTTCTTAGATTAACAAAATAACCACCCTAGGGTGGTTATTTTGTTAATTTCTTTAAGAAAACAACTAAGCTTTCCCAATAAAAATTCGGTTTTTCTTGCCACGGCGCAATACTGCTATATCAGTCAGTTGGTCGTTAATGACAAGATTCTCATCATGTAAAACAGTTTCGTTGAGTGCTATAGCTCCTTCATTGATAAATTGCCGGGCCTCGCGCTTACTACTCGCTAACTCAGTTTCGACAAGGAGATCAACAAGTGGGCTGTTGGAGATAGTCTTAATTGGTGCCTCAGCGCGCAGGAGAGCCTTTTCATCATCGCTAAGTGAAGATAGTTCAGTAGTACCAAATAGAACAGCGGTAGCCAGGACAGCGCCCTTTTGAGCCGCTACCCCATGAACAAAGCGTACTACTTCGTCAGCCAGACGGCGCTGGGCCATTCTCGCTGATTTGTTGACCTCATGCTCCGCTTCAATACGGGTAATCTCTTCAAGGGAAATAAAGGTGAAGAGCTTGAGGTAGTCAATCACACTCTCATCGCTTGTGTTGAGCCAAAATTGGTACAGTTCGTACGGAGTAGTCTTGTGACGACTAAGCCAAACGGCATTACCCATACTTTTACCAAATTTCTTACCAGTGGCCTTATCAACCACCAGTGGCATAGTAAGGGCAAACACTTCATTGGTGGTGACGCGGCGAATAAGTTCTACTCCCGCGATGAGATTACCCCATTGGTCTGAACCACCAATCTGTACATCCGCACCGTTGTGTTGGTGGAGGTGCAGGTAGTCATAAGCCTGGAGAAGTGAGTAGGAGAACTCGGTGTAGGAAATACCATTTTCACTCTCCATCCGAGTGGCCACTGAATCTTTTTTGATCATGGCGTTCACCGTGAAGTGTTTGCCGACATCGCGCATAAAATCAAGGGCAGTGAGCTTGGCGAGCCAGTCGTGGTTGTTCACAAACACCATATCGCCGGTACTCAACGCTCGCACCCCAGTTTCCATAACAGTGGCTTGCTCTTTGATTTTTTCAGCAGTCGCCAGTTCTCGTTCAGTGTCTCGTCCAGACGGGTCACCAATCATGGCCGTACCACCCCCAAGGAGTAAGATCACCTTATGGCCAGCTTGCATGATGTGATTAAGCATCATGAAGGGTACCAGATTCCCTACATGGATAGCATCAGCGGTCGGATCAATACCGAGATAGACAGTCCGCTTTTCACCATCAAGGATAACCTCAACGTCAGCTGAGTGTTGATAAATAAAACCGCGGGCGATTAGCTCTTCACTGAGTTTCATACTTCAATACTCTAGCACAGCGCCAACGGTCCGTAACTAGACATTTTGTGGTAGTATAAGCATTATTAAACGTTGCAAGTTATGCGTATATTTCGTCGCGAGTGGTGGAAAAAACATTATAAAGACGTTCTTATTGACGGGGCAATTGTCATATTTGTCGGGGGGATACTGATTGCGAGCGCCTTGTTGATATGGATTTCGACCTTAGAAATACCCGACCTTTCTTCGTTTGAAGACCGCCGAATTCTCCAATCGACCAAAATCTACGACCGTACCGGAGAAATCCTCCTTTATGACCTCCACCAAGACGTGAAACGAACCATTGTACCGTTTGAACAGATTTCCAGGCATCTAAAAAACGCTACTGTCGCGATCGAGGACGAACGCTTCTATAGCCACTTCGGTATTGATCTCAAAGCGATCGTGCGAGCCGCGGTCGTCAACACCACCCAAGGGGACCTCCTCGGTGGGCAGGGCGGTTCGACCTTGACCCAGCAGGTTATCAAAAACTCAGTCCTTGAGCGCGATAAAAAACTTTCCCGTAAAGTCAAAGAAGCAATTCTTTCGATAAAACTCGAACGCACGTTAAGTAAAGATGAAATCTTGGCGGTGTACCTGAACGAGGTGCCGTACGGGGGAACTATTTATGGTGTGGAAGAGGCTGCTCAGTCTTTCTTTGGTAAAAAGGCGGCTGACCTCACCTTGGCTGAGTCAGCTTATGTTGCCTCGTTGCCACAGGCACCCACCTACCTATCACCATACGGCAGTAACCGCGCTGACCTTGATGCTCGCAAGAATACTGTCCTCGATAAGATGCTTCAAAACGGTATGATTACACAAGAAGAATACGATGAAGCAAAAAACACTACAGTGGAATTTTTACCCCAGGCAGTGACTGGTATCCGTGCGCCACACTTCGTCATGTTTATTCGAGAGCAGTTGGTGGAGAAGTACGGCGAAGAAGCACTGGCGGAACGTGGTTTTCGAGTCATCACCACCCTTGATTACGATCTCCAACAAGAGGCAGAACGGATAGTAGCCGAGAAGGGGGCAGCCAATGTCGAGCGTTTTAAGGCGGATAATGCCGGACTGGTGGCGACTGATCCAAAGACGGGTGACGTGCTGGTGATGGTTGGTTCTCGTGATTACTTCAGTAAAGATATCGATGGTAACTTCAACATTGCACTGGCTGAACGTCAGCCTGGTTCGTCGATTAAGCCCTTTGTGTATGCCTCAGCCTTCACAAAAGGATATCTTCCAAATACGATTTTGTTTGACGTCAAAACACAATTTTCGCCACAATGTCCACCTGATAGCACGAGTTCTGAGTCGCCTTGTTATTCACCCAATAACTACAACGGTAAGTTCTTAGGTCCGGTGAGTATGCGTAATGCGTTGGCACAGTCATTGAACATACCGGCGGTAAAAACTCTCTATCTGGCTGGTGTTAAAGACACACTTAAACTAGCGGCGGATATGGGACTGACAACCCTTAATGATCCAGATCGATACGGGCTCACCTTGGTACTTGGTGGTGGTGAAGTAAAACTCCTTGATATGACCCATGCCTATGGGGTATTTGCGAACGAAGGAGTGCGAGCGACGCCACGGAGTATTCTTAAAATCGAAGACACTCGTGGCAATATGGTGTTTGAAAGTAAAGTGGAAACCAAACAGGTGCTTGATCGCAATGTTGCCCTCCTTATCAGTGATGTGCTCACTGACAATGTCGCTCGTACCCCACTTTGGGGTGCTAACTCACTCGTGAACTTCAAAGAGCGAGACGTGGCCTCAAAGACTGGTAGTACCAACAATCTCCGTGACGCTTGGCTCATGGGCTATAGCCCAAATCTAGCGGTTGGTACCTGGGTCGGAAACAACGACAATAGCCCGATGGGTGGTGGACTGTCTGGTCTCATTGTGACCCCGATGTGGCGTGAGTTTATGGACTATGCGCTTGCAAAACTTCCTGATGAAAAGTTCCCGCAGCCGCAGGTAGACCTCGCTGGAGTGAAGCCAATCATTCGCGGTGATTACATTGATAGTGGTATGTTGGCTTCGGAATTGGCTGGAAGTTCTACTGATTCAGTGAGTGTCTCAAATATTCTTGGTGGCATGCACACCATCCTTCATTTTGTTGACCGCAGTAATCCACGAGGGCCGTACCCAACTAACCCCGCGGCTGATCAACAGTACTACAATTGGGAATGGGGAGTGCAGGCCTGGAAGAATGCTACCTATGGATCACTCGTAACTTCTACTACGACGATTGAAACAACTACGGAGGAAGAGGAGACACCGGCTGAAGATAGTAATCCGCCCCGCCGCCGTAGGAATTAACACTGACCCCCTATTAAAATCAAAACCTTTCTGTTAACAGAAAGGTTTTGATTTTTAAAGCATGATTTTTGGGACACTTTTTTCACCCAGTCTACCCTTGAGGTGTGCCAGTATTTCTGGTTCCTGCCGCTTTAGTTCTTGACGAATCATCGCTGAAGCATTTATTTTGAGGGTTCTCGTGGCTGGAGTATAGGTACAGGTGTGGGGGAGGAGGGTGATGCCGGTGACGTCGCGAATTACTTCAAGAGCAGCGTCGGTCACCGATTTTTGGGGCGCCACTAAACGCTCCTTATAGATTTGAAAGAGGCTGCCGAGACTTTTAATGTCGCCTGATCGTTTGGCCATAGATGGCATCAATATACCACTAAAACAAAAGAGCCTCTAGGTAGAGGCTCTTTTGTTTTAGTGAGTTAAACGAACTAGAGTTCGTCTACGTCATCAAATCTATCAAAATCGACATCCTCGGCGTCTTCTTCAAGTGACTCTTCCTCATCTTCTTTTTCTTCTTCTTCATCATCCTTCTCTTCCTCTTCTGGCAAAATACCAAAACCTTCCATTAAATCATCGTCAGCTACAACTTCGTCACCGCTTACTTCATCAAGTAAGTCATCATCAAGGGTAGCTTCATCATCTCCGAGATCTAATTCCTCATCTTCAACCTCGTCAGTATTGTCGGTGCCAAAATCTTGCGTCATAAAAACTAAATAATTATGTGAATGGTTATAACAAAACTAAAAAAGTTTGCAAGCCCCACTCAATCCGGGTGATTCTACCGATTTCGTCCGTACTGTGCAAGGGTAGTGATACCCACCGCAATGGCGTCATATTCGTCGTCCTTCGCTTTTTTGGGGATATTCGGTACCAGTCGCTGAATCATGGCATACACCGCTGCCTTATCACTATTCCCGTACCCTGTCACTGCCACCTTTACCTCCTGCGGACCATGCTCATAGATAGTAAGACCATGTAGCTCGGCAATATACAGTACCACTCCACGGGCTTGTGCTACTCCAATGCCGGTAGTAATGTTTTTGTTAAAGAACAGTGTTTCGATGCCAAGGGTAGTTGGTTTATGGGTGGCAATAATAGCTTCAATTTCCTGACCAATGGTTGTGAGACGGTGAGGGGGCGTGGCGGTTTTATCAGTCATGATACAAGTCGAGTAGCGTAATACCTCTTTTCCTGCCACATACTCAAGAATCGCCACCCCGCAACGGTCAAAACCTGGATCAATAGCAAGGACGCGCATATGTAAAAGCATACCATAAGCGGGTGATGGCCATTGGCCATCACCCGCTTATATTTTAACTATTCGGGACTATCGGCGGTGGTGTAGATTTCTTGCACGTCATCTTGCTCCTCAAGGGCTTCGATAAGGTTTGCCAGGGCTTCGCCATCATTGTCGTTGATTTCGGTTGGGTTCATGGGGATATACCCGTCGGATGTCTTCGTGAAAGCCCACATCGCAGTGCCGGGCGCACCAAGACTGTAACCGGCTTTGGTGAAGATGTGACGGATTTCGGGTGAGGTGCGATTGTTGTTATCAGTCACGGCGGTAATAATCATCCCAACTCCGCCTGGACCAAAGGCTTCAAAGACTACTTCTTCAAGAGCAGCTCCGCCGGCGCCCGCCCCTTTGGCAACCGCGCGGTCGATGTTCTCCTTTGGCATCGAATCTTTCTTCGCACGGTCAATAGCGGCAATGAGGCTTGGTGAAGAGAGGTTTCCACCCGCACGCCTTGATTCCATCGTGATCATGAGCGCGTGTTTACTAAACAGTTTACTCTTTTGCGCGTCGGTCGCTGCCTTCTTATGCTTTATTTTTGACCATTTGTTGTGTCCACTCATGTTTAGTTCAAGTTAAATCGGTTCAACTGTTTTTCAATTTTCCTTTCAACCTCATTCCAGATATTTTTCTGACGCTTTTGCGCGAGGAGTAGTGTGCAAATTATTACATCAGCGAGTTCTGCGTCTAAATCAATCTCTTTTTCCTTCTTTCGTTGGTTACTGTCAAATTCACATAATACTGCTTCACATAGTTCACCAACCTCTTCATTCAATTTAACTACTCGCGAAAATAAGCGTTCCTTTTCAGTCAGGGCTTCACCATGATCACGAAAATAGTTATCAAATTTCTCGAGGTCAGCTGTTAATTTTTCTATATTCATATACGCTCCAGGTGTTTATATGCTTCACTAGTGGCGACACGTCCCCGTGGCGTGCGTTCGATGAGGCCTTGGCGGATGAGGTACGGTTCTATCACATCCTCAATCGTTGATTCTTCTTCACCCGTGGCGGCCGCAATGGTGTTTAGTCCCACGGGACCACCACCAAATTTATGAATAATCGCTTCAAGCACGGCACGGTCAGGGCGTGTCAGACCAATAGCATCAATATCAAGGAGGCCAAACGTCCGACTAATAATATCAGCATTAAGTGTACCGCCTTCAATCTGAGCCAAATCTCGGCAGCGCTTGAGGAGATAGTTCGCGGTACGCGGGGTGGCGCGACAGCGCTTGGCAATACCAGAGAGAAGTCCTTGATCAGAGTTAATCTGTAAGAGATCGGCTGACCGAGCCAAGATGCTGGTGATTTCTTCATCGCTATAAAACTCGAGGCGGAAGGTACCACCAGAGAAACGCGAGCGTAGCGGTGCCGAGAGGAGTGAGATACGAGTCGTAGCGGCGACGAGGGTGAATGGAGGTAATTCGAGTTGGACGGTACGGGCCGACGGACCTTTACCGATGATGATATCAAGCACCCCTGATTCCATGGCGGGGTAGAGGACTTCCTCAATACTTTTACTGAGGCGGTGGATTTCATCGATAAAGAGGACGTCTCCTGGTGAGAGGTTGGTGAGGATGGCAGCGAGGTCAGCCACCCGCTCAATGGCTGGACCGGAGGTGGTACGCATGTTGGTGCCAAGCGTACGCGCAATGAGGTGGGCGAGCGTGGTTTTCCCAAGGCCAGGGGGTCCATAGAGGAGAATGTGTTCGGCAGCGTGTCCACGTTCACGGGCAGCCGTGAGCAAAATCCGGAGGTTTTCTTTGGTTTTGGCTTGGCCGATGTACTCTTCCCAGGTCTGAGGGCGGAGTGTTTGGTCGAGATTCCCGGCGTCGTCGCGGGTAATGGATGGGCGAGGGGTCGAGCTAGCCATAGTGTTTCTAGTATAGCAGAAAGCATGCATTGCCGCCCGAAGCTTGACAAAGAGTATACAGTATGCTAGTATACGCAAGTTAAGTTCTCCAGTTCATGTAGTGTATATCTATCTGGTATTACCTATTTGGCCGCTCTCCACAAAAAAATAAGCAAAAAACGCCCACCATGGCGCCTTTTATTGTGTTCAAGATGATAACTCTCTAAGCAACATGAGTACGTTGCGAGGATTATTGGGGTCCCACTCTTGAAGTGGAACACTCTGTATCCCCTTAGCGCGGTATTCACTTTCTATGCGGAAGCTTGCTTAGAGAGTTATACTCTCGAATACATGGATGTATCGCTGTCAGGGAACAAGACTTATTTGTTTCGACTATAACGTAGTCAGCTCCATTTGCCTATATTGACCGTAGACTCTTTTCTAGTTTGAGTAAAGTCAAGACAGACGCGTCACCATTTTTATGGTGACGCGTCTGTTTTAAATATTCACATTGCCGCACTTTTCCTGTTCAGCATCTCACTATACGATGTATTTAGAGATATCGATTTCCTCATCAGATGCTGGTGGTTGGTCTTTAGCCCGTCTCACATTTTGGAGATCTACCACCCGCTCAAGTTCATCAATGGTAGTAATGCCGGCGAGCACCTTCATCATACCGTCCTCAGCCATACTTGGAATATTTTGGGGCGCGGCGGCGTCGAGTATCATAACCTCACGTGGGTCCCGAATGACAATTTCTTCGACAGCGTCATCAATCACAATTGCTTCAAACACACCAACTCGTCCCTTAAAACCAGTGCCACCACAAGCATCGCAACCAACACTTTCATACAGATTCAAATCATCAGCAACTGCAACTGGCTCTGGGTAGTGAGCCAGTGTCTGACGAATGATTTCTAGTTGTTCTTTACTGGCGACACCGGCTTTTTTGCAGTGTGGACACAATACGCGGACCAACCGTTGACCGAGCATCACATTGACCGAACTACCAATAATGCGTGGATCAACACCGAGGTCAATGAGGCGAGGGAAACCACCGGCGGCACTATTAGTGTGGAGGGTTGAGAATACGAGGTGACCCGTTTGTGCAGCGTGAATAGCGGTCTCGGCTACTTCACGGTCACGGATTTCACCCACCATGATAATATCGGGGTCTTGGCGGAGAATGGCTCTCAGGCCTGAAGCAAAGGTGTAGTCGGGGCCAATTTGAGTTTGGACAATACCAGGCAATTTGTACTCCACTGGGTTTTCAATAGTGATGATTTTTTTCTCACTATCATGTACCGCTCGTAAAAAGGCGTAGAGCGCGGTAGTTTTACCCGAACCAGTTGGACCGGTGGTGATGATCAGTCCATTTGGACGCTTAAGCTCTCGCTCCATGACAACTTTGAGGTAGGGATTAAGATCAAGTTTATCAATACTAAAGCTAGCGACACTCGGATCAAGGAGACGCATTACCATTGATTCACCACCTGCTCCGGGGATTACTGATGCACGCACTTCAATCTCAGTATCACCAAAAACAAATTGAAACCGCCCGTCCTGAGCCTCTTTCTTCTCGTTGAGGGTCATGCCAGAAAGGAGTTTAAGACGACTCATGAGACGTCCATACAAGTGAGTGTCAATATCGGCAATATCAAGGAGTACACCATCAAGACGATATCGTAAGCGAATACCGGTTGCTGCTGGTTCAATATGTATATCAGAAGCCTTGAGTGCTAGTGCTCCAGCAAACATCAGTTCGAGCGTCTCAGAAATTTGTCGAGGACTGTTTATTGTCGATATTTTTGTTAACGCCAAAGTCACATCACTAATGGTTTTTATGGCGCCAGCCGTAGCATTAATAGCCTCGGTGTTAATATCAAGAATACCTCGTTTGCTCGCGGTGGTCATTTTTTGGTCAGCGTACCGCAGGAGGCCATGTTCGATACTGGCACGAGAAGCCAAAAAGACTGAGAGCGTATAGCCAGCTCGTTTTAATTCGTTCAATAATTGTCCGGTGTTCGGTTCTTGCGGCGCCATCACTGCCACTGACAGGTTTTGTCGTGTTAAAGCAAAGGCAACCACTTTTGTTTGTTTGGCACGTTCTTCGGGGATTTTGGTCAACGCTTCAGGATTGATAGTGACGCCGTGGAGGTCGATATACGTGAGACCATACTGTAATGCGAGTGTTTGCATTAAGGTTTCCTCACCACGCTTGCGGAGATCGGCGAGTCGCTTTGTTGTGTCATCATCATGAAACTGATCCATACCCGTATTGTACACGAGAGATGACGCCATGGTGACCTAATTGGTGGAAGGCGACAGTGGGTTTTTTCGGTGTTACAATGCGATCATATGGAAACCTACACGGCTCCGACTTTAGCTGTTTTGGGAGAGGTAGCAGCAAAAGTTCTGGCTAGTTTAAAACACACTTCAAAACCAGGGGCAGTTGTGCTCACGTTAACGGGTGAACTGGGAGCAGGTAAGACTGCTTTTGTGCAACAGCTCGGTCTTCATTTAGGAGTTACTGAGACGATGGTGAGTCCAACGTTTGTTGTTATGAAGCGCTACCAGACCACCGACGCTGTTTTCGCTAACCTGGTGCACATTGACGCCTACCGTTTAGAAGACGGTGCCGAAGTGGCGCCACTTCACATAGAAGAAATTTTTAATGAACTTAATACCCTTGTTTGTATTGAGTGGGCATCAAACATGAGAGACACACTCCCTGAAGCACCCGCTTCCCTAGAGATTATTGATACTAACGGCGTCCGGACGCTCACCTACATACCTGCCCTATGACCAAAAAACCTACACCCGAGACGCTGGTATTACTTGATGCACATGCCATATTACACCGCGCCTTTCATGCGTTGCCAGATTTTGCGTCTCCGAGTGGTGAACCAACTGGTGCGCTCTATGGGGTAGTCGCCATGCTCCTCCGTATCATCGAAGAGTTTAAGCCAACGTACATCGCAGCTTGTTTTGATTTGCCTGAGCCGACCTACCGACATGATGCGTATGCTGACTACAAAGGTACTCGTACCAAAACTGATGAGGCGCTCGTCATGCAGATCAAGCGCTCATATGATATTTTTGCTGCTTTTGGGATACCGGTGTTTGAAGTGCCTGGTTTTGAGGCAGACGATATGCTTGGCACTATCGCGCATCAGATGAAGGAGCATAAAGCCATTGAAGTTGTCATCGCCTCGGGGGACATGGACACGCTCCAATGTGTCGATAAGAAGCGAGTCAGAGTCTATACCCTCAAAAAAGGTATCAACGACACTATTCTCTACGACGAAGCAGCGGTCGTGGAGCGTTTCGGCTTTCCACCCAAGCTCGTTCCAGACTACAAGGGTCTGCGTGGAGACACCTCAGACAATATTCCGGGCATCAAAGGGATTGGTGAAAAAACTGCTAGCGATCTCATTCAGCAATTTGGGAGTCTCGAGGCTATTTACAAAGTACTCAAAAAAGATCCAGAAAAGTTGAAAGCCGCTGGCATCAAAGATCGGATGGTGAATCTCCTCAAAGATGGCGAAGAGGAAGCGATGTTCTCCAAGATGCTTGCCACCATTCGGACTGATGCACCAATTTTGGTAGATGTGGCGTCACTACGCTGGCGCGAAAAACTCGACGGCGAGCGCATCAGCGCTCTCTTTGGAGAGTTTGGTTTTCGTACTTTAGGAGCTCGGGTCAAAAATATTGTGGGAGCGGTGATGCCAGAAGCAGCACCACTTACTGCGACGACGGCTGTTAGTCGAAAGCAGCTCACCCGTCTGCAAATATTCCTCTGGCTCCTTGAGAGTGAACGCACAAACGCCTCACTGGAAGATATTATTGACTACGGTCGAGCCTACCTTGGGACTACCGATCCAACCGCTATTGAGAAGGTACTCGAGACAAGACTCAAAGAAGAGGGGACTTGGCGCGTCTACGAAGAGATTGAGGCGCCACTGGTGCCAGTTCTCGCTTATATGCACGAGATAGGAATCTCGCTTGATGTGCCGTATCTTAAAACCTTGTCGGTGACGATGCATAAAGAATTGGCGATACTTGAAACGACTATTTATGAAGCGGCTGGGCAGACGTTTAATATCAATTCACCTAAGCAGCTGGGCGATATTCTCTTCGATACCCTTGGCCTCAAACCAAAGCAGCAAAAAAAGACTGCTGGCGGTCAGCGTTCGACCAAAGAGTCGGAGCTCGAAAAGATGCGCGATATGCATCCGATTATCAATCACATTATGCGCTACCGTGAGTTACAGAAATTGGTATCAACGTACATTGATAATCTGCCAACGTACGTGGCAGACGATGGGCGCGTCCACACGACCTTTATCCAGACTGGGGCAGCGACTGGCCGGATGGCGTCCCAAAACCCCGGGTTGCAAAATATCCCCGTTCGTACCGAAGAGAGTCGGGCAATTAGGCAAGCGTTTATAGCCTCACCCGGCTATACTCTAGTATCAATCGACTACTCTCAGATTGAGTTGCGGGTCGCAGCGATTTTGTCACAAGATGAAAAACTCATTGATATCTTTAAGCGGGGAGAGGATGTCCATACCGGGGTTGCGATGCGCGTGTTTGGGGTCTCGGCGGAGGAAGTTACTAAAGAGATGAGGCGCAAAGCGAAGGTGATCAACTTCGGGATTCTCTACGGTATGGGCGTCAATGCTCTACGAGGGAACTTGGGTGAGGACACGAGTCGGGAGGAGGCCCAACAATTCTTCACCGCGTACTTTAATACGTTTACCCGTTTGGCAGAGTACCTCGAAGATACCAAAGCGGCGGCGCGCCGTGATGGGTATACCGAAACGCTCTTTGGTCGCCGACGACACTTCCCAGGGATTAACTCTGGTGCACCATTTATCCGCGCTATGGCCGAGCGCATGGCGATAAATGCGCCGGTACAAGGGACAGCCGCTGACATGATGCGGGTTGCCATGATCAACATCTACACTCGACTCACAAGTGACAAAAAAACTGACACGGTGCGCATACTCCTCCAGGTCCACGACGAACTTGTGTTTGAAATCAAAGACGAGGTACTGAAGGAAGAAATTGGTGTCTTGAAAGCCGAGATGGAAGCGGTGCTTACCGGCTACGAGACCTACGGCGTACCGCTGACAGCCGAAGCCGCGACAGGCAAGAATTGGGGGGAGTTGGTACCCTACAAATAATAAGATGCGAAAAAGGCGCCCTCGGGCGCCTTTGTTCAGGCCGCTTTTCGCGATAGGCGGCGAGGCTCTGCGAGCCAGTTGGCCACGGTATCTTTCCAGCTGGGAGTACTCGTGTTCACGAACGTGGCGTTACCAAAACTGCACATACTCGGTCCCAGGTTCCAGACACGCTGCTCACCGTCCACGACAATATAAACTTTGTCAGCAGAGTGATTCACGAGGATTGGAAGGTCGGGCAGCTTGTTTTTTTGGCGAGTCTCGTTAAGGTCACGAATCTTTTGCAAGAAACTGTGACCATTTGTCGTACCGATGACTGCGTCCATGATGATGACATCGAAACTGCTCTCTTTCAGCATTTCGGTAGCTTCGTCATAGCCGCTTGCGGTCAATACTTGATGACCAGTCAGCGATGTTGTGGGAAAGTTACCCACGACAAGGACTTTGTTTGGCATACTCATGCCTCCTTCAGGATCTATTCTGCGCACACTGTAGTCTTTTGAATAATGTCTGTCAACCCAACACCGGTTCATATTCTTTGATACAATAGTTTTATATGTTGAAGCTCTACTACGGAACCGACACCATCAAGGTGAGACAAACCGCAATGGCCGAAGCCGATGCGCTGCGGGAGGGAGGCGTCAGTGTCGAGCGACTCGAAACCAAAGATATTACTGCAGCCAGACTCATTGATATCGCCTCCTCAATCTCACTCTTTGGTGGTGAGACGGCCTATGTATTTGATACGCCGTCGGAGGATAAAGAAGTAGAAGAGATACTCTTAACCCAGTTACCGGCTTTGGCTGAAAGTGGACACACGATACTTGTTATAGAGACGGCAGTCTTGGCGGCGGTAAAAAAGCGGTATGAAAAAGTCGGAGCAGAACTCGTTGAATATAAAAAAGAAGCTGGCAAACAGACCTTCGATCCGTTTCTGTTGGCTGGGGCCCTCCTCACCAAAGACAAAAAGTCCATGTGGATGCTCCTCACTGAATCGGTTCGACTTGGTATCTCGGAAGAAGAGACAGTAGGAATTATTTGGTGGCAACTGAAGACCTTGCGGTTAGCAAGTATCGGGAGGTCGGCAGAGGAGGTGGGGCTGAAGTCCTATCCATACGATAAGGCGAAGCGCGCGTTGCGGAACTTTGCACCAGGGGAGTTGGAGCGGTTGTCACAGTCGTTACTTCAAGTACATCATGAAGCGAGAAGTGGGAAGACGGAGTTGGGGGTGGGGTTGGAACGGTGGGTGTTGGGGGTGTAGTTACTAAAATCTATTTATATACAATGATATGTTAAATATCTTTCGGGAGCTAGCAAAAATAGGGGTGAAAAAAAGTTTTCATGCGATTGAATTACCGCTCCAAGTAACATTTTCAGATCAAACAATATATAAAAACATTGCAGCAGAAAAAAGTAACGATATTGTTCAAGTGTATTTAAAATCTGCAAAAGCAGAACGATGGTTTGTAACAATGGGGGGAGTTGGTTTTGCTGAGGCGTTTCATCAGCAACTTGTTAACATTTCAGACGATGACTTCCAACGCTTGATTGAGTTTGGTCGAGAGGCATTTATTTCTGCGAAGCCACCACTTCTTGTTCGAATCCGGCAATATTTTTATGAAAGGCAGGTTAACAATAAGAATTTTGACCAAGCTAAAGAGAATGCAGTTTTTCACTACAATTACCCAGCTCGTTTCTACGAGCTTATTCAAGGTAAAACGTATGGGTATGTTGAAGGGTATTGGCAAGATGGCACTGAGACACTCGATGAGTCTATGCATAATCGTTTCAACTACATGTGCAAAAAAATGTTTTTAAAACCGGGTATGAAAGTCGCTGAAGTTGGCTCGGGTTGGGGGTATATGACCAACTTAATGGCGCGTGACTATAAAGTAATGGTTGATACCTACGGGTTAGTAAAAAACCAAAATGAGACATTGCTTGAACAAGCAAAAGAGTGGGGAGTTTCAGATTCCGTCAATTTGTTGGAAGAAGATCATCGTGCACTTAGTAAACGGAAGGGTCTGTATGACCGTTATGTCTCGCTCGGAGTTTTTGAACATGCTGGGAAAGATTGTCAAGAAGCTTGGATCAAAAGTATCGCAGATAGTTTAAAAATAGGAGGCATTGGTCTTCTCTCGGTAATGACGTACAGCAAAGAGCAGTATACAGATTTTATTACAACAAAATATATTTTTCCAGGCGGTAACATTCCTAGTATTTCTAAAGTCATTCACTTACTTGAAGCGCATGGTCTTTATGTTTTGGATCTAGAAAATGCTCGGTATCATTATGGTCTTGCAGCCTTAGAGTGGCTGAAGAACTTTAAGAACAATTGGCCAGAAATACAAAAACTCGATCCAGTTAGATTCAATGAGCGTTTTCGCCGAACGTGGTTTTTATATCTTATGGGAGCAGGCACTGCTTTTATGAGTCCTAAATCTAATCTTTCAGTCCAACAAATCGTCTTTAGTAAAGGAAGAAGTCATAATTACCCAAAGACACGTAATTTTTTATATAACGATAACTAGATATACCTAACTACTTCACTTATAAAATGTTCATGATTTCAGTAATTTCTATCCCTAAGAAGGTGGCAGGAACATCGTTGCGGGCTCACCATGAAGCGAGAAGTGGGAAGACGGAGTTGGGGTGGGGTTAGAGCGGTGGGTGTTGGGGGTGTAATTTTCGTTGTAGTTTTTCTGTCATAGTTTATGAGAATCTACGTAGGAGGTGTTAATGGCTGTGGTAAGACAACAGTTCTAAGAGAACTTTCAGAGATAACAAAACTACACTACGTACACGCAACGACTGACTTTATGGACTTTTTAGATATCTCAAATGATTATGCTGAACTAAGACAAATCTCTACCAATATTCGTGATAAAAAGTTTAAGCAGTACGTAAGCGATTTGATATCAAACCAAGATAACTTTTTATTAGACAGTCATTACACAAATCTAGTGAACGGCGAAAGAAATCAAATAATCTCAGATTGGATTAAAGCTTTTGATGCTGTAATTTTGATTACTGCGCCGGCAGACCAATTGTTAAATCGGATTGAAAGTGGTGAAAAGGATAGAGCTTTATTTTTGGAAAGCAATAGCACAGAACAAAAGCTAGTGGTTTTGCAAGATTATCAAAACTGGGAAAATAATTTATTTCATCAGTATGTAAGGAAACATAAGCTGACATCAATTATAATTAATAATGGTGATGGTTTGTTAAAAAATTCTATCTCTGTACTTAAAAATTTCTTGAGTTCAGTTGATACTAGGAATCGGTCACCACTGTAAGGTATATTATTTCGCATGGCATATAACCTACTTAATAGTCGCGTAAGCGCCCAGTAGGGCTCGACCCTTACAGGGTCAGGACACCTTTTGGGCCCTTTATTTCGCTGTGCTCATAAAGTTCTGCAAAAGGTTTTCGATCCCTAACGAACAGTCTCCCAGACTGTTCTCTGGGCGCACATATGAAAAGACCCAAAGCTTTGGGTCTTTTCATATGTGCGCCCAGTAGGGATCGAACCTACGACCTTCTCCTTAAAAGGGAGCTGCTCTACCGGCTGAGCTATAGGCGCATATTATTTTTTGCTATGAAGGCCGTCTCTCCTTAATAAGGGTGAAGAGTGTGGGACACTGTTCACGCGGACCGAGGTGAGCTATAGGCGCATATAGTATTGTGGGCACTCATTTTTGCACCGCAAAAATGTGCGTGCACTATACCATATTAAATTGGTAAATCAAATGCCAGTGCGCCAGCCCCCGTAATAAAGAGGCAGATGCCAATAGCGAGGAGGAGTATAGTAGTTCGTATATCAGGGAAACTACTATCAGTGAAGTAACGGCGGAGGAGGAGTAACTTGAGGCACCACAGTATAGACAAGAGGGTGGCCACTTGGGTCGCGAGACCAATCACAAACAATCCACCGATAATAAACTCGACGATGATAATAAGGGTGATTCCGGCCTTTGGCCAGGGGAATAGTGGGAGATGAAAGGTTGTAGCTATCCGCTTGGCGTCTTGCCGATGCCGGAGCGCTAACTCGAGCCACACCAAGCCAACCACAATCCGTAAGAGCGCATACCCAAAGAGGGCGAGGAATTGGAGGGGGACTAGATTCAGCATACCTACTCTGGTAGTCTAGCACATATGCGGTATGTCATTCTTTATAATATAAGAAGCAAGTACAACGTCGGGGCTATCTTCCGCACCGCCGATGCGGCCAAGGTGAGTAAGTTGTTTTTGGTTGGACACACACCCGCTCCACAAGATCGTTTTGGACGAATCGATACCGAAATACAAAAAACCTCGTTGGGGGCGACCATGTCGGTCTCGTGGGAATCGGTGGTTGATGGCAAAGCTCTTATCGAGCGTTTGCAAGCTGATGGGGTAGAGGTAGTGGCGGTTGAAATTGCACCAGGGAGTATCTCGCTGTATGACTATAAACCGGCCGAGCACGTAGCCTATATTTTTGGTAATGAAGTAGAGGGGGTACCCTCAGACATTCTTGATCGAGTTGATACTATTCTTGAAATCCCGATGGGTGGTATCAAGGAATCACTTAATGTGTCAGTGACCGCCGGGGTGGTATTATTGCATCATCCATATGATTAATCAGAGCACGCTCCGTAACGGGCTTCTATCGTACCCAAAACTGGCAGCGCTGATGCTTGGGGGAGGATTAGGTACGGCTTTTATTTGGCCAATGGCGATGCCGATTGCTTGTATAGCCATCCTTCTCTCTCTAGACCTTATAGAACGACTTGATCAAACCAAACTACCGAGCACATTAATGATTTTCTTTGGTGCTAAGGCACTGGTGTCACTTGTATGGTTTTGGTACACCTATCCAATCGTATGGTTGTTTGAATTGGCACCGAGTACCCAGCTGATAGCCATTTTCTTGTACTGGGTAACCGCCGCGTTATGGCTTTCGACCGCTGGTATCGTACTGGCGTTGTTGTGGCGGGTGTTTAGTTTTTGGTGCTCACGAATATACCTCCTCCCGCTGTTATGGGTAGTGGCAGAATACCTTGGGGCAGTCGTTTTTTCTTTACTAACTATTGGACCGGGAGCATACATCACGGGTGCGTTTTCGTTTGGCCACATTGGTTACCTCTTTGTATGGTTGGCACCATTGGCGCAGTGGGGCGGGGTTTATGGTGTTGGCATATTTGGATTATATGGAATCGTTATGGT
Source organism: Candidatus Parcubacteria bacterium (assembly GCA_046050355.1). GTDB lineage: Bacteria > Patescibacteriota > Minisyncoccia > Phycocordibacterales > UBA918 > OLB19. The sequence continues at coordinate 31,021 of JBJOPW010000002.1, forward strand.
CTATCAATTCCTACGCACAAAACAAAAAGGGGTGGCCATAATTTCAATGAGCGTGATGATCGGGTTGTATGGTGTGTCTGATGTAATGCTCAGCGAGAACAAACCAGACACAGCTATTACCCTTGTTAATACAACATTTGATAGCTCGGTAGCAGCCGAAGAACGGCAAAAAGCACTTGGAGAAATGGTCGCCAGTGCATTGGCTACCGAATCGGATTACATATTACTCCCTGAAGACGCTCGCTATTTATATGCTTTTGAATCACAGCGCGTCGGAGCGCAAGTGGCTATAGAGGCGTGGCAAATATTGCATGCGACCAAGACCCCTATCATGATTGATAGTGGTCGCACCCCCGACCAATCTACCGGCCAGGCGATACAACGAGCATATATATGGGGAAATGGGAATAATATTTATACTGCCGAAAAGCAGTACTTGGTACCACAAGGTGAATATATGCCGACCCTCTATACATTTTTGTTGCGAGTGGCCGGGTTACAGGAGGTGGCGGATACTCTCACCGAGACAATTAATTATCGGTCGAGTAACCGGGTGGTAGAGGCTCATGCCCCAGCTTCAATACCAAATATACTTTTCTGTTTTGAGAGTGTTAGCCCACTGGCAGCCAAGCGGTTGGTACAACAGCGCCCGAGTGATTTTATTGTACACCCCATGTCACATAGCTGGTTCCATACTCCCACTATGCTCTGGCGCCAGCTCGATAGCATGCTTCGCTTTCAAGCCATATACGCACAAACACCAATTGTGAGTGTCGGCAATGAAGTGGCAGGTAAGTTGTATTTACCGACCGGTCAGGTGGTGGTTCCTCGAACTGTTGCCGCATTTCCGTACGGTAGCATTGATACGTTTACGATGGATATCTAACTGACCCGGCATTACTTCAGTATTGGTAAGTTTGCCAGTTCTTCTTTCACCACAGCTGCGTCACTCCACGGGGTGCGGGTATTATTAGGTCCCATAATATAGGGATCTGTACCTTTGCCTGAAATGAGCACATACCCACCGTCGGGTACACGCGCAAGGGCTTTTTGTATTGCCTCACGACGATCCATAATAATGGTGAGTTTACTTTTATCGGTGATACCTTCGGCCATGTCAGCGACAATTTTGCGGGGGTTTTCGTCGTACGGGTCTTCATTGGTGAGAATAATATGGTCACAGTATTGTTCAGCGATACTACCCATCTCTGGTCGTTTCCAGGTGTCGCGACCACCACCGGTATTGCCCAAGATACACACTTTTGGCACAGCGGGAAAAGCTTCATAAAACTGCGTCAGTGAGTCAGGGGTGTGAGCATAATCAACGACTGCGGTTACTGCCTTTTGGTTTTTTTCACTATGGAATTGTTCTACTCGACCATGAATAGGAGGGAGTGTCCGAAAACCACGTTCAATAGTTCCGAGTTCAACTCCCAGTGCTCGTGCGAGCGTCGTGGCTCCGAGTGCATTGTAAACATTAAAGAGACCAACCAGTGGTACCCGTATGGTAGTGCCGTCTATCACCATAGTGACACTATCTTTTTGGAGTGAATACAGTGAGAGGTTTTTTAGACTGTAGCCTAGTTTATATTCGACAGCAAAATCGAGGAAATCAGCCCCGTGCTCATTATCAAGATTGGCCACCAGATAGCGGGGACGCTTCTGTGATCGTGATACCGCCCCCGCAATACGGAGTTTGGCGTTTTTGTAGTTTTCAAATGAACCATGTGATTCTATATGTTCGGGGCTGAGATTAGTAAACACCAATGCATCAAACTCTATAAAGCGGTGTCGAAATTGCTTGGCCCCCTCTGAGGTCATTTCGAGTACCACATGGGTACAGCCAGCATCAACCGCTTGTCGTAAAAATCGTTGCACAAAAAAGCGCCCAGGCGTGGTCATCTTAAAGAGGTTGCGGGTTTCTTCGTCTCCGACCATAAACCGGATAGTTGAAAGAGAAGCAACCCGGAAACCATGAGTGCGCAACAAATGTGCCGTCATTTCAGTGACGGTAGATTTGCCTTTGGTACCAGTAACGGCAATAACGGTAATCTGACGACTCGGGTGTCGATACCATACGGCACCGAGGTAGGCGAGTAAAAAATGGTAAAGGGGTCGGACTTGGTGTAAGACAGTTTTTGGAATAAAGCGTTTTAGCTGATACAGGATAGAGTCCATATGTATGCCATTATACGGCGAGGCCAACTGTTTGGCTAATAACCACAGTAAAAACCGGTAAATGAGAGCATTTTTTAGTGGAGCTGCCGTAGCGCTTCAGTTACAAGTAGGCTCGTTGACGCAGTATCGCCAATTTCATCGAGTATTTGACGAATAGTTTGTGGGTTGTAGCCAAGCGTAACGAGCGTATCAAACGCATCTTGGTACATGGTGCTATGAACTTGGTTGGTGGGTATGAAGCTCGTCGTGTCGAGTTTATCTTTGAGTCCAAGGACAATTTTTTCCGCTGTCTTTTTTGATATATTTGCCATCTTGGTGAGATGGAGCGGATCCTCCAGAGCGACCGCTTCGTGTATTAAGGCAGGATCAGCTTGATCTAAAATCTGAAGGGCGCTTTTAGGTCCGATACCAGAGATGGTCAAAAGTAACTCAAAGAGGTGGAGCTCTTCCGGTTGTATAAATCCGTATAGATCAAGGGCGGTTTCTCGTACTGCTAAGTGAGTATAGAGGCGAATAGTCTCACCGGGGAGGGTAATCAATCGGTGTGTTACAAACACCAAATATCCAACCCCACCAGTTGTTTCAATAATTAACGAATTATCAACGGTATGAGCAACGGTACCAAAAATAAGACGAATCATAATAGTGCTATTGTACACCATGAGTGGGGAGGAGGATGCCATTGATTTATTTTGTGAAATACCGTATAGTACGCACCACATAAGAAATCGATATGGCAATTACTAAAAATGCAAAAAAAGCAGTCCGCTCGAGTGAACGAAAGCGCGTGTACAACCTTCGTCGTACTACCGCTATGCGTGACGTGGTGAAGTCTGTAAAAAAGACCGCTTTGGCGGGTGATGTTGATGGAGCTAAGGCTCTGCTTCCAAAAGCATACAAGGCGATTGATAAAGCTGCCAAGCGTGGCGTTATCAAAGCCAACACCGCTGCGCGCAAGAAGTCACGTCTCGCCGCTGCAATCAAAAAAACAACTACCAAGTAAGTTGTAAAAGATACAAAAACCACTCGCATTAGGTGAGTGGTTTTTGTATACTGGATTGATATGCGAACTACACATATCGTCGGTATAGTAATCACGCTCGCACTCATTGGGGGTCTTGGTTGGGTAGTGAGTCTCCGTCTTCCGTCTCACACCACTACAACAACTGGTAATGAAGACGAACGCTTTAGAGACGCGACAGTAGTAACCTATCAAAGCAATGATGGGGAGATAACGGTGGCGTATATTAGCAATCTCGCTCGTATCTCGGGTGGCAAGTATGATGGTCTGGTATTACGACAAATAGTGGCGGCTTCAGGAGCAAAGTATGAAGGCGAACGCGGTGTCACACTCTGGACCAAAAACAATGAAGTTCGGATTGAGACACCACAACAAGTAGTGTATACCGGTACGGCGGTGCCGCCAGAGACACTACTACCAACACCTACGGTAGTATCAGAACCAGTACTAGCCACTACCACTGCCATTACAACCGATGCCACTACCATCACGTTTAGAGACAAAACCTGGGTTTGGCAATCAGCGGTGCAAGATGGAACTAGTATAGAACCAAAAAAATCAGATGCTTTTACGCTCACCTTTACTACAGAGGGTGTTGTAGAAGGGACGACCGATTGTAATGGGTTTGGTGGAGACTATACCGTCACTGACAACGAAATCCGCTTAGGAGCACTACGCCTGACGCTGATGTTTTGTGAAAATTCAGAAGAATCACTATTTATTGAGTTACTTGAAAGCCCGCTGACCATTGTGACGATGACCGAGAGTGTACTTGAACTAGAAAACTCTCTGGGCGAAACCGTACGTTTCTTGAATAAAGAACAGTAATGTATCAGCGGTAGCGTTTTTCTAATTGCCGTTCCATCGGCGGCGGTAGGGGTCGAATCCCTTTCGCATTGATTGTTGATGTACCAATACGCGGTCCAAACACCATGATGTGGTCACCAAGCTGAGGCATGTATCCAGCTGGACGTTTCGCATCACTCAGGAAGACCAAGTATTCGCCTTCGGGGTTTATGATGGTGATAGTCGTATCTCCGAGAGCGTGGACCATACCAGGGGTAATATCTCGTGGCCGCTGATCTCGTTGCTGACGATAGAGTGGACTAACGCCAGGAATGTGTCGATTGTCAGCAGCATCTCGAACCCGATCATGGATAGCCCAATAATCAATCACTGATGCACCAAAAAGTACCAAGAGGACTACACCAAGGAGGGTGTACACAGCTCGGTGGCGGTAGTTGTGTCCAAAGTGGCGAGCTAATAAGTAGACAGTAGCCAAAAACACAACCGTGATCAAAATCAGTAGCCATGGTGACATGGTTACAAAAAACCAAAACCCGTCAAAACCAAAACCAGGTGTCCACCAGAGACCGCTCTCACGGAGTATAAAGAGAACAAAACTAAGGAGATAGATACCAATGAGTAATGTCACCAGTAAACCACTGGTAAAAAAGAGACTCGCGAGCAAAAAGTGCCACTTCGGCTTCATATCAATTTTCCCTGTTTTGATACTCGCAAGGAGGTTGTCTTTAAGATCTGTCATGATGTGATGTGGTTACTTGGAAACAAGGTTTTTAAGCGGGCTTTGGCTCGGTGGAGGCGAACCCCCACTGCCGATATGGGAATATGGAGGATATCGCCAATCGCTTCGTATGATAACTCCTCAAAATATGCCAGTGTAATAATCTCACGGTCTTTTGGCTTCAATTGTGCGAGGTGGCGTTCAATGAGTATTGTGTTTTCTTTGGCAAGGACCGTATCAAGACTCGATTCCGGGGCAATGAGGGTAGGTAAGAAGGCTTCGGTATCCAAATCAAAGAATCCACGAAATCGACTTTGTCGACGGAGCTCGTTTACAAAGGTGTTATGCGCAATGCGGTATATCCATGGTGAAAAGCGGCCGGTCGCATCAAAGCTTTGGAGGTTGGTGTAGGCTTTAATGAAGACGTCTTGCACCATGTCAGTAATATCGTCAGTTCGCCCCAAAAACCGACTTCCATAACGACAGAGTTTCTGTTCGTACCGAGTAATGATTTCACCAAATGCGTCTTTATTACCTTGTTGTACCCGCATAACCACGGTCTCGTCACTGTCCATACTGGTAGTACACCACAGATGGACAGATATTACAAAAGGCAGGCACGTGAGTGCCTGCCCTCTATGTTGTATGTATAGTCCGAGAACTAGTTATCTTCGTTTGGTCGGTCGCCACCACCATGACCACCCATCCCTTTGCCGCCCATTCCCGGTCCTTTGAGACCAAGCTCTTCCATGATGGTACGCGCAGCTTCGTGATCTCCAGCTTCACGGAGGGTATGAGCTTCAATAAGCTTGGCGAATTTTGCTTCGGTATCAATTGTGGTACTCATTGGCGTGTCGGCCGCAGCCGTCTTAAAGGCCGCAAAATCGTTGGCTTCAATAGCTGCTTTTATCACTTCGTGTTCAGCTTTATGGGCTTCACGCATAGCTTCACGTATTTCCTTCATGCGCTCGGCAGTGATGCCAGCATCTTCGAGTACCTTCTCAGCTTCTTCATGAGCGGTCTCACGAATTTCACGCGCTTCTTCGAGAGCAGATTGTTCGGTGTCGGTGAGGTCGATATTGAGTTTATTAAGCATGTCAGTGCCAACAAACGCACTGGCAGTCGTAGCGGTAATTGCTAGTGCCGCCAGAGGAATAAAAATTTGTTTCAACATAGGTGTAGAGTTAGAATAAGTAAGTGAATCACAACGTTGTAGTGAAAGTTCGGTTGTGATCGTGTGCTTTTAAGCAACCGATCTTTCATCAGTAGTACACGGAAGAAAGAGAGTTATTACAGGTTGTCCGATTGAAGAGAAATAAATAGATCACCGTCATATTGTTTTCCTCTATAGTAGATCTTTATTTTCAGCCTCTGATTCACAAAATGCTCAGTTGGACGAATCGTAAATGAACGATGATATATCATATTTGGCGTCAGTGGTACTACATCGATCTGATACCGGATAGGCTTACCTGGTAAAGATTGTAAGCCAGTCACTTCAAAACTATTTGAGTCATGCGACATTTGAATTTCCAAAAGACAGTGGCAATTGGTATCAAGGTAAGCATGAGCCGATTATCACCAAAGAACTATTTGATCAGGTAAAAATGCAGCTTTCAGGTAATATGCTCAAGAATCGCAAAGATAAAGAATTTGCCTTCACTAAGCTCATGACCTGTGGCTTATGTGGTTCAGGTATCAGTGCCGATGAAAAATATAAGAAGCTGAAAAATGGTTCTGTCCGTGCCCATGTATATTACGGTTGTACAAGAGCGAAAGACAAACATTGTAAATGTGGCTACCTACCAGAGACTGAACTCATCAAACAACTCCAGGCACTGGTCGATAAGGTAGAGGTAAATGAACTGTCTGTGAAAATGCAGATAGTGGCGGAGGTGACGAGGTATAAGAAGTTCGAGGCGTCCCTCCTGGGGCAAGAGCTCAACTTTGAGGTTGGAGATATTGATATAAAGCGATACATCAAGTTCCTACTAAAAGAGGGATCAGTAGAAGAGAAAAGGAGTGTAATGACATGCTTTCAGTCGTCGTTAACCATGAAAGGCAATACCGTTAATTTGTTCGCAATTTAGTTGACAAAAAGTCAAATATGTGTATTATAGTGCCCACGACAAAGTAAGTCGTGTTCTCATCGTTACTTGAAACTCACAAACTGGAAGGAACTACAACATGCAGACCGCGATGCTCACCCTCCGCAGCAAAAGCCCCATCCTGATGAATCCGATGACCGACGAAACGCTCGATGAGCTGTTCGCCGGCGCCGGCGCCCGCAAGGGCAAGCGGGGTGACCTGACGCAGGAACAGGTGGCCGAAAAGAAGGTCATCCGTTGCCCTGACAGCAACCAGATCGGCATTCCGATGGAATATCTGATGGCCGCTCTCGTCAACGCCGGCCGGCAGGTCAAGTTCGATGGCAAGCGCAACCTCTCGACGGCCACGAGCTCGCTCGTGCCGGGTCTCATCTCGCTCGGCGAGATGTTCTACCCGTTCAAGAACCAGACCCCGCCCGAAGGTCAGACCCATCTCTGGGTCATCGACAAGCGGCGTGGTGTGCTTCAGGCTAACGGTGTCGCGGTGGCGATCATCCGCCCGAAGGTCATGGAATGGGAAATCGACGTCTCGGTCGACTTCGACGAAACCGAGCTGAACGAGGCCAAGGTGCGTGATCTGTTCGACAAGGCCGGGCAGTTCATCGGTCTCGGCGACTTCCGTCCCGCCTGCAAGGGGCCGTTCGGTCGCTTCACGGTGAAGGAATGGGCGGTCGTGACCCAGGAGGTCAAGAAGGCCGCCTGATCTTTTGGCTGACTACACTCCACTGTTCTTCGTTGGACTTTGGTGTGCTCGGCTTGAGTGAGGGTCGGGCGATGTGAGTCGCCCGACATGTATGCACTAGCGTTACCTCACGTCTCGCTCAGTGTCGCAAGTCACTCTATCGTAAGGGCCCGAGACCATGTGGTCTCGGGCATTTCTTTTAGTAGACTACCGTGCGCCGTGCTAACGTAGACTCTCGCTTGTTTCACTTATCCTGACTACGGGCTGGGCTTTCAAAACCCAGCAAACATAGCGTAGTCTATGGTACTCTACGCTAGACTAGCCCGATCCTTGGAGTCCTATTCTATGGGCGGGGCTTTACTTGCTCCGCATTCTTAGGCTTAGGTGGCGTGTGGTAATGTTGCCATTGTAAGGGTCGGGGGTTTGACTCCCGACATTCAATAAGGTTGACCTACGTAAGTTCTGCATCGGTGGGGTCGTCTTTTGTAAGTTCGTCTGAACTTCGGGTCAGATGGTTCCATCCATTTGACACTAATCTAGCGGGCTTAACTGCGGCACTCTCCACTAGGGTAATCAGTCCTACGGGTCAGGTGATTTTTGTCATCTGACAACTTTACTGCTCCCTGATGTACTCTGAGGTTCACTGTCGAACTGCTAGGTACCGCGCGCTAGCCTACGGGTCGGGTGATTGTAATCATTCGACAAACTTTATAGTACTGTCGCCTGTGCCTTCCTCTGCATAGGTACGGCAGCGTAGTCTTCGGGCTGAGGTAACCAATCCTCGGCGTACCATTCTCCGTGGTTGCGCGTCGCCCGGTGATGTTTGCTCCACTCCGGTAGGGGTCAGAAGCAGACTATCGTTTCTGACAATTCAATAAGCCTGCGTGCACTGGGCTGTGGTTACGTCTGGTGAAGTATTCCGAACTTTTCTAAGGGCCAGAGGTAGCTTGCTGCCTCTGGCAAACAACTCGTTCTTTAATCAATTTAATGCGGAGATATTTTTCTCCGCTCCGATAGTCGGCTGTGTGGCCGACCTGATGATTCCGAAAGGATGAAATCGGTTTTTCACCACTCTGTGGTGTCCTAGCCTAGCGTGGGGTGTTCTGACCTAATCTCCGGACGAGGAGCGCCTCGGCGCTCCTCGTAGTTCCTTGAAATCTAAAATCAACGTCTTGAAAGGAGACGATATGAAGCATCAATCCATGACGGCAGCCTTTCCCCGTCATATCCATCCGGATATGAAGCGGAATCAAGCTGAAGCATTAGCGTTTCTCGAAACCCACGGAGCAGCTCTTCTTGAGCTTCCGACTGGTTCAGGGAAGACGGCCATCGGCCTCACATACTTGCGTGCTCACGAGCACTCTGGAACCACTACTCTTTTCTATCTGGTGCCGAACAAGACCCTCGCGGGTCAAGTAAAAGCCCAGTATCCCGAGGTGAGTGTCGTCTATGGACGGAACGAGCATCCGTGCTTGTTCTATCCCGATGAAGAACTGAAAGCGGACGAAGTGCCTTGCTCGTACAATACGGGCTGTCCGCATCGAGTCAATCAGGAGACGGGCGAGACTTTCGTGAAAGGAGCGGTACCGTGCCCGTACCTGCAACAGAAATATGAAGCGCGTCAGGGCAAGATCGTCGTCGCCACCTTTGCCTTTTACCTTTTTGCTGTGTATTTCAATAAGCAGTGGGAAGATGAAGGTCGTGCGGTCGTGGTCGATGAAGCACATCGGCTGGCTGAATCGCTTCGCTCGGTGTTGTCTTTCGAAATCACCGACTACCAACTTCGGCGGGCCATGGAAACCTTGTCGGACTTCGCTGATGCAGATACCATGTCCCATCTCGAGGCCTTTGAGGCTACTTTTCTGAGAACGGTGAAGTCGAAACCAAGCGGTACGCAAGTATTGTTGGATCAGACGGAAATCGCAGAACTGCTGATGCGAGTCGAACGTATCCAACCCAATCGTCTGCGCGATATGATTTCGCGGGCGGTGCGGGAAGGTGCGATTGATCCGGTTCGCGACCGTGAGAGCCTTTACCGGCTCGAAGCGGTTACGCTCAGTCTCGGTCGCTACCTGCGGTCGTTGCAATATTCGGTGAAGACTGAAGAACGCAACGCCCTCAACTACACCTTTGCCTATTGGGAAACCGATCGGAAAGAAGGTGAGCGCATCCAGCACCGGCTTGTCGTGAAGGCCTACATGGTGACCCCGCTCGTGCGGAATATGTTGCCCGAAAAGACCTTGGCGATGAGTGCAACTGTCAGTGACCCTGAGACGTTCGCGATTGAGAATGGCATTCGGTTGCCGTTTCTCAGCCTGACTTCTGACTGGCCTCATGCCAACACCAGGATCTTTATGCCAACCGATACACCGAACCTCGCGACCAATATTCGTGATCGGCAAGGTGTGTCGCGGAAGCAAAATCCGCGTGAGAAGAGTAAGGCTCTGCGCAAAGTGGCTGAGGCGTGCAAACGCCTTGGTAATAAAGGGATTCGTTCACTCGTTATCGTGGTTTCAAACCAAGAGCGGGAGAAGTTTCTCGAAATTGCCAGAGGTCTCGAGCTCGATACAGTCAGCTATAACAGTAAGTTGCCTCCGCGTGACGCGGTGGTGGCATTCAAATCTGGTGCTGGTACTGTCCTTGTGGGAACGGGAGCACACTATGGTGAAGGTGTTGATTTGCCTGACGGCACAGCACCGGTGACCTTTGTGCTTCGGCCTGGTTATCCGAATCCCGACGAGCCCGGAGCTCGCTTCGAAGAAGCGCGTTTCGGCAAACGTCGGTGGGCGGTCTGGCAGTGGCGTGTGATTGTGCAGGCATTGCAAGTACGGGGTCGCAACGTGCGGAGTGTGAATGACAAAGGGGTAACCATCTTCGTGTCTCAGCAATTCCGCAACTTCGTGGTACACTCGTTGCCGAAGTGGCTTCAGCCAGCATACCAAGGGCAGAAAACGCTCGAAGAATGCTTGGCTGAAGCGGAATCGCTTCTACTGTCAAAAGTGGAGGCCTAGCAATGATCTGGGCAAGGAAGCTTGCCCAGAGATCAACCACAGCGTTCACTATTGCTATGAACTGTGCGTTTCTCTGAACTACACCATGGGCTAGTGACAGTTTGCACGTCGCTAGCAACTATCAGGTAAGGTCCGGTTCACTATCTAGGCCTGTTGAGTGGTTAGCTATGCTCCAGTGTACTATGGGTCGAGGTGAAACATCCTCGACAATTTCAGGTTGACTAAGTCTCGGCAAAGCATCCTGTCCTGCAGGTCGATGGACGTTTGTACATCGACACCCTTTCTCCTTTGTGAGGTAGGGTACTCCAGTCTTTACTTTGCTCGAGTTCGGGTCAGGAGAATCTTCTTCTGACAATAATTAGTTACCCTAAAGGGCTCTTACGAGTCGTGCGGTTTGGTGACGTGGCGTTCGCTTGGGTCGGATGACGGAAGTCGTTCGACATATTTCGACTGCGCTGGCGTGTACCAAGGTTCTGTACGTTAGCGTATTGCACTGTTCGGGCTCAGGGAAAGAATAATCGATTTCTGAGCATCAATACTGTGTGGACCAGTTATCAAAGGTCGCGTCTCCTATCGTGTGCTTCGGACCAAGCGAAGATTTTGCTTGGTAAACATCCAGTCAGGTGCTGTAAACACAACTTGGCTAACGTATCGCTTGTTTTACTTCGGGTCAGAGCAGGTTATCGCTTCTGACAACCTATTGCACTTAGGTGTCCTAGGGTAAGTTGTCCTCAACTCCGGGCCGAGGACTTTCGTTTGTCCTCGGCACACAATCCTGTCAATAAAATGGAGCAGATCATGCCTCTTAAGCCTGACGGATGGCCACGTGGTGCGACTTCACTCCATGTGTATTCTCATCCAAAACTGGTGAAGCATTGTACGGTCATTCGAGAAGGATTCAGGTTTGTCTCTCGATTGGTCGATGATGTACGTGTTCTTAAGGTAGATCTTGGTAAAGTTGGTTATGCACACGGCAGTGAGCCTAAACTTCAGGTGAGAACCGAGAAGTGTAAGATCATTCTGTTGATGCGAGGTCGAATTTCAGCTCAAGTGCTGACAACAACTATTCGACCAATCATTGCCAATCAACCTGAACAACTTGCTGATCTAATTGAAGATTGGCAACATTGGTGGGAAGAAGAAACCATCAATTCTGCACCTTGAACTCGGGCCGTTGTGGCCCGAGTCGGTAACCGCCCTGATCGGCGGTTTTATTGATCTAATTTTTATATAAACTAACTAACTATAGATCAGTTTATACCCACTAAATCATTGCCATTCTTCTAAAATAAATTAGGTTACCAAATTTAATTATCTTTGGAAGGCACGAGACCCGTCATTTCTGACGGGTCTCGTGCTAGCACGATTTGGCGGAGAGAGAGGGATTCGAAACTTACAGTTTCAGTACAGGTTGTCGATATTTTGGTCCAAGTCTTCCCAAAATATCTGACTAACCTTTTCGAATCCCTACGCAAAGTGTCACACACTTTGCTCTCTCTCCGCCCAAGAAAATAACCACCTAAACGGTGGTATTTTCAACGCGCGGAGAGAGAGGGATTCGAACCCTCGAGGAGGTCTCCCCCCTGACAGTTTTCAAGACTGTTGCCATCAACCGGACTCGGCCATCTCTCCGTATCTTTCAATGGATGGTACTATAACATCTTTTTCTACTTATACAAACTCGTTCCGAGATGGTGGGTGGCGTGGCAGTTAGGACAAAGAAGTTCCAGGTTTTTCAAATCATCAGTACCACCCTTGTACCGTTCAATTTTGTGATGTATTTGGAGTATTGCATAGTTCTTTTCAAGGCACCGTTCACAAATGCCGCCACGCAGTTTCGCCACCTTTTCTTTGAGGAGGGAACCACGGTAGGCATTATTAAACTGATTTTCTTTGGTATAGCTAATTCCGGCCCGGGCTTTGTTGGCGCAAGTGTGTGAACAGGTGGCTTTATTACCCACATATGTTTGTAAACAAATTTTACAAGTCTTTTTAACTTGTTGATTAAAACCAGAACATTGTCGTGAACAAAAGACATTACCGGTAGCGATTTCAATCGGACGTCGGTACACTGGTTTTTGACAGATTTTACAAACACAGTTGGGGTTTCTTCTCATCTGATAATTATATCATCAGGCCAACAATCCAAACTACGTTGTCCGCATATATTAGGGTATCGCTTCTATGAAAAATTTCCTCCATGCTAAAATAAGATTACTATGAATGAAGTAATGCGGAGCATTACCTGGGAGGCACCCGAGCGTGCACGGGGAGATAAAGGCGGTGACTGGTACTTCGCTCTGACAATTTTGACTGTCGCGATAGTTATTGCCGCGATTATTTTTGGTAACTTTTTGTTTGCGATATTAGCGGGTCTATCCGGTGCTTCACTGGCTGTTGCCGCTTCTCAACCGCCACGAATAATTCGCTATGGAGTAAGTGTTCGTGGGATTACAGAAGAAAATAGTACCTATCCATTTACGTCACTTAAAGCGTATAGTATTAATGAAGACGATCCTCGTGGGCCGCAGTTACTCGTTTTGTCTAACAAAAATTTTGCACCGATGATCGTGATGCCAATACCAGAAGAGTACATTGATGAAATTGATGATATCTTAGCCGAACGATTACCCGAAGAGGCGCTCGAAGAACCATTGTTCAATCGATTGCTCGAGTTGGCCGGCTTTTAGTGCAACGTGACAAGTGAAAAAGCTTGTGGTACTATGCCACGCACCAGTAATGGTAATGCTCTCATAGTTTAATGGATAGAATGCCGGTTTGCGGTACCTGCGATCCAGGTTCGATTCCTGGTGAGAGCACAGCAGTATAACGAAAGACCATCCATGCGCACATGGGTGGTCTTTCGTTATAGCAAGCAATTAGTATTGCTTGCGGACTGCTGTGCTGACCGGAGCGATGTTTTCTGCTTGGCTAAAGCAGAAAACCGCGAGGTGGGGTCGAGAACACTTAGTAGATTGGGAACGAAGTGAACCAATATACTTAGTGATTCGTGACCACAAACGGTACGAAAAAGCGCACCCTTATGGGTGCCTTTTTCGTTCGTGCTTTCACAGCAAAGCCTCTCGAGGCTTTGCGTCAGGAATCGAAGCCCGATTGAGAGTAGATTATGAGCTTGTGAAATAATCTAGCCACGAGCGTGATCGATTCCTGTTGACTTTGAGGCGCATAGTATACTTCCCGTGTTACAATCGACATGTTACAAAATAAAGTATTGTATGATTAAAACCATATCATTAGAACGGTTCATTATTATGAGTTTGCTAGCGGCTGGATTTTTGCTTCAGGCAGGTATTGCCGCTGCTGCCACAACTGGCACTTTGCTTCCCACGACTGACGGCATCAATGCCAGTTGGACCCCAAAAACTGGCACTACCCACTACACGATGGTGGATGAGACGGCTTGCAATGGCACCACTGATTATGTATCAGAAACTACTGTCGGGGAGCGCGATTCATATCAGGTATCATTGGCTTCTGTGCCAGCCAACGCTGAGATTACGAGTATTGCTATTGTGCCGTGCGCCTCTCGCAATAGTTCGGGTGGTGGTTCGTCAGTAATGGACGTGTTTTATCGCTTCAATGGCGCACAGAGTGCTGACCAAGGTGGCTATGCGCTCACTGGTACCACTCCAACAGCCCTTGCAACGACTACTTTTTCTGGTTTGAGCCTAATCAATGCTGCATCGAGCACCCTTGAAGTAGGAGCGGTTTATACTTCAGGTACTAAGGGTGCTCGCTTGAGTCGTTTGGCTACGGTCATTACTTATACTCCGGCGGTGACGATCCCAACTGCGCCAACCAACTTCTTTGCCTTGGCGACCTCAACCGGTACCACTACCGGTGTTTACGCTTTTTGGACTGACAATTCAACCAATGAACAAGGTTTTAAGCTTGAACGTAGTACTGATAACGTGAACTTTAGTCTCGTAACAACCACTACTGGTCGCACCTTCCTCGATACTCCGGTTGCGAGTGGTACTTACTACTACCGAGTCTACGCATACAATACTGCTGGTAACTCTAGTTACGCTACAAGTACTGCCATCGTACCGTAAGCGAGAACAATATCCAACAAAATGCCACGCCACTGCGCGTGGCTTTTTGTTTTTGCCATTTCACCCTATCTCGCATACAATACGACACATATGCGACTCATGGGTATTGATTACGGCACTAAAAAAGTGGGGATTGCCTTTACGGATGAAAGTGGGAAGATGGCGTTCCCGCATGGAGTAATACCCAATACACCCAAATTGCTTGATGTTATCACTGGCCTCATTAACGAAAAACGAGTAGGAGCGGTAGTCATCGGTCACTCACTAGATAAAGAAGGGAAACCTAACACTGTTCAGGCAGCGGTCGAGTCCCTGATGCTTGACCTTACACTAGCGACCGGACTCCCCATCCATCTTGAACCCGAACAGTACTCAACCCAAGCCGCCTTACAATTACAAGGGAGGACGGCCCAGACTGATGCTTCAGCAGCAGCCCTCATTCTTGATGGATACCTTACTCGTAAAAAATAATCAAACAATTATGGAACAAATCACGTATGAAGATTTTGCTAAATTACATATTGGTATTGGTACAATACTGACTGTTGAAATTGTTGAGGGGGCAGATAAATTATTGAAACTCGCCGTGGAAGTAGGCGAGGAGAAACCACGACAGATTCTATCTGGTATCAGGGAATATTTTGCAGACCCGCAAGTACTGGTGGGGAAGCAATTTCCGTTTGTGCTTAATCTGGCTCCCCGGGTGATTCGGGGGTTTGAGAGTCAGGGCATGATACTGGCGGCTAGTTATGAAGACGCATTGGCACTTCTAGCGCCGACAATCACCGTAGCACCTGGTACCAAAGTGAAATAGGTGTGGGTTCCGGCAGCGAATTAGACAAAGCACAACGTATAATACAAGTAATGTCTTTTAGTTCGTTGCTTGCGCAGTATTTGCCACCGCCACAGTTCCTTAAAATGCCAAGTTTAGGGGTTGATATTTCTGATACATCTCTTAAGTACATTCAATTTGGTGAGGGAAAGAAAAACATGCGCCCGCTCGTAACCTGGGGAGAGATTGATATTCCAAGTGGCATACTTGAACGAGGCTATGTGCATGATCAAAAAAAGCTGACCGATGTCTTAAAAGAATGTAAGGCTAAAACCGACGCTACATTTGTACGGGTATCATTGCCTGAAGAGCGTGCCTATTTGTTTGAAACCGAAATAAAGCGATCAACACCAACTAAAGAAATTCGTAGCCTACTCGAATTTAGGTTGGAAGAAAATGTTCCGATTCCTGCCCGTGACGCTTTCTTTGATTTTGATATTTTAGCGGGAGAGACTAATGATAAAACTATACAAGTAGTAGTCGCCGCATATGCCCGCGAGACCATTCTTAATTATTTTGACGCCTGCAATGAAGCGGGTCTCGTGCCCATTGCCTTTGAAGTAGAAGCGCAGGCGATGGTGCGATCGGTACTACCGACTGGTATGCGAGGGGCGCATATGCTGGTAGATTTTGGAAAGACCCGGACCGGGGTTGGTATCGTGCTTGATGGAAAGTTGATGTACACCTCAACCATTGATTTTGGCGGCAATCAATTATCCGAAGTGCTCCGGAAAGTTCATGGACAAATCACAGAAGGAGAACTGACAACCATTAAAAATACTCAAGGGCTCATTAAGGGGGTACATGACACGAGAAGTTATGACGCGCTCATCTCAACCATGTCGGTGATTAAAGACGAACTCGCTTCGCGGATACAATATTGGCACAGTAGTGAAAATAAAACCGAGTCACGTCGTATCCAATCAGTCATACTGTGCGGTGGCAGTTCTAATCTAAAGGGGTTGCCAGAGTATTTTACCGAGACACTTGGTGTACCAACCTCACGGGCGAGTGTGTGGCAAAATGCATTTTCAGTACATAATTATATTCCACCTATTAGTATTCGCCATTCCTACGGCTATGCCACTGCTATTGGACTGGCATTACCACCCGATACTTCACTATGACCAATCTTATTCCCCCTAGTGCTGAAAAGCTTGTTATTAAAGAGTACTGGCTCCGGGTGGTGGCAGTCTGGTTATTTTTATTTGGAACTGGCTGTTTGATTGTAGCGAGTCTCCATCTGCCGACTTACGTATTGGTACGTAACGAGTTGACTGACTTGCGACAGCAGGTAGCAAATAATGCAGCCGAAACAGCCAGTATTGATACCAGCTCAGCCGCCATACAAGTAGCCATGACCGATGCCACTTTACTGCTAACGATGGGCACTAGCAGTGGTCAACATGTAGCAACAATTGAAGCGCTGACTACTATTGCCGGCAGTGATGTAGCACTGTCTTCGTTCTCACTCACGGTCAATGAAAAAAGTACCCAAATAACTATCACTGGTACCGCACGAACTCGTACCGCTTTGGCGAATTTTCGTGACGCAATAGAAGCCGATGATCGATTTACTGATGCTATATTGCCAATATCCAGCTTAATTAAAGATCGCAACATTGACTTTACTATGACAGTAACAAGTAATAACCTATGACCAAAAAGACTGTCACCACCCTTGGCATTGCTACCCTCTACTTTGCGGTAGTATTGTCCGTGTTGATCTACGCGTATGTGTCAGTCCATTCACAAAAGGCTGATGCCCTGGCTTTAGCAACGACACTGGCTGAGCAGACGAGCAAACAATCAATTGCTCGTTCTCTAGCTGCTACCTTTGATGCAACGATCGATGTACGCACTGAGATTGCCTCTTATTTTCTTGAGGAAAAAGAAACAATCACCTTCATTGCTGAAATCGAGGCGTTAGCTCAGGCCCTAGGTGTCAGTATTGAACCGACGGCACTGGATTTTGTTACAACCGAATCAGGAAGGCGAGAGCTCAAAACCGGTTTCGCGGTTAAAGGTACTCGTACGGCCGTCTTACAATTCATGAAGGCAATTGAAACAATCCCGTACCATAGTCGGATTGCATCGCTGCAGGTGGTGGGGAATGATAATGAATGGAGCGGGCAGGTTGATCTTTTTGTTACAATAAAACCATGATAGACCAAGCAAAATTACAAACAATCATCACCCGCCTCGTACGGTCATCCTCGGTTGTTGAGCGACCAGCGATGAGTCCGGCTCGTGAATGGTTCACCGGTATCCTCATTACAATTTGTTTTGTATGTGTTGGTGGAGTAGTGAGTTATTGGTTATATCTTAATACCGTATCGGTAGAAGCGGAGGTGCAGGATAGTATAACCGCTACTTCATACAAAGGCGCCTTAGTCGAAGAGGCGGTTATGCGTTTTCGTGCCCGGGGCGCTGCTTACGAGCAGATTCGCGCCCGACAAAACGATCTGCAGCCAGTTGAGGCAATGGCGCCGGTGCCACCAGTAACGACTGAGTCACCAATTACTGAGGTTCCTGCGGACCTTACGCCAGAACCACAGATACCAACGGTGGAGCCTGCAGAAGAAGCGACAGAGGAGTCTGCACCAACGTTGAGTTTTTAGTCGAAGTCACCGCACTAAACCACATCACTGTTGTGATGTGGTTTAGTGAATTTACTCTGCCCCGGCTTGGAATCGTCCTGACGGTCACCAAGCTAGATTGTTTCGCTTTTGCTCACAATCTAGCAGGTGCCGCGGGACACGGCTCGCTGGCCCTAAAGGGGACCCCAGCTCCGCCGTTCGATTCCAAGCCGTGCCTACAAATGTTAAATAATTTGGTCACGAATCACTAAGTATATTGATTCACTCCGTTCTCAATCTACTAAATGTTCGCGACCCCGTCTCGCGGTTTTCTGCTTTGGTCAAGCAGAAAACATCGCTGCGACTCAGAGAGAAGTCGAAAGCAATATTAATTGCTTTCTAAACCAAACAAAAGCGCTCGTTTTGAGCGCTTTTGTTTGGTTTTCTTCTCTCTGCCCCGGCTTGGAATCGAACCAAGAATAACGGCTTAGAAGTCCGCAGTTATATCCATTTAACTACCGGGACGCACCCCATCTAACGATGAGGTGAAGACAGCATAGCAAAAAAATGGTGAGCCGGAAACTTCGTGAATCGCGCAGTGTTTTGTATACTACAAATTATGCAAGACCGACCGACTATCCTTTTGGTGCAATTCAGACAAACTCCTGCCGCTGATCTCCTCGAACGCCAGAGTGTTGAACGTGAAGTTTCTCTCTTTGCGACGGTAAAAACTATATGTGGGGTTACCGGCAATGTACTCGAAGCGATACAGGGTGCTGATGGTGTGATACTCGGCGGTTCGGGAGACTATGATTTTGATGGAGCGAGATCGCCCGATGATCCAGTACGGGCACGTACCGAAAATCTGTTTCGGTCACTTAGTCCAACGCTCGATTACTTATTTACTATCGATAAGCCACTTCTTGGGATTTGTTTTGGACACCAGCTCATGGGTGCCTTTCGGGGTGCCAATGTCTATCACGACACTAACCAGAGCAAATTAAAGACGCATACCGTGACGCTCCACGATGAAGGACGGAACCACCGCCTGTTTGCAAATATGCCAGTAACTTTTGATGCACAGTATGGACACAAGGATGTGCTCGCACATATTCCGACGGGTGCGACTTTGCTTGCGCATGGTGGTGAATCCTGTCGGGTGTCAGCGCTCGCGTATAGTGACAATATTATCTCGACACAATTCCATCCCGAATTATCGCTCGCTGATATGTATGACCGGGTGGCACATATTCCGCACTATTTACCAGAAGGTACAACCGTTGATGACGTGTTTTTTGATACGCCACACGCGCGGACGATTTTGCATAATTTTGCGAAGGTGGTGGTAGCGGGGTAGGGGCGGGGACTCGGTCACTCTCGTGGCTATATTAGTTCACAAGTTCATAATCTATGGACTCTTCAGGACTCGACCCAGAATCACGGTTCTTTTATTCAATACATTGAATAAAAGAAGCTCGTGTTCTTGGTCGGCGACTCCTCGTAATTTCTCTTGGTCAGAGAAATTACATCGTCCGTCGCTTCGAGTCCCTCACGGAAGCAAAACTATTTGCTTCCTATCGCCCACAAACAAAAAGAACCACTCCTGCGGTTCTTTTTGTTTGTGGCCATGACCGCGACAGAGATCGAACTATCACTGAGTTCCTCAAGAAGTTCGACAAGACGTCCGCCGATGCGTAAAGGCCTTGAAACTTCTGTAATGTGGCCATGATCGTGACACGGATCGAACTATCAGCGAGTTTCTGAATAAATTCGACAAGCCATCTGTCAGGGAATAAAGACCCTAAGACTTCTGTAAGGCGGCCCACATCGACACATTTCTCGAACTTGGGCTCCCAACGACCTTCTAAGGTCGATCATTGAAAGGCTGGCGTCGCGTAAGTTGCCCCAGCAGGCTCGCGACAATCATTGCGAGGCCTCCTTGCACTCATTCGATGCCGGCAACAATGGGTCGAAGAGCCTTGACATGCGGCAACGGACTGTTCCACCCTTAGACAGCACTCAATGAGAGGTTGAATCGACTCGCGCCGAAGTCCTGTTTCGGGTTCACAAAATGCTTCCAACTGTTACTGGTTCCATGCTCGGGATCGGAAGATATCTTAGTCACAGCGACAACCTAAGTACTTGATTTTATTGAGTTTTCCGCCTTTTTCCTTGCATTTGCCGCTGAGGTATGGGAAGATACTTGGGCGATAGGCTCGAGGCTGACCCGTCGCGGTGAAAGGTGCTGCAACACCAATCACATGTCCCACAAGGACGGCGCCCCAACCACAACCTGGTTGGGGCTTTCCTTTTATGTTGACACGATGTCGTGGTCACATCCACCATGTTCCCATCAGGTTCGAGAATCGGGATGCAGCCCGCGAGCCTGACAGGGTCAGCCTCGGCCCTGCACTTTGTGGCGCGAATGCCGCTTATCGGCCCGGTGGCTGAGTTTGTACGCGCATTGGAGTGCAGGGCTTCTAGATTGGAGCCTACCCATGTCGAAACATGGTATCATCGCCGATGTGCTCTTCGGAGCGATTGAAACCACCCTTGCGCCAGTCGTTGCTGTCGTCGAGGGAGTAACCGGTGAGGTCAGCAAGGAAGCCAGCGATGGTGTGCTTCGGGCAATTGTTGATCCGACCGATATCGCGATCAACGGCCTGATCAATATCACGAGGTAACATCTCACTAACTCCGGCGGGATCTAGGTCTCGCCGGAGCCTAATAAATGTGTTTCTGATAGAAGACAAGGGGAGTTGCGCAGTCCGCAACTCCCCTTGTCTTTACAGTGGTCATGACCGCGACAAGGATCGAACGATCACGGAGTTCCTGAAGAAATTCGACAAGCCTCCCGCCGAAGAGTAAAGACCCTGAGACTTCTGTAAGGTGACCCAGAACGACACACTTCTCGAACCATAAAAACGGTGCTCGAAAAATTGCAACATGTCGGTGGAAGAGACGCTAGACTTCGAAAACTCGAAAACTGAGTCTCTTGGTGGCAATAGCAGAGACAGGGGTCAAAGCATCACGGAATTCTCGAGTAATCCACAATTCTTCTGGCTAAGAGTAAACTCTCTGAGATATCGGTACTGCGACCTTGACCGAGAAGGGTAGAAAGGAGAAAGCTATGACGTGAACTTACAGTGATCTAGACGCACAGCCCGACACGTTGGAGTTCAAATTGAAGTCAAGGTTCGGCAAGCATGCTCACAGTGACAGTCTGTTCATTAGGGACGGAACCTGATGAACGCCAGTGGTGACACGCGATGTGCAAAGTGACATAGAGAGCTTCAAGTCAATTGATGACAGGGGTCAGTGGATGCTGCAACCAACATACTACGAGCACGAGTCGGGCTTGAACTGTGTTGACATAGCCAAGCGGTTGGCATTCCTTCGGGGAAACATTGTAAAGTACGTTTGGCGAGCAGGCAATAAGGGTGATTTGGTTCAAGACCTGCAGAAGGCGATTGAGTACGCGCAGATACTCATTGTTGACCCAGATCGGGTTTGCCAGGACCAAGAGTTGGTTTCGATGATTGATTGGTATTGTAAGAATGAGTCGCACGACCTTCGTAGGACCATTATTAGAAGTGCCGCGCTGGACTCATCAGAGATCGACTTGAAAGAAGGTGTTTTGATGAAGCTAGACCAGTGGGTTGATTCAACTCGGTCATGAGTACTCGCTGCAGCAGCGTTAGTCGCGTATAATTCTTAGCATCTTTGATGCAGGCAGGGTTGCGGATATTCAACATTAGGCAAGATCTGGTGAAGAACCATGACTTCAGATAGACTTCTCTCCCCCCAATAAACGGACAGCGAACAAGATCTACGGTACTTCTGCTAACGAGAAGGGAACGGTTGACCGAAGCTATCAGAGTGTCCATGACGGCATGATCAACAGTATTCCTGAACATCCGCGGATCGCCCCTTAGTACCTCCGAAAACAAACCTTCAGGTCCTATCTGATCGCGGAGGTCAGACTCTTCACGAAGAAGTTCATATATTTCTTTGACTAGTGCCCAATGCTTCTTGTCGCAGAGGTTGATCACGGACTCTGCTTCAATTCGTGCTTCAAGGACGACGGGAGTCAATTCAGTTCCGGCGCACTTGTTTTCCGTCCACGACAACGCATGGCGTGGGCCAGCTTCGAAGAAGTATATGCCTTCACCTAGCCAAAGGCCATCATGTTTACTCGGGTTGAATCTGTTCGATCGAGAGATTGACTCAGCAGACCCAAGGTCTGTTCCATGATACGCGATGTAGGTATACAAAAAAATAGGCCCCCAGAGATTGTGGGGGACCTTAGCTTCCTACAACGGTCTTTGCAAGACTCTCTCCCTGAACTGCATTGATGTTGTTGGGATCAGTGCAGTTGATGCGGTGAAATTCGTTCGCTGCAAAGACAATCACCGAGACATTGGCTGAATCCGCCTCTGCCTTGACGATGCTGTAGGCCCTACGCAACTCATCGCGCGAAATCGCGTCAATGGTTAGGCCCATTCGCTTTGTCCTGTTTGATAGAGGGGTTGCGTTGTCCCGTAGCTGATTTAAGCTAACCGGAAGAGCATCTGAGCTTGGTTTCCAAGTGCGAGATCCAAGAAGGACTTCGACACCATTATCCCTTTGCTCTATATCTCCGCCTGTAATTATAAACTCTAAAGCAACAATTGCAATTAATATACCAACTTGAGGCAATAGAAGGAGAATTGTCAAGTAGAGCTCAGTTTCTGTCGTCTTTAGGAAGATTAGTGAGGCAGCGCTCGTTAGCAGAAGAATAAGATGGACTATTCCAAGTACAATAGATATCCCTACTCTGCGCGGAAGTATCTCCCCATGCTCATTTACTTGGGTTATCGGTTCAAAAAGGGTCCGAGCATTCAAAACTACTCGCCTCAATGTGCTTACAAACTGCCGCAATGATGACGAACGCTTAACTAGCGCATAGAGGCCTGGTCCGACGGCGAAACTCAAAAGTGATGCTGACATTTGGTCGAAAACTGCTTCTCGAACCGGACCATAATCGGAAAATATCCAGTGTTAGAGCCCTATAATTGGCTTCAGATGAGGGAAAATTGTGGGGGTGTCCCCAATGGTGGGCGATGAGGGACTCGAACCCCCGACCTCGATGGTGTAAACATCTTGCTCTACCAACTGAGCTAATCGCCCGAATGTCATGCAGTATAGCGTACTTTATTAAATTGTCCACCGGTAAGTTATTAGAATAACACGTATATGGTATAATAATGAGCGTATGAAAATACTCGAAAAGAAGAGGGCTATAGAGTTGCGTGAGCGGGGGATAGCTTTAGGTGAAATCGCTAAAAAATTAAACGTAGCAAAAGCTACAGTCAGTTATTGGGTACGGGATATTTCATTATCGAAGACACAGATCAAGCAACTCAGAGCGAATAGTCACTCAAGAGAAGCAATTGAAAAGCGACGATTGTCACGTATGACTGCAGCCGAAAAAATCCGAGATAGTATACGAGAAGAAGCTCGACAACAAGCAGTACAGTTAATCAAAAATCCATTATGGTGTGTTGCAATAGCCTTATATTGGGGGGAGGGTGGAAAGACGCAACGAACGGTTCGAATCGCAAATAGCGACCCCTCAGTTATTAGACTACTTTGCCACTTCTTTAGAAATGAATGTCATGTGCCACTTTCTAAAATGCGAGCACATGTTCATGCGTTTTCGCACAGCGATATTGAATCAATAGAGAAGTACTGGTCAAAAATTAGTGGCATACCCAGAAATCAATTTTTTAAGGCATATATTAAACAAAGTAGCTCTAGTAAAGAAAAAAGACAAACACTTCCAAATGGTACAATGCAAATATATGTACATGATAGTAGTTTGTTTATTAAAATTATAGCTTGGATAGAATATCTGAAAGAGATAAAACATTATGATTGAACTTCATGCCACAGTGACCGGTAAGGTACAGGGGGTACGGTACCGTGATTATGTCCAGCAAGCCGCGACTAATCTTGGGCTCGTAGGGTCGGTCGAAAATCTCTCGGATGGTTCAGTTTTTGTTGTAGCACAAGGTATGCCAGATGTCCTCAAGGAATTTGTAGAGTATCTCCATGAGGGTTCGTTGTTGGCGCAGGTCGATGGGGTGGCAGTTGAGTGGCGCAGTCAGGCGGGTCTATATCAAGAATTTTCAATCCTCTTTTCCTACCTATGACTACACAGTTGTCATCACCATATTGCGTAGGTTTTATCATGGATGGCAACCGCCGGTACGCGGCCGAACGGGGATTGCCACAAGGAGCTGGGCACGAAGCCGGACTACAGGTTTTTGAACAGGTAATTACCTGGTTGCAGGAGCAACATATACCGCATGGCGTATTCTACGCGTTTTCTACTGAGAATTGGCATCGTAGTGAGGCAGAAGTGTCGTTATTATTATCATTGATAGAAATTGCTTTAGCGAAACAGCGATCTGTGCGATTGCGATTTATTGGTGACCGATTACGCTTTAGCACTATAATGCAAGATAAATTGTCCGCAGTAGAAGCTGAGGAGCACGGTAATACTAATGTAACAATCTGGGTAGCCTTATCATATGGTGGCAGACAGGAGATTATTTCTGCGGTTAATAAAGCTATCGCGGCTCGGGTTCCAGTAACTGAAAACAGTTTCTCGGCGTTATTTGATTCGGTGGGGATGCCCGATCCTGATCTTATTATTCGTACTGGCGGTGATATGCGCCTCTCTAATTTTTTACCGTGGCAAGCAGTCTATAGCGAGCTGATGTTTACCCCTACCTACTGGCCAGCATTTACGAAAGAGGAATTTACCAGTATGCTGGCGCAATATGGAGACAGAAAACGTCGTTTCGGACGCTAAAGATATTATTGAGCCAGTGGTCATTTACGAAGATGACGCGATTTTAGTCGTGAATAAGCCCTACGGGATGCTCGTGCATGAAGATTGGCAACAAAAAGACGGTACTTTAGTCGACTGGTTTTTGGTCCGCTGCCCGAGTGCTCGTGGGGTAGGGGAAGCGACAGCAACACCAGAAGGAAAACCACTTGAACGCTCCGGAGTAGTGCATCGCCTCGATCGCGAGACGTCAGGGGTGATAGTCTTGGCAAAAACTGCCGAAGCCCACGCTCATCTCAAGGCTGAGTTTCATGACCGCAAGGCAAAAAAAGAGTATCGGGCTTTTGTCTATGGTCGACTCCACGAACGGTGGGGAACCATTGATCGACCCATTGGCCGTAATACGCAGAATTTTCGACTCCGTTCGGCGCAGCGTGGTGCCAAGGGGACCTTGCGCAATGCGGTAACTGACTGGGAACGAATTGCGGCTGGTGAATACGAAGGTGAGCCCTTTTCATATATGAAATTAATGCCAAAGACCGGCCGTACTCACCAGCTCCGAGTCCATCTAAAGGCCATTGATCGACCAATTGTTCAAGATGTGTTGTATAGCGGTAAGAAGCGCGAGACCTCAAACAATCTTGGTTTGGAGCGATTGGCCCTCCACGCCCACGTGCTCGAACTGACCTTGCCTAGTGGTGAGCGAGAACGATTTATTGCGCCAGTGCCACATAGTTTTGAACTAGCTGCCGAAAAGCTCGAAGAATAGGCGGTCGTATTGCAGAATAGGGTCTCTTGTGGTAGATTAGGGCACGTTTTACACGGACAAGAGGCATTTTATTGTTATTACTATTGTATGAACACAGCATTACAGGGCGTCGCTATCTCGCCAGTACAGATGGCAGACCGTAAGGCGCTTGGCTTGAAGCCGGGCGATACGGTCAAGGTGCACCAGAAGATCGTTGATAAGGGAAAGACTCGTCTCCAAGTTTTTGAAGGCGTGGTGCTTGCCCGTAAGCATGGTGATGAACCAGGAGCTACCTTTACTGTCCGTAAAGTCTCAAGTGGCGTTGGTGTAGAAAAAATCTTCCCTCTCTACACACCACTCATCGAAAAAATTGAGATTGTGAAGCGTGCCAAGGTACGTCGCGCCAAGCTCTACTACATTCGTGAGAAGGTGGCCCGTGAGATTAAGCGTCAGATGCGCCGCATGTCTCTCGTTTCAATGTCTACCGAAAGTGAGACCGAAGCCAATGCTCGTATTGAAGCAGAGGCTAAGGCAGTCGCTGAAGCAGCCGCTGCCGCCGAAGCGGCTGCTCTCGCAGCCGCTGCACCAGTTGTCGAAGAGACTCCAGTGGTAGCAGAAGCTCCAGCGGAAGTAGCAGCAGAAGAAACTCCTGCTGCTGAAACACCAGTTGAAGCAGAGAAGAAAGACTAGTCTCTCATCAATAACAAAACCGACCGTCAGGTCGGTTTTGTTATATACTGTCGCTATGATAACGAAACCACTTTTTGAAGCACTTATTGCCGAGATTGAATCAGCGGGTGAATTAGCGCACAAATACTTTATTGATAATGAGTCTGACAACGAACAAAAAGCTGACGGTTCAGTGGTTACCGTTATCGATACGACCATTGAGACCCGTTTGGTTGCGTTTATTCGTGCACATTTTCCCGACGACACAATTGTTGGAGAAGAAGGAGAAGGTGTGATTGGCACCAGTAGTTTCGTTTGGCATATTGATCCGATAGATGGTACAGATAATTTTTTAAGAAGAATTCCATTTTGTGCCATCTCAGTGGCACGACTGGGAGATACCGATGAAGATTCGTGTGCGGTGATTCATAACCCAATTACGCAACAAACCTTTTCTAGCTATATGGATGAAGCAGTCTACGAAAAGCATATCGTACATCACATGAATGATGATTTAATTGGTGGTCGGGCCATGATTTCTATTGCGCGAGGACGGGTTTCTTGGATGAAATCAGCCAGCTACAATATACGCAAAGCCCTTGGTCTCCATTTTGGTGGCGGTAATTCGTTTGGTTGTTGTGCGCTTGAACATGCCTATGTGGCGGCCAACCGTCTTGATGGAGTTCTTACTTTTGGGTTGCATACCTATGATTATGCTGCCGGATTATATCTTATAAAATCAGCTGGAGGTATTATTTCAGTATTTGAGGATGACCAATGGCAGCAATGGCAAGGAAGTATCAAAGCACTTTGCTCTCAACATGGCGCCACCATTTTCTCGTCACATCAGGGCATTCATGCTGAGGCGATAGCCTATATTGGTAACCCACGAACTTGGAGTGATGAACCCGCTTAAGAATCTTTCTCAGAACCAATCAGAACCTTGCGCAACATTGTACCAACGAGACCGAGGAGCATACCAAGTAACAACATGCTTGTAAACCGAGACAGAATGAGCGTGATTGTTCCACCGAGGGTATCTGGTTGCGGATAGCTAATACCACCAAGAATTGCCCGCAACGCCCACCACATACCACTTGGAATATCCTGAGCAGCTACTTGATGATTTTCAAAAACGTAAAAGAGTGATCCGAGTAGTAATGTCGCAATCAAAAGTGTCGCACTATAAATCTCGAGATTTATTTTATACAGTGATTGGGCGGCATTTTTCTTCCGTTTGATTTCTGAGAACTTCGCAAGACGAAGCATTCGTAGAAGACGGATGATTCGTACCGCCCGAGTGGCTTTGAGGAAGGTGAGGTTATTTAATCCGAGGTATGAAGGGAGAATGGCAGCGAGGTCGATAATACCAAAAAAACTGAACATATAACGCAACCGGTTTGGACTATAATAGAGCCGAGTAACATACTCGAGACTAAAAATAGTCACAATTGCCATCTCGAGATTGTGAAATATACCCACATAGACAGATAGGGACGGGACTGTCTCAAGTGCTACAACAGCCACAGCAACTAGGGTTGTGATGGCAAGAAAATGTTCTGTTCCCGGTGGTGTTACGTCTGAAAACGAGCGTCGGATGACTGGATGTTTCTGTTTTCGTTTCATTGCAATTATCGTAACATAGGGAATCGACAGTGACTTGATAATACTATTGCTTTAGTGCATAATGTCGCCACTTGAGAAATCAAGGTTCTCACCTGCCCAGGTGGCGAAATTGGTAGACGCACTACCTTGAGGTGGTAGCGCCTTCACGGGCATGCTGGTTCAAATCCAGTCTTGGGCACAAATAGCCGACCGAAACATGAATATGTTTCGGTCGTTGCTATTTGTAGACCAAGACTGGATTTGAAAGACAGTTTCGGGGTTCCCTTAGGGCCGAAACTGTCCGGGTCGGGCGAATGAGTTATATTGTGAGCAAAGCGAAATAATATAACCATGAGTGTGACCAAATCCAGTCTTGGGCACAAAGTCGTAAAACAAAAACAATTCTCCAAAAGAGAATTGTTTTTGTTTTAGAAAGCCAATGACTTGGCTTTCGACGACTTTGTGAAGCGGAGCGTTGTGAGTCGCCCCAGAAAGGCGACGAACCGCGAGCTGGGGTCGAGAACACTTAGTAGATTGAGAACGGAGTGAATCAATATACTTAGTGATTCGTGACCAGGACAAGCAAACAGGATTAAATAAAAAGCTTAGTAACTCATGACTTAATCCAGTCTTACCATGAGACGGAACGATCTTTCAGCTGTTCCTCATACCAAAATTGCCAAAGTGGTATACTACTCCCGTATGACCTATCCGCTTGCTCTCCAGTACGAAAAAGCTTTTAAAGATGCTGATATCCGTGGCATCTATCCAAAAGAGATAAATGAAGGACTGGTATATGCCGTTGCTCGCGCGTTCGTTGAGGAGTTTGCCTATACCAAGGTGGTAGTCGGGCGGGACATGCGTCTGTCTTCGCCCGAGCTCCATACTGCCTTTGTCTCTGGTGTGCGCGACGCGGGAGCGGATGTGATTGACGTGGGGATGGTCGCGACCCCGCAGCTCTACTTTGCCTCCGGGTCTATGAATCTCCCTGGCGTGATGATTACTGCCTCACATAGTCCCGCTGCGTACAATGGACTCAAGCTCGTGCACGCTGAGGCGATACCACTCACGAAGCGCAATGGTCTCACCCAAATTCTCAAACGGGTGAAGCGAGGGCAGTGGACGAAGCCAGCAAAAAAAGGAAAGTTCCAGAAAAAGAATATCGACGCTGGGTACCAAAAGCGAGTGCTGGCCGGTATCAAGCCAAAGCACTATGCGGGTCTGCGTATCGCAACCGATATTGGCAACGGGATGGCGCATGATATCGTGCCACTCCTCGCAGCGAAGCTTCCAATCAAGTTTGATACTATCTTTGCTCGCCGTGATGGTCGTTTTCCTAACCGGGACTCTGATCCCAATCTTCGCGAAAATCAAGCAGCGCTTGATGACAAAATTGACCACGGTCATTTTGATTTTGGGATTTCTTTTGACGGGGACGCTGACCGCATTGCGTTTCTTGATGAACACGGCAACTACGTCAACAGTGCGGCGATAGGAGCTCTTATTGCGAAGCGTATGTTGGCGCGCGAGCCAAAAGCGAAGATTGCTTCCACGAATCTCAATAGCCGTATTTATGATGAGACTATCAAAGCTGCTGGTGGGAAGGTGGTGATGGCCCGCACCGGACATACCTTTGTGAAAGAAGCGATGCGAAAGCATCAGGCGGTGTTTGGCTGTGAGTACTCGGGACACTTCTTCTTCCGCGACTTTTTCTATACTGATTCGGAAGTACTCACCTTACGCGAGGTCCTTGATGCTTACGTGGAGGCGAAGGCAGCGGGGCAGACCTTTGGCGAGATGATGGCGCCGTATCTCGTGTACCACCAGACTGAGGATATTGTGATCAAGGTCGCCGACAAAGACATCGCGATGGCGAAAGTACATGAGTATCTGGTGTCTCTCAAACCAAAGACGCTCAAGAAATTTGACGGCTACTTTGTTGATTTTGGTGATGTCTGGGGCGCGGTCAAAATGAGTGTGACCGAGTACGGGGTGAAGCTCATGTTTGAATCTACGAGCAAAGCCAAAGCGGTAAAGCTCCAAAAGCAGATTGCGACGTTTGTGAAGTCGGTGGCGAAGGAGAGTTGTTGAATTTCAATAAATATAATCGACCATGAAACAGCTCACATTTATCACTGGCAACCCAAACAAAGTTAAGCAACTAGAGCTTTATCTCAAGTTCCCGGTGGAGTACCGGGCAATTGATTTGCCCGAAATCCAAAGCCTCGATTTGGAAACGGTCGCGGTAGCAAAAGCGCAGGCGGCTTATGCGATTCACAAAGCGCCGGTGCTGATTGAAGATATTGGGCTGTCGTTTTCGGCGTTGGGCGGCCTCCCTGGTCCGTTTGTAAAGTGGTTCCTCGAAACGGTTGGTAACGAAGGTATGTGCCGCATGCTCGACAGCTATCAGGATCGCACAGCTATCGGAGCCGTCTGCTATGTCTTGTGTGACGAGCATGGACACCAAGTGTTCACCGCTGCGCGAGAGGGGACTATTGCCATGACCCCGCGTGGCCCGAGTTACTTTGGTTGGAATCCGATTTTCATCCCTAAAGGGGAAACAAACACCTATGCCGAGATGTCGCCAGAAAAAGAACAGGCAACTTCACTCCGCCGAACAGCTATTGGCAAGCTTCAGACGTATCTCGACGCCAATTACCAGTGACAGGTCGCCCTTAGGGGCGGCTTTTGTTTGGTAGTAGCTGACAACATCACAGTTGCCGCTATTTAATTTTGTCCCCAATAGCGATATGGAAGTGGAGATGAGGTGTGTCTTGCCACTTACCAATATTTGTTAGTAATTGTACTCCTTTATTCTGAAGCTCTTCTTCTGGTATGGTACGAATAATATCTCGGGCAACGGTGAGAATTTCTTCATATAAAGAAGTGTCAGTTACATGACGAATATCCCAAATATGCTCTTTAGGAATTATGACTATATGTTTTTCCCAAAACGGTTTGGTATGGTAGTACGCTAATATGCGATCGCTTTCAAACACCTTTTCAATATCCGCATCTTGCTTGAGGGCTACATCGCAATAAAAATCGAAGTCATCGGGATTACTCATTAAAAAATTATAGCAGGTTTGTCTGCCTGCTAGGGATAAGGGTGAAAGTTAGTCGTGGGAGATAAAAAGAAACCGCCTTAGGGAGGGTCGGTTTCAGGAGGGGCAAGTTTTGCCCAGCGTGTGATAGCATCGTCGCAATGCTTGATCGCCACTTTGTTGCCAGCATCAGCTTGAGTGCGATTGCTGCTTTGGTCGAGCCACAGACGGGCGGTAGCGACCGGCAACCCCTTCTCGACTAGCCAGTCAAGACAGCCTGGGTCGACATCCACGTAGATTTCAGACAGACGACTGTGGAACAGCGAGTCTGCCTGAGCGATATCCCCTCGGTCGAGGAAGATCGATACGACGAGGGTGTCGTACTGTCTACCATCCTGGTAGAAGAGAACGATCAACTCTTCCGCAGAAATGGGCGAATACTGCTCAAAAGCTTCCAAGAGCAGTTGACGGTTCTCGCCTTTGGGAAGTTTTTCCCAAAGCAGCTGCGCAATTTCAAGCAGGGCTGGATTCAGAACACCGTTGATTTGCGTCAGCAGGAGTACGTCTCGGACGGGGTGGCGCAACCCACGGAAGGTGGCAGGGATTCCAACCAAGTGAGCCAACTCGGCCCACTTTTCCAAGAGTGCCGCCACGACTGCGGTGAGGATGTTTGCTCGATCAGTTTCGGGCAGGTTGCTCACAGCAATGTGCTGAAAAGCCCGTCGGCATGGTGTAGCTTCGTAATCCGTGAGATTCTTGAAGTCTTTGGACAGATTCCGGTCGATGCCGAAGAAGTCCGTCCAGTCCTTTTGGGTGGCAGTGATTGCATCAAAGTCCATCGTCGTCTCCAGCAAAGATCGGTGCGTGACCTACGCAGCAAGGGAACATTCCGTGCCAGCTTACAATATAAACAAATCTCGTCAATGGAGAGGCGGCTACCGGAAGGAATTGGTCACAGGTTACTAAGCTTTTTATTTCGCTTTGCTCATAAAAATCTAAGTACCCGCGACCCCGCCTCGGCCGTTTTATTTCTAGAAAGAAATAAAACATGCCTGCGACTTTCAATTCCCGGACGCAAGTGATACTAATCACTTGCTTAGCCGCCCCAATATAAAAGACCCCAAAAAGGGGTCCTTTATATTGGGGCGGCTACCGGGAATTGAACCCGAATTGAGAGTTCCACAAACTCCAGTAATAACCATTATACCATAGCCGCCAGATTGGTCACGCAAGTAGGGAGTTACTCGCGTGACCACTGTTATACCTATTTTTTCGGAAAAAGTCGAGTCCGCAACCCGCGACTAGCTATTAGATTGATATTTTGTATACTGAAAGGTATCTATGGATCAAGAGACACTTTTAATCGCTATCTTCTTCACCTTTATGATCGGGGCGGGGATTGGTTTTTACGTGACCAAAGCCATTATTGGTGTATGAGGCACTGGTTGCTCACACTGGCGACATTCCTCATCCTCTGTAGCGGCAGTAGCGTTGCCTTAGCCCAAGAAGTACACCAAGAACTCCAAGAGACAGTTCGAGCGGAGGTGCTTGAGATAGTAAAAGCCTACGACCGGGATATTATGGGTACCGGAGCGACCACCACCGTGCAGGAACTGCGCGCCAAGCTCCTCTCGGGAAGTAAGGCGGGGGAGGTGGTCCGCTTTGAAAACGACCTCATGGTCCTCGCGGTCGGGGACAAAATATTTGTTAATCGACTGGTATCAATTGAAGGTGAGGAATACTACATCTTTAAAGATATTGAACGACGACCGCAGCTCCTTATTTTGGCGGTTCTCCTTTCGGTCCTGGTGGTAGTGTTTGCCCGCTGGCAGGGGATACGGGCTATCCTCAGTCTCGCTCTCAGTGTGGTCGCTATTCTCTTTTTGTTGGTGCCGGCACTCCTTGCGGGGTACGATCCGGCGCTCGCGAGCTTTGCCATTGCAGCGGTGATTCTCGCGCTCACGCTCTTTTTGACTCATGGGTTTGGTATTTATGTGCGGATTGCGTACTTTGGGACGATGGCGGCGGTAGGGGTTACCTGTCTCGTGGCGTGGTTCTCGGTTACGTGGCTCCACCTTACTGGCTTTAGTGCAGACGCGTCGGTGTATCTCAACTTCGCCACCGGCGGACAGCTTGATCTTGCCGGACTCCTCCTTGGGGGGATTATCATTGGACTCTTAGGGGTGCTTGATGATGTCTCAATTACTCAAGCCTCGGTGGTGCAGGAACTCCGCCGGGCCAACTCTACTCTTGGGGTTCGTTCGCTCTACGAACGGGGAGTGCGGGTGGGGCGCGATCATGTTGGGTCACTGGTGAATACTCTCGCACTCGCGTACGTGGGGACGGCGCTGCCGCTGGTGCTTCTCTATACCCAATCCCAAGCACCGTTCCTTGATATTCTCAATCAAGAGGTAGTGGCCGCTGAGCTCGTGCGTATTATTGTCGGGAGTATCGGGCTCGTGCTCGCGGTGCCGTTTACTACCTTGGTGGCCGCTTACTACTTTTCACGGCATGAAATTGACAACAACTTGTCCACAACGCACAGCCATCACCATCACCATTAGACTGTGCCCAAAACGTCCTCATACGTTGTTGCGCTTCATTCAGAAACATTCACCGTATAAAAAATACGACTCATATTTCTTCATTCACGCGCCTAGTCTGAGGGCGTTTTGAACACAGTCATTGTTAGTTGTATAGGGTTTTGTCACTTACTTAAGAAGCGTATAATAGAGGTACCTTTATTTAATCAGGGTAATTTTAATACAAAGCTATGAAAGGATTTGTTGAAGAGTTCAAAGCCTTCGCCATGCGAGGCAATGTCGTCGATTTGGCAGTAGCGGTGGTTATTGGTGCAGCTTTTGGCAAGATCGTCTCATCGCTTGTCGAGAATATTTTTATGCCAGTCATTGGTATTCTCGTCGGCGGGGTTGATTTTACTGGTTGGGCTCTCAAGGTTGGGGAGGTGAATATTGCCTATGGCGCCTTCCTGCAGAGTGTCTTTGACTTTATCATCGTGGCTTTTGTCATCTTTATGGTGGTGAAGGGTATGGCAAAGATGAAGAAGGCTGAAGAGGCGGCCCCAGCGAAGCCAGCTGAACCATCAGTCGAAGCAAAGCTCCTGATGGAAATCCGTGATAGTTTGCGTCACCACCACAACTAATTAAATGGAATACTCTCAGTAAGGAGTATTGCCACTATAACGGTATAAAACGTACAAATCGAGTGTCCAACCGGTCACTCGATTTGTTTGTCTCTCTCGCCAAAGTCATAAAACAGTTCTGCAATACGGACTGTCCACTAGTTATCCACATTTAGGGAGTGACCTAAACTAATCGAGCTATATTTTTCAAGCTTTTCTTCGAAAAGACTCGTCTTTTTACAAGACACCAAAACCACACTATGATAGAGATACCGCACGAGTTCTCCAATCGTGCGTGTCGGGGTAATAGACACGCCACGGGCACGCCAATTTTTATGACGTGAACATTGGCCAGCATGTTCTGGTGTGTCTTTATTTCCCTCAGGTTCTTTACTAAACCCAATCGACTCATTGTATTGTAGTTAGCCGCTCACAAGAAGAGAGTACCACCACAGATTGTGTTTGGATGAGAATAATTTATTACCGCTGTCGCCTAACTGTTGTTGTGATATGGAAATTAAGCAGATAAAAAAGCGTGATGGTTCAATTAAGCCATTTGATATTGGCAAGATCGAGCACGCCATCCTCATGGCTCTCTCGGAGACTAATGCTGGGGGGGTGGAGGATGCCAAAAAAGTCGCGACATTGGTTCACCAAAAAGTAGTATCAATGTGTGTGCAGGCTGGTACGGCTGAAAATGGAGACCCAAAAGCTCAGAAGTGTATCGATGGCTACCCAACGGTAGAAGAGATCCAAGACCTGGTCGAAGCGTCTCTGATGGAGCTCAATTACTTTGATACCGCTAAGGCGTACATCATTTATCGCAATGAACGCAAGAAGATGCGCGAGCGCGATATCTTCCGCAAGCGTCAGAACTTGAAACCCTACGAGTACCCTGAGCTTTACGAGTATGTCGATGCCATTCGTCACTCCTACTGGGTACATACCGAATTTAACTTCACCGGCGATGTGCAGCATTTCCATGTGAATGTGAATGATGCCGAGCGTAATGCCATCAAGAACACCATGCTCGCCATCGCGCAGATTGAAGTAGCGGTGAAGAGTTTCTGGGGGGACATCTACAAAAAGATGCCAAAGCCAGAAATTGGGGCAGTGGGATCGACGTTTGCTGAGTCAGAGATTCGTCACACTGATGCCTACTCACACCTGCTTGAAATCCTTGGGCTCAACAACGAGTTTGCAAAGATTAAAGATATTCCGGTGATTCAGCAGCGGATGGACTACCTTGATAAGGTGGCAGAACTCTCGCGCACCCAGGAGAATCGCGAGTACGCCCATGCCATCATGCTCTTCTCGCTCTTTATTGAGCACGTGTCACTGTTCTCACAGTTCCTTATTATGATGTCGTTTAACAAGCACAAGAACTTGTTTAAGGGTATCAGTAATGCGGTTGAGGCGACGAGTAAAGAAGAAAACCTGCATGGTCTCTTCGGTATTGACGTCATTAACATTATCAAAGAAGAGCATCCAGAGTGGTTTGATAAGGCCATGCAGGAAGCTATCCTCAAGGCCTGTGAAGAAGCCTATGAAGCTGAAAGCCGTGTGGTGGACTGGATCTTCGAAGCTGGAGAATTGGACTTTTTGCCGTCACAGAACGTCAAGGAGTTTATCAAGAATCGTCTCAATAACTCGCTTGCAGCGATTGGCATGCCTCGGCACTTTGAGGTGAGTGAGGCCCTCCTTGAAGAAACTGATTGGTTTGACAATGAAGTGATTGCCACGAAGCATGTCGACTTCTTTGATAAGCGTTCAATCAATTACAACAAACGCGCCGCCAGTGTTACCAGTGAAGATTTATTCTAGTTTGTCGCGCAGCTGACTTAATTTCCGTTTATGCAAAAGAATGTACCGTGGAGTTGGATTAATGAAAATACGCGTGCGTTCATGTCACGTGGCTACCTCGTTGATGGACAGACGACCGAAGAACGAGTGCGGGCGATTGGTGAACATGCCGAAAAAATCCTCGGCCAAAAAGGCTTTGCGGATAAGTTCGAAAAGTACATGAGTCTCGGATGGATTTCACTCGCAACGCCGGTCTGGGCGAACTTTGGCCTTAAGCGCGGGCTTCCTATCAGTTGCTTCGGTTCATACGTAGCTGATGATATGGCGAATATTCTCCATACTCAGGCCGAGGTAGGCATGATGAGTAAGTACGGTGGGGGATGTTCTGCCTACTTTGGTGACCTTCGCCCGCGGGGGAGTGAAATTACCCAAAACGGTAATTCCTCTGGCCCGGTGCATTTTATGCAACTCTTTGAAAAGATTCTTGATGTGGTGAGTCAGGGGGCGACCCGCCGTGGTGTGTTTGCTGCCTACTTACCAGTCGAGCATCCCGATATCCTCGAATTCCTCGATATTGGTACCGAAGGTAACCCGATTCAAAAAATTAACCATGCGGTCACTGTCACTAATAAGTGGATGGAAGAGATGGTGGCCGGTGACGCCGACAAGCGCGCTATCTGGGCCAAGGTTATTCAGCGGCGTGGTGAAATTGGGTATCCGTATATTATCTTTATTGATAATGCGAACGATGGTAAGCCAGAAGTCTACAAGGACAAAAATCTCCCGATCTACGCGAGTAATGTTTGTAGTGAGATTATGTTGCCAAGTAATCGTGATTGGTCATTTGTGTGCTGTCTCTCGTCTATCAACATCATGCACTACGATGATTGGAAGGATACTGATTTGGTGGAAACGATGACGTATTTCCTGGAAGCAGTCATGACCGAGTTCATAAATAAACTCGAAGCCATGCGTGATCACGAAGATGCTGATAAGCGTCTCGCATTTCGGTTTATGGAACGACCGTACAACTTTGCGGTCGCGAACCGTGCGCTTGGCCTTGGAGTACTTGGGTACCACTCGTATTTGCAGTCCAAAGGCCTCGCTTTTGAAAGTGATGAAGCGGGTCGCCTGAATACCGAAATCTTCAAGCTCATGCAAGAGCGATCACTCAAGGCATCAGCCGAGATGGCCAAAGAAATTGGCGAACCAGAGATTCTCAAAGGGTATGGTCGCCGTCATACGACGACGATGGCGATTGCGCCAACTACTTCGTCAGCCTTTATTCTCGGGCAGGTGTCACAGGGTATTGAGCCGATTTGGTCTAACTGCTACATCAAGGATGTAGCGAAGCTCAAGGTGGTGATTAAGAACCCAACTCTCGAAACACTACTTGAAGCTAAGGATAAAAACACCAAAGAAGTCTGGGATAGTATTCGTGATAATGACGGGTCGGTCCAACATCTCGATTTCCTTAGTGAAGATGAAAAGGCCGTCTTCCGTACATTTGCGGAGATTGATCAGGGTAAGCTTATTGAGCATGCCGCCGAACGCCAGCAGTACATTGATCAAGGCCAGTCACTAAACGTGATGGTGGCGCCCGATACGCCAGTGAAGGAGATCAACCAGCTCTACCTCAAGGCATGGAAGCAGGGTTGCAAAGCGCTCTACTACCAACACAGTATGAATGCTGCGCAGCAGCTGACCCGCAAGAAGATTCAGGAACGAGCCAATAAATAATGAATCGAAAAGATGGAGTATTGAAAAGGGATAGAGAAAATGAAAAAGGTATAAAACAGCCAGAAAGCAAAGCTTTCTGGCTGTTTTATATGTTGCAATTCCATTTCCAATTTTCCATAATTAATACGGTGGATATGTACCCTCGACGTTCGATAGGCTCATGTATGATAGAGGGTAAGGAGTAAGCGATATTGGGCAGGGACTATGTTTCGCGACGACATGGTCCCCGCCGAGCATCGCTTTTTCTTATGGTCGAATGCAGCCTGGCTTAGCGTAGAAATGGTTGTGATACCTAGAGCTTTATTGCCAATTTTGTATAATAACCAATATGTTACGTCTGTTAGCGGTGTTGCTCATCTGTTCGTTGGCACTATATTGGTATGCGGCGGTGGGTATGGTCTGTCCGGCTCCTTTGACATACCAGATCAATCAGCAAATCGATGAACGTTTTGGTATTACAGCAACTGAGCTCGAAGAGGCAACGGAAAAAGCAATTGGTATCTGGGAGACCGCGTCAGGACGTGAACTTTTTACGCTAGCGACCAGTAAGGATGTCGAGGTTACTATCAACCTCGTATTTGACGACCGACAGGCCGCCTTGCTAGCAGAAGAGACAATCAGGGAGTCTTTAACTCATAAAGAAATGAGCTCAGTACAACTCCAAGAAACCTATGACTCCTTGGTGGCGGAATACCAAACAGCCAAGCAGACACATGAGGCACATGTGGCTGCATACGAAGATCGACTGGCAGCCCATAATGCGCTTGTGGCAACCTACAATGAAGCTGGTGGGGTGCCAGAGGCAGAGTATGCGGCCTTACAAAAAGCCGAGAGTGCCCTCGCTCGTGAGGCAGACACCCTCGAAAGCGAAACCGAGCGACTCAACAATCTAGCGCGCGAGATTAATAGTGTCGGTGAAAGAGGTAACCAAATCATCCGTCAATATAATGAAGGCGTCACCACGTACAATGAACGTTTTGGTGCCGCTGAAGAGTTTACGGAGGGTGACTATCAAAATGGACAAATCAATATTTATACCTTTAAAAATAAGGATGAATTAGTTAAGGTGTTGGCTCATGAGTTTGGTCACGCGCTCTCTATCCCTCACGTTGAGGGAAGTGAATCCGTCATGTATTATTTACTTGAGGATCAACCGACGCCTCTCACCCTTTCTGCTGAGGACACGGCCGCTCTCGTGACGGTATGTGGCAACACTGGCAGTGTGGGGACGCAGGTTCGTACACTCATTAATCGTTATATTATTTAGTTTATGAATAGTCTATTTAGCTCAGCTATCAATCGCACATTGGCAACCTTGGTGTTGGTTGGTGTTGTTATTGCTCTTGGTAGTTATGCGTACGTCACACTCAAGAATGCTGGTGGTTGGGTGGGTCCAACCACCATCAACGTGGTTGGCAATGGAGAAGTAACAGCCGTACCAGATATTGCCACGTTCTCTTTTTCGGTTAAAGCTGAGGGCGCCGATGCTGCTACCGCTCAGGCTAAGTCTGCTGAAGCCATGAAGGCAGTCAATGACTACCTCAAAGGGGAAGGAGTAGAAGAAAAAGATATAAAAACTACCGGTTATAATCTCAATCCAAAGTACTCCTATGAAGAGCGACCATGTGCCATGGGTATGTGGTGTCCACCAGGTGAGCAGAAGATGAATGGCTTTGAGGTCTACCAGACCGTTACCGTTAAGGTTCGAGATACTGCTAAGGCTGGGAATCTTCTAACTGGAGTTGGTGAGAAAGGAGCCACTGATATTAGTGGGCTTGGCTTCACTATTGATAATGAAGAAGAATCGAAAGCTAAAGCGCGTGAGTTGGCGATCAAAGATGCCAAGGCACAAGCAGAAGCTCTCGCTACACAACTGGGTGTCCGATTGGTCGAAATGACTGGTTACTATGAAGAGTCACCATATAATCCATCACCATACTATGGTATGGGTGGTGATATGGCCATGTCGGCGAAGGCTGAAATGGCACCAGCAGCTGATGTACCGATGGGTGAAAATACGATTACGAGTCGAGTCAATTTGACCTACCGAGTACGGTAACAATATCCCCTAGACAGGACACAGAGAACAAAAGACCCAAAAAGGGTCTTTTGTTTAATTGTTTGACACCCTCACAATTGGGGAGTATAGTGTAGTCAAATCGCCACCCGAGGCGTTTTTATTTTGACCAGTCATTAGTAATATATACATCTATCTATGGAACGTTTCTCGCGCTATATTCGCGCAACAATCGCTGAGATGAAGCATGTGAAGTGGCCTAGTCGTCGTCAGGCAACAGTATACACCGCCTTGGTACTGGGTATTTCAGCGGTAGTGATGACCTTTGTGTCGTTAGCAGACTTTGTCTTTACTTCCGGTATCGACTTTATTGTTAACCGTATCTAATTCCTATGGCCAAACAACATTCAACCGGTGAGCGTCGCTGGTACGCCATTCATACTTATTCCGGGTATGAAAACGCGGTTGCGCGTAATCTCCGTCAGCGTATTGATTCTCTCAATATGCAGGACAAAATCTTTGATGTCGTCGTTCCGTCAGAGAAGAAGATCCGTGTCAAAGGTGGTAAGCGAGTGACTGAAGAAGAAAATTTGTTTCCAGGGTATGTACTGGTCGAGATGATTGTTGATGATGAATCATGGTATGTCGTTCGGAACACGCCTCGGGTAACGGGCTTTGTGGGATCAGGTACTCAACCAGTCCCACTCTCAGACGCTGAATACCGCGCGCTCGTGCGCCAGATGTCTGATGATACACCAACTCACAAAGTTGATCTCTCGGCTGGAGATATGGTTATTATTGCGGATGGTCCATTTAAGGATCTCGAAGGTAAAGTGGGTGAGGTCGACGAGAAGTCAGGTAAGGTAAAGGTCTTGGTGGCTATGTTCGGGCGCGAGACACCGGTTGAACTCGACTTTCTCCAGATCAAGAAGGTGTAAGGCTGCGTTCACTTTGGGAGTAAAATATTCCGTGTCGACACTGCCAAGCGAATGCAAAACGCACAGAAAGCCACCGGTAGCAAACCCGGTGGCTTTCGCCATTTTACAAAACTACACTTCATGGTATAATCAAGAAACGCGGATGGTTGCGAATTCGAGTTGTGTAATTACCATCTCGAGTTTGAGGAAAGTCCGGACACAGCGTCAATAGAAATATTGTCGAGACAGGTAGTGGGTAATACCCATCCTGAGCAATCAGCGAGGTGCGAGCAGAGACGCCCGCGGCGAAAGCCAACG
The DNA here is from genome assembly GCA_046050355.1 of Candidatus Parcubacteria bacterium. GTDB lineage: Bacteria > Patescibacteriota > Minisyncoccia > Phycocordibacterales > UBA918 > OLB19. Next base: position 71,871 of record JBJOPW010000002.1, read on the forward strand.
GCTACCCACCAGGGTAGAGCTTGTATGGCAACATACAAGGTGAAACGGCTAAATCCTTACCCCTGTGCAAGGCCGTGCCGAGCACGTAGTCTGGATACATAATCTCTATGATTACATTTCAGACTACGTGCTTGGAGAGCTGCAAGAGGTGATCAGTAATGATCATCCCAGGTATATAACCATCTCGAGCCAATGGCTCGAACAGAATCCGGCTTACAGCGTATCAAACACTCCCTTAGGGGAGTTTTTGATTGCTACAATTACATCACTTTAACCATACTTTGTGTCTAGAGTTATTTGACATGTAGCTACATTAGTATATTATTGTAGCTACAACTGGTATGACACGAAAGCAGAAAGTATTAGAACAATTTCTGGCAGATCCAGTCCGCTGTTCACTGTCTGAGATTGAACAAATATTGTTGACTCATGATTGCATGCGGATTACTGCCAAAGGCAGTCATGTGAAATGGAAACATTACAATCTGTCCCGAGACCTTGTTATTCCAGTACACCAAAACGACTGTAAAAATTTTTACAAAAAAGAAGCGCTGAAGTTTATAAAAGAAATTCGTAACACCTAGAACCATGACTACCGCCACTATAACTGTCCAAAACAAAAAGTATGAATATACCCTTGCTCCCGTAAGGGGGACGGGTGACGTTGTGCGTTTTGTCTGCAAAGCGGCCAAGATTGATCAAGAGTTTCTCGCTGAGGATATTCCAGCGCTTATATTTGACCTTCCCGCCCTTATTGTGGCCGAAAAGAAACATAATGCCAGTCAATCTGAGGTGGTGCGTTTCCGCGTATCCTCCGTCGATAAGAAAAAAATTGAACAAAAAGCCATTGCTAAAGGTTATGATTCAGTTTCTGATTACTTGCGCGCTGTTGCTGTAGCACCTTAGTGTAATGTTGCAAAATAGCGGTTTTCTTGTATACTGAGCCTCGCTTCTAAAAGCTAGTCGCTCGTGGCTATGGAAAACACGGCGGGTAGCGCACACGTTAATTATTTCAACAAAACATCATGGCAAAGAAACTTGTAAAGAAGATCAAGGTTCAGTCAGTGGGTGGTAAGGCAACGCCAGCTCCACCACTCGGACCAGTACTCGGTCAGGCCGGTATTAATATCGGTGAGTTCGTCAATCAGTTCAATGAACAGACTCGTGGCGAGCGCATGGGTGAAGTAGTCCCAATCGAAATCTCAGTCTACGATGACCGTTCGTTTACGTTTATCCTCAAGACCTCACCAGCGTCACGCCTCATCTTGAAGAAGATGGGTAAGGATAAAGGTTCGCAAAAGCCAGGTATTCAGAGTGGTGGAACTATTACCAAGGCGCAGATTCGCGAGATTGCCGAAATCAAGGCCGTTGATCTCACTGCCGCTTCAGTTGAAGCTGCGATGAAGAGTATTGAAGGTACAGCTCGATCAATGGGCGTAAAAGTCGTTGACTAGTCTCATTCCTTAAACTAACAAAAGACCGGCACATTTGTGTCGGTTTTTTGTATTTGCGGTTGACGCATCCCCTCAGCTGTCCTCTCGTGTCCTGATCTTGAGGGTCTCTGTAAGAAATGGGGAAGTGAGGCGTCAAAGGGTTTGGAGCCCCAATAATGGGGTGTGTAAAAATGAAAGAGAGGCAGTCATGCTAGATCAACTGTTGGCCATCAAGAAGCCGGAACTTGTCATCGTTGTTCACGATCTCGTTCCCGGTCCGTCACCTTTTTCGCGTCCTTCGCCGCGAAGTGTTTCGGCAGCGGTTGCAGACCAGCCTTCTATCTGGGGTGTTGCCAAGCGTGTGCAGATGTTGCTGGTTCCTCCGAGCGATCGAGTAACCGGTTCGTTCACCGTCCACGAGTCTCGGCGTGTCGAAGTGAATGGTGCTGACCGATTCTACTTCATGGTCAGTGGTCACAATTTCAGCTTTCACGAACGACTGCCGAGGCAGTTCTTCCAACCAGGTTCAGCAGCTGCCATGTTTGGACCCACCGACGGTCCAATCGTCGAAGAGATGATCCAAAAGTTCCTCGATGAGTTGCGACAGAAGTAAGTCGCCAGCCAAGGTCAGCATCGCTGACCAATCCACCCGTCCGGTTCTGTGTATCCGGGCGGTTTTGCAATCAGTTAATTTAGGCGTTTAAAATCAACCCACTCAAAGTTGATACCGTCATGCGTCTGCATCTCACTGGTATGTACGGGCGTAAAGCTGGTAGCAAAATCAGGGAAGATGGTATCGCCTGGTGTATCGTCATGAAAAAAGGTGAGATGGAGGAAGTCGGTGTAGGGGAGTGCCAGGCGATAGAGCTCAGCGCCACCACCGATGTGGATCTCGGACGGATTCTCCTCCGCTGCCAAGGCAAAAGCCGTTTCCAAATCATTGGCGACGAGCACACCTTGGGGCGCCGGATATGTTGTGTCTCTCGTGACCACAATGTTCGTCCGTCCTGGTAGTGGTTTGCCGAGAATTGCCACTATCGATTCAAAGGTCTTCCGACCCATAATCACCGGCTTGCCGAGGGTGAGTTCCTTAAACCGCTTCATATCAGCTGGTACATGCCACAAAAGACCATTGTCTTGGCCAATAGCGCGGGTGCTTTTGCCCATACTGGCTACAATAACGATAGGGATATTTCTATACATAATACTATTATGACATGTTCAAAGGCGGCTGTCTTTTGGTGGTCTTTGTTGCGTAATGGTACACTTATGGTCACTAATCACTAAGAACTACAAACTTATGGCTCATTATGAAATCGAAATTAAGAGTTTGCTTGGTACACCGGAGCGTGCAGCTGAGATTAAATCAAAAATGGCGACCGCTGACCCAAGTTTAAAACTCACTTCAGAAAACACCCAGCTCAATCACTATTTTGAAGGTGGCGATATAAAAGTGCTGGCTTCCAGTGTCGAACACCTATTTTTAGTCGATATATTTGCTAAACTGACGAAGATTGTTTCTATTGGCAAAAACTTCTCTGTCCGGACACGGCAACGAGACGAGGAAGTCCTGTTGGTGATAAAAGCTTCGATTGATTCAGGTACAAGTGAGAATACAGTTTCGCGGTTAGAGTTTGAGGAACCAGTTGTATTGAGTCTCGAGGAACTAGACGTTTTGGTCTTATCTGCCGGCTACACGTATCAAGCTAAATGGTCTCGCACTCGCGAAGAATATGCATACAAAGGGATCAATGTCTGTTTCGATAAAAATGCTGGTTATGGATATGTGGCTGAATTTGAGAAAATTCTCCACGATGAATCAGAACTGTCAGCTGCACGTCAAGAACTTGATGAGCTAATGGGTGAGTTGGGAGTAGAAGAGTTATCGCAAGAGCGTTTGGCACGAATGTTTGCTCACTATAATACTAACTGGTCTCAGTACTACGGAACTGATAAAATATTTATCATAGAATAATTCGTTATATGTTTCTGTCAGATAAAGATATTTTAGCGGAGGTTAAGGCTGGTAATATTACCCTCGAACCATTTGTGCAAAAACAATTACAACCGGCTACCTACGATATTCGGTTAGGTAATACATTTATTGTCAATGATGCTCACTCAACTAAAGCCATCGATCCTGTTAAAGGAATTTTTCCTAAGACACAAACAATTGAGGTAGCTGATGGTGGTGAGTTTGTACTTCATCCCGGAGTGAGTATCCTTGGCTACTCAAAAGAACGGTTTGGTTCCGATAGCTATTTGATTGAAGTAAATGGTAAGTCGAGCCTTGCGCGCATTGGTCTTATCGTTCACAACTCAGCTAGTATCGTAAACCCAGGTCATTATCTACAAATCGCCCTTGAGCTTTGCAATCTCAACAATGTGCCAATCATTCTTCGACCTGGAATGCTTATCGCTCAACTCTCGTTTTCAACTCTCAGTTCACACACGAATAAGACCTACGGTGAGACAGGTCGCTATCACGAAAACAACATTGTAGGGTATGTTCCACCGAAGACAAAGAAGTCGACCAAAAAATAGTAGCACTTTAAATACATTATTATATTATGTCAACCAAACACCCAGAGTACCAATACCTTGATCTGTGTCGGGATATTTTAGAAAATGGAGCTGATAAAGAGTTGTTTTTCAATCAAGTCGTATTGGATGAATACAAAACTAAGGGCGAGGAACCTCCGTTTATTCGTTCAGTTTTTGGAAGACAAATCCGTTTTGATTTATCTAAAGGTTTTCCATTGTTAACTACTAAAAGAACTTTTTGGCGTGGGATTACTACAGAACTTATTTGGTTTCTGAGTGGCAGTTCAAATATCCGACCGCTACTTGAGGTCAATAATCATATCTGGGATGAATGGGCATGGAAAATGTATCATATGTGGGCTTTGGAACACGCTCCAAATGAAGATTTATCACAAGAAGATTTTATTCAAAAATTAACTGATTTACCAGCCGATGATCCATTTGTACAGAGATGGGGAGATCTCATTACAATTTATGGTCGCATGTGGCGTCGTTGGCCAGCAAAAGACGGACGTGAGATAGATCAGCTGGCGTGGGTAATTGAAGGGCTAAAGAAAAAGCCCGATCGAAAATCTTATGTCGTGAGCGCTTGGAACCCCGACTTCATTTATGAAATGGCATCTGAGGGGCAGAAATCTCACGTACCGCCGTTCTGCCACACCATGTTTCAGTTTCAGGTTGCAGATGGAAAATTAAATCTCGGACTGTATCAACGGTCGGCCGACTTATTCCTTGGTGTGCCATTTAATATTGCCAGTTATGCCTTATTACTTGAAATGGTTGCTCAAATTGTAAATATTCCAGCTGGAGAGTTCGTACATACTTTCGGTGATGTTCATATTTACAGTAATCATTTTGATCAAGTAAAAGAGCAGCTTACTCGTGAACCGTATAAGTTTCCAACCTTGTCACTTAATAAGAGTGTAACTAATATTGATGATTTCAAACTTGACGATATCATCCTCAATGATTATCAAGCACACCCGTTGCTTAAGGGCGAAATAGCTAATATTGGTGGTTTTGACGAAAAGAAGAAATAATTCGAATCAGTATGGAAAAAGCAAAATTAATTGTGGTCGACGGCGGAGCCAATATTGGTAAGGCGACGCAGGCCGATATGCTCATGAATCGTCTTATCAATGAGGGGTACCAGGTCGGAAAGATGGATTTCCCACGTTACAACCAAAACACTATCGGACACTTCATTAACGAGTTTATTGATAGTGATAGTCCGTCGCTCGCAACCTTGCCACCAAAGTGTTTTGCTGTTCTCTTTGCGGCTGACCGCTACGAATCAAAAAAGCAGATTGAAGAGTGGGTGGCCGAAGGTCGGGTGATTATCTTCGACCGCTATGTGAGCGCCTCGATGTTGCACCAAGGGAGCAAGATTGCCGATATCGACCAACGTGAAGAATTTCTCCGCTGGGTAGAGCATGTTGAGTACGAAATCTTTGGGATGCCACGACCGGATTTGACCGTCTATCTTGATGTGCCGCCAAACGAAAGCGACAAGCTCCTCGGCTATGTGGAGGAACTTGGCGTAAAAGTGGTCAATGACGAAAGTAAGGCAAAGATTGACCAAGCCAAAGTCTCAGACTGTGCCAAGTATCTTGCTGCCATCAATCACAACTGGGTGACAGTACCGTGTCTTGAGGGAGGGGAACTCCGTAACCGTGATGCGATTCACGAAGAAGTGTATACCGCAGTAAAGTCCAAATTACTCACTACACCAGCCTAAATATCGGACTGGTATAGGGTTAGTACATTGCGGTGCGAACACGATTCACCACCTCTTTGGGTTCGACATTGGCTTTGACAATGTAGTCTTCTGGCTTGAGCGACACCGCCTCGTAGACATTGACTGGGTCACTGAAGTTGGTGAGGTAGATGACTTTGGCCGTTCGCCCCCACTCATCTTCGCGGATTTTTTTCATGGCTTCATAGCCGTCCATGTTGGGCATGTCGATGTCCATGAGGATAATTGATGGATGATGTTCGAGCGCCAGGGCGATAGCCTCGTTGCCGTCTTTGGCGATGATCACGTTGATACCCGCTTCGCTGAAGGCAAAGCGATACATCTCACGGAGCACCATGTCGTCGTCAACAAGTAAAATAGATTTTTGATCCATGTTGACAGTATAGCACTGCCGTAGGCTGGTGGGTAGCCGGCCCCTAGATTTGGCCTCACCGCCAATAATCTTGTATACTGGAGCTACTAATATTCTTTGGCTTATGATCTAAGTTTCTGCGACATTGATGAGGAGATTACTGATATTTAATTCTTTAAACATGGAACACTATTCATTCATCAAAGCGCAGGATCCGGAATTATATGCCGCTCTTATGGGCGAAGAAGCGCGTGAAGCCCGTGGGGTAGAGCTCATCCCGAGTGAGAACTACGTCTCACGAGCGGTACTTGAGGCCAATGGCTCAGTCTTTACAAACAAATACTCAGAAGGGTATCCCGGAAAGCGTTACTACGGCGGACAAGAGTACACTGATATCGCGGAGACGCTCGCGATTGAACGTGCTAAAGAGCTCTTTAAGGCCAAATATGCGAATGTTCAGCCACTTGGTGGTGCGGCGGCGAATGTCGCGATGTACTTTGCCCTCATGGAGCCAGGCGACACGGTCCTCGGGATGGATCTCTCACACGGCGGACACCTGACGCACGGACACCCAACCACCGCCATTAACAAAGTCTTTAACTTTGTCCGGTACAAGATGAAAGACGTTGATACGGGTGAAATTGATTACGAGGAACTCCGTCGAGTCGCCCTTGAGCACAAGCCAAAAATTATCCTCGCGGGCTTCTCAGCGTACAGTCGTGAGCTTGATTATGAAAAGTTTGTCGCAATTGCGCGGGAAGTGGGAGCGTACACAGTGGCTGATATGGCGCATATTGCTGGACTCATTGCTGGTGGGGTAGCCAAAAACCCATTTGATTATGGTTTTGATGTGATCACCACTACCACCCACAAGACGCTCCGTGGTCCGCGGGGAGGCATGATTCTTGTACGTGAGAGCGAAGAGATTGCGAAGAGAATCAACAAAGCGGTCTTCCCGGGGATGCAGGGAGGTCCACATATGCACATCATTGCCGCGAAAGCGGTGGCCTTTGGTGAAGCCCTCACACCAGCTTTTAAGGTGTATGCTGCCCAGATCCTCAAAAACGCCAAAGCGATGGAAGCGGTCTTCAAAGCGGAAAACATTCGCCTCCTCTGCGGCGGGACGGACAACCATCTCCTTGTCGCCGACGTATTTGGTAGTCTTGGGGTTACCGGCCAGCAGGCAGAGACGGTCCTTGATGAGGTGGGTATTACCCTTAACAAAAATATGATTGCGGACGACACCCGTAGTGCGATGGATCCGTCTGGTATCCGCTTTGGGACACCAGCGATGACTACCCGTGGGATGAAAGAAGGGGAAGCGACCAAGCTTGCGGAGATCATGATCACCGCCATGCGGGCTAAAGACGATAGTGCGAAGAAAGCAGAACTCCAGAAAGAGGTACAGGCGCTGTGTGAGGCTTTCCCAGTCCCAGAGAAAATGGTTTAAATCTAGTTTTGAAAAGCAATCGCCGGTCAATTGGCCGGCGATTGCTTTTTTATTTCAAATGTGTCATAATACATCTGACGCGGAATTGCAACAACCCGTCATCTGTCCCTGTTGCACACTGCCTATGGCACCGCCCGACCGTCTCCTTTGCAGGATCGACGTCGGGCGGCTTTTTTCATCTGCTACAATATTGGTATGGACGATGAGCGTGAACCATTTTTTCATCGACTGCGACGCACTATTCGACACCACTGGCTAACACTGGCCTTTGTCTGTGGGTTCATTACCGACTTCCTTCTCCTTAATCGTGTTGACGATGCAATTGATAATGCAATTCTCTCAGCATACGTGGTGCTCGCAACTGTTTCACTTTTACTCTTTTATGCGGGGATTGCGCAGCGCTTCGGTTATGTGTGGTCACCGCGGGTACAACGGGGTGCAAGTATGGTGATGCAGTATGCGTACGGCGGTCTTTTTTCCGGCATGCTCATTTTCTACGGCAAGAGTGGCGCGATTCTTTCGAGTTGGCCGTTCCTGTTTCTCATCATCATTGCCATTCTCGGTAATGAGCTAATAAAGAATCGCGGGCAGCAGCTCGTCTTTAATCTCTTTGCCTACTTTGTGGGGCTATTTTCGTTTGCTGTACTCCAGGTACCGGTCCTCAGTGGACACATGGGGGGATGGGTCTTCTTCGGCTCAGGACTCTTGGCCCTCATTGGTGTTTACATTGTCATTCAACTCCTTACCTTCATTATTCCAAACTACCTCCTCCTTGAGATGCGGAAGATCGTTTTTATTATTCTCAGTACCTTTGTGATCTTTCAAGGTTTATATCTCACGAACATCATTCCGCCGATTCCACTCTCCTTAAAAGAAATAACTATCGCTCAATCAGTTGTAAAAGTGGGGAGTGACTACGAGGTCGTCTATGAACCAGCCCCGTGGTGGCAGTTCTGGGTCCGAGTACACGAGACCTTTCACCCTGCGACTGGCTCTGTCGCTTGCTTCACCCGCGTCTTTGCTCCGACCAAACTCACTACCGAAATAGAGCATGTTTGGGAGTACAAAGACCCCAAGACCGGCAAGTGGGTGCATCATTTTAGTTTACCGTTCGCAATTGTGGGTGGGGGAGATAATGGCTACCGGGGCTTCACCGCTATCTCGAGTTACCAAGATGGTACCTGGCGCTGCCGGGTGACCACGAAGCGGGGGCAAGTTATTGGCCAGCAGGTCTTTACGATTGATTCGAGTACTAAGCCAACCCGTACCGAGCGGAGGGTTGAATAAATTATAATAGTGTGGTATGGTTCTTGTCCGCTAACAGGGCGGAAGTACCAAAAAAGAGGGACTAACTTTAATGCAAAGCAGTCAAGATACCACCCGAATGCCGCGTCGCATTTCGAACATGATGGCGAATGCTATCGTGGGCTCGGCAAAAGCGTTCAAAGGGCGCGAAGCCGTTGGACGGGGCGGAAAGCCGTTCAAGAAACCCGGCCAGGTCAAGGTGGTGAAGAAAACCAAAAGGGGACAGATCCAATAAGAGGCAAGAGCAGGGAGCGGCCAAGCTGGCCCTCCCGACTCATCCATATACGCACGACCGTCCGGTCGGGCGTTTTTTCATTTTTCTGCTATAGTGTGCCCATATGGAAGTTGTTATCCGTGCCGCCATCACTGATGTACTCAAGGAACTTGGTCTCCCCGAGGTGGCATTTACCATTGAGCACCCAAAGATGCTTGATCATGGCGACTACGCGTGTAACGTGGCGATGGTTTTGGGTAAGCAGGTGGGCCAATCACCGCGCGCTGTGGCGGAGCAAATCCTCGCGAAGCTTCAGGGTCAGATTGAATACGTCGAGCGTATCGAGATTGCTGGTCTGGGTTTTTTGAACTTCTACCTCAGTCGCGATTTCTTTTCCGCTGAAGCGGCCCGAGTACTCGAAGAGGGAGCCGGTTGGGGTGAACATGACACCGAGGTAGACGAGGTAGTGCTGTTTGAGTACACCAGTCCAAACCTGTTTAAGCCACTCCATATTGGTAACCTGGTAGGGAATATTATTGGCGAATCATTTACCCGACTATTTGAAATGGCCGGGGCTGATGTGCGTCGCCTGAACTATCCGTCTGATATTGGTCTCACGGTGGCGAAGGGAGTCTGGGGTCTTAAGACTACTGGCAGTGACCCAAGCGATATCACAGCCCTGGGGAATGCCTATCGAGTTGGGAATGATGCGTACGAGAATGACGAGACTGCCAAAGCCGAAATCGAAAGCATCAACCGTGCCCTCTATGCCCGCACGGACGAATCCCTCAATGCGCTGCGCGATGCCGGTATCGCGACTTCGCGCCGCAGTCTCACCGCGCTGTGCGAACTTCTTGGAACACATTTTGATACCGAGATAACGGAAAGCCAAGCGAGTGCTCCTGGTACAGAAATAGTGAAAGCCAATATCGGCACAGTCTTTACTGAGAGCGAGGGCGCGGTAGTGTATCAGGGAGAGAAAGCGGGTCTCCATACCCGTGTCTTTCTCAACTCACAAGGTCTCCCGACGTATGAAGCGAAGGATGTTGGACACTTTACCCTCAAGCAGCAGGCCCACCCTGACTGGACGGAGTCTATCATTGTGACCGGCAACGAACAGACCGAATATTTCAAAGTCCTCTATGCGGCACTGCGCGAACTGTTTCCCGAGATTGCCGACAAAAATCTCGAACATATCCCAACCGGCTTTTTGACCCTCACGACGGGCAAGATGTCTTCACGTAAGGGTAATGTCCTCACCGGCGAATCGCTCTTTGCCGAAGTGGCTGAGGCGGCACGCGAACGAGCGCAGGAGAGTCGAGCCGATGATATCGAGAAGCTTGCGAATCAAATTGCGGTAGCGGCCATCAAATACCAGATACTAAAATACAGTGTTGGTTCAAATATCGTCTTTGATAAAGAAAAGGCCCTTTCATTTGAAGGAGACTCCGGTCCGTACCTACAGTATACGTACGCGCGCTGTCTCTCAGTGCTCGAAAAAGCGCGCGGGGTAGAGATCGAGCCACAGCTCGCACCGGCACCCGAGACACCATACGTCCTTGAACGTATCTTGTACCGGTTCCCGGAGGTGACCGAAGCGGCGCTCCGTGACCGTGCTCCACATACTGTCGTCACCTATCTCACTGAACTAGCTGGCGAGTTCAACTCGTTTTATGCGCATGAGATAATAGCGGACGCCAGCGATACCTACGCTCCGTACAAGGCGTTGCTGACGTCCGCTGTCGCAACGACACTGAAGAATGGTCTTTGGGTCCTCGGTATCGAAGCGCCTGAACGACTCTAGGTTTGCAAAAATAAATAATACTGATAGGCTCATGGCAGTCAGTTAAAACAGCGGGGTAGGCATGGGCTGGTGGCAAGAATTGTTCGGGTTTGAGTTCTGGGCCTATCTCGGGTGGCAGTTTTACCTCGAGACGCTCATGTGGCAAATCCCAGAGGATGATCCACCCGATGGTGGTATCCCAAACGGGGTCGCGTACGCGGCCCCGTTTTAGCGCTTGACGGTAAAGATGGCAGGTGTACGATTATGACTTACCGCTTTGCAAGGAGGCAAAAGGCGGTAGTTGCGAAGGGAGGGTAAGACTTTGATTACTACAAGCTTGGTTATTGCGGGGCTTATAAGTGTCATCGTGCTGCTGTTGGCTGCGTTTTGGCCAAGAAAAACAAATATGGCAGAAAGCCATATCGAGCAAGGAACTGGGCGGGGTTAACACCCTGCTCTTTGCTTTATGTGGCCGCTCGCCAAAAGAGAGAATCGTGGTACTATGCCAAGTACCGGCCTGATATGTCGGTGAGTTTAGTTTCGGGGTTGGACCCCTAAATCATACTCATTACTAATGTCTGATATACATTTTATATTTTTATGTCAAAAATGCATGGTCGTGAAAACGACACCGTAGCGGTTGAAACTGCTACACAAAAGAGTGACGTTGCCCTGCGCGAAGAGACTATCCTTGCGTTCTGGCAAGAGCACGATATTTTTAATAAAACCCTAGCGACACCGGCGGGGGACGCACCAATTGGTGACTATATCTTTTATGATGGTCCACCGTTTGCGACCGGGACACCACACTACGGCCATATCTTAGCAAGTACCATCAAGGACGCCGTCCCACGCTTTTGGACGATGCGTGGCTACCATGTTCCCCGCAAGTGGGGGTGGGACTGTCATGGGTTGCCGCTCGAGAACCTTATCGAAAAGAAGCTCGGACTTGCGACCAAGCGTGACATCGAAGACTATGGGGTCAAGAACTTCAATGAAGCCGCACGCGGTACCGTCATGGAGTACGCTGACTACTGGAAGATGGCCATTCCGCGTATGGGACGCTGGGCTGACATGGAGAACGACTACAAAACCATGGACAGTACCTACACCGAAAGTGTGTGGTGGGTATTCTCTGAACTGTACAAAAAAGGTCTTGCGTTTGAGGGTTTCAAGACCATGCATCTCTGTCCACGCTGTGGCACGACCCTGTCTAACTTCGAAGTGAATCAGGGGTACAAAGATATCAAAGACATCGCCGTGACGGTGAAGCTACCACTGCTCGATGACGCCGGGCAGGTGACTGACACCGCACTCCTCGTGTGGACGACGACACCATGGACCCTCCCAGGGAACTTGGCTGCCGCTATCAATCGCGAGTTTGATTATGTGAAAGTGAAGGTTCTTCCCAAGGTTGATATAGGGCAGCTAAACGGTGAGTATGTTTCAAAGTCTGAAGAATATGTTGTTTTAGCAAAAGGAATACTAGAAAAATGCTATGCAGAAAAAATGTCCATTCAGACTTTCTATGCTTTTGGCGATCATTGGCTTGTGCCAGTTGAAACATTTTCTGGCGACACTCTTATCGGACGCTCGTACCAACCACCATTTCCGTTTATGGCAGGACAGAGTTTTGACCAGACTAACGCCTGGAAGATTTGGCATGCCGACTACGTCGAACTCGGTGAGGAGGGAACCGGCGCCGTCCATATCGCGCCTGCCTACGGTGAAGACGACATGCAGCTCGCTAAGGCCAATAATGTCCCAATTGTCCACCATGTCGATGAGAGTGGTCGGTTCAAAGACTGGGTGACCGGCTTTAACTGCGCCTTAGTAAAGCCAAAAGATGACGATACGTCTGGCGTTGATCACAAAGATACTGATATTGAAATCTTGAAGTTCCTCCAGGCCGCTGGCAAGATTTTCAAAAAGGAGAATATCACACACAGTTACCCACACTGTTGGCGCTGCGATACACCGCTCCTCAACTACGCGACTACCTCATGGTTCGTAAATGTACCAAAGATCAAAGACGAACTCGTCGCCGTGAACAACGGTGTCCACTGGGTCCCAGAACATGTTGGTACAAATCGTTTTGGTAAGTGGCTCGAGGGGGCGCGTGACTGGGCTATCTCTCGCCAGCGTTACTGGGGTGCGCCACTGCCAATTTGGAAGAATCCAACCACTGGTGAAGTGAAAGTGATAGGCTCGCTTAAAGACCTACAAACGTATGTGCGAAAGAGTGGTAACACCTATACCATCACCCGCCATGCTGAGGCGGAGAGTAATCTCTCTGGGGTTATTGATGCGATTAAGGATGAAGCCAATCATTTGACTGAAACTGGCAAAGCGCAAGCTAAAGCGACCGCCGAAACATTACGTGTCAAAGGAATCACCCGGATTGTGCATTCGGGTATGACCCGAGCTCGTGAGACAGCGGAATTAATTGCCAATGAACTAGGGCTGTCTCAGGCTGTGGTCGTTGCCGATGAACGGTTGCAGGAATTTAAAGTAGGGACTGCTTGGGAGGGTAAGACTTGGGCTGAGTTTAACTCTCAGTTCGCAACCGAAGAAGAAAAATTTGAGAAGACTTTTGCCGGTGGCGAGAGTCGCTTTGATTTGATCAAACGAGTAGGACAGTGGCTTTATGAATATGACGCCTCGAACCAAAACGAGCACACACTTGTGATTGGGCACGGTAGCTCACTTTTTGCACTACAAACAGTAGCCCGAGGAGCTGATTATGATGAGATGATTACCCTCAAAAAAACTGGGTATCTCAAAAATGCCGAGGTGCGAGATCTGCCCTTTATCCCTATACCCCACAATGACCTCTACCAGCTCGACTACCATCGACCATACATCGATGAGATTGAGCTCTACGACACCGATGGTGCGAAGCTTGAGCGCATCAAGGATGTCTTTGATTGTTGGTTCGAGTCGGGTTCGATGCCATATGCCCAGCATCACTACCTGGGTGAGAACCCAGAGGAGTTTGCCCCGAAGTGTTTCCCAGCCCAGTTTATTGCCGAAGGACTCGATCAGACTCGCGGCTGGTTCTACTCACTCATTGTACTCGGTACTGCACTCTTCGGCCGTTCGCCGTATGAGCATGTGATTGTAAATGGTCTCGCCTTGGCTGAAGACGGCAAGAAGATGTCAAAGAGTCTCCGCAACTATCCTGATCCGATGGAGCTTGTTGACCGAGTGGGGGCAGACGCTATTCGTTACTACATGATGTCTGCGCCAATCATTCGGGGTGAAGACCTGAACTTCAGTGAAAAGGAAGTAACTGAACAACAGCGCAAAAATATCGGTCGTTTGCACAATGTACTCGCCATGTACGACATGTATGCCGATGGTACTACTGCAAATGCCGCCTCTGCCAACACACTCGATCGTTGGATTGTCTCACGCCTCAATCAGCTGATAGCTGAAGTAACTGTAGGGTACGAGAGCTACGAGCTCGATAAGGCCACTCGACCAATCGCCGATTTCATTGATGATGTTTCTGTCTGGTATCTACGCCGTTCTCGCGAACGATTGAAGAGTGATGATGTGGCAGATAAAGCACTGGCTCTCGGCACCCTCCGCTATATCTTGCGAGAGCTTGCAAAGGTAATGGCACCTGCCATGCCGTTCTATGCTGAGTACCTCTACCGTGCAGTCCGAGAGGAGAGTGAGGCAGAAAGTGTCCACCTCACCAAGTGGCCAGAATGTGCAATTGTGGACGAAAGTAGTATTGATCTTATGAAGCAAGTACGTGAAGTCGTGACTGCCGCACTTGAAGCGCGCATTAAGTCTGGTATCAAAGTGCGTCAGCCGATTGCCAGTGTCACTGGTCCAGAGTTGCCAGCCGAGTATCAATCAATTGTGCTTGATGAGCTCAATGCCAAAGCGTATCAAGTAGGGGAAATCATCTCAATTGACACTACCCTCACCCCTGAACTCATCGCCGAAGGAGCGGTCCGTGAAGTGATGCGCGCCATCCAAGATATGAGAAAGCAGACCGACCTCACCCCTAATGATATTGTCAGTCTCATTATTGAGACCGATGCGGCCGGGCAAACGGCGCTTGAAACCCCAGCACTCAAAGCCCTCCTCATGAAGACGGTTAATGCCAAGAGTATTACCTACGCTAGTACATCAGGAACTGAAGTCATTGCTGGCGAGTATCGCTTTGTGGTGAATGTAGTGAATGAGTAGACCGAATACTTCATTTAAATGAAGTATGTAGGGTAAGGAAAAGAAAACCGCCCCAGAATCACTGCGTGATTCTGGGGCGGTTTTGTGCTGGACGTCAATGGTATAATAGCCAATGATGTCGTACCAGACTTACATTACGGACGCGGTGGTGGTCGGGAGCTATCACTCCAATACCGCGGACAAATCGTACCTCCTGTTTACCGAGCGCGCCGGCATGCTCTACGCGACTGCTCGCAGTGTCCGCGAAGAGCGAAGCAAACAGCGCTATGCCTTGCAGGACTTTTCGCATATCACCGTGACCTTGGTCAAAGGCAAAGCGGGCTGGCGCATTGGTAGTGTTGAATCATACCAAAACTTCTATGCCGATGCGGTCTCACGGTTGGCACGGGGGAGTGTTGTCCGCCTGACAAAAACCCTCCGTCGCTATGTCCAAGGTGAGGTACCAGACGAAAATCTATACCGTACCTATACCGAAGCACTGGCACTCCTCTCGACTGAGTGTGAAGCGCGTACTGCCTACGAACGCTGTGCTGAAGTCCGTCTCTTGTCCCATCTTGGGTATGTCGCGAGTGATGCGGTAGTAGCACCACTATTTGAGACATCACTTCATGAACTATCGCCGGCGCTGGTCGGGGAACACGAAGCAATATTGGAATTACTCTACCGTGGCGCACAGGCAGTGAGTCATTTGGAACGATAGGGGGTGATATACTGATGCATATGTCAGGTATTAAAGATCAAGCAGAGCTTGATGAGATTCGCAAACGTCTCTATGAACGTGGTGGTCAGCCACGGGCAGCGAGCCGTGTTCACTTGGCTACCGATGAGCAAACGCCGGTGGCTCGAGAATGGCAGGCTCCTGCTGTCCCGCCCAAAGCACCAACCGAAATGCTTCAACCTCGTGCTGAAGCTAAGCCGTTTGTAGTAAAACGGAAGACGTATCGATCAATTATTATTTTAGCAACACTGGCCATATTTCTATTGGTGTTAGGGGTGACCGGCCTCTATATGTTCCTCGGTAATAATCAGATTTCAAACGAGAATATCAACGTCACGATTTCTGGTCCGATTACCGTTGGAGGAGGGGAAACACTACCACTTGAAATTACATTAGAAAATAAAAATACCGTTTCTATTGAAGGTGCTGTCTTGATAGTAAATTTACCCCCCGGTACAAAAACAGCCGGAGAGAACCCGCAAGATATGCTAGAGGAACGTATATCAGTAGGTTCTGTTGGTGCTGGTGAGGTAATTACTCTGCCACTTAATGCGGTGATATTCGGTGAAGAGAATCAAGAACGACAAGTCAAAGCGACCATTGAGTATCGCCTCATTGGATCAAACGGGACCTTTTATAAAGAGTCAGAGCCGTTCAATTTCAAAATTAACTCTTCGCCGGTTGTGATTAGAGTTAATACGTTAAAAAAAGTCTCCGCGGGACAAGAAATTGAAGTCGAATTGCAGGTACAATCAAACGCATCAGCGCCTCTTAAGGATATTTTGGTACAAGCTGATTATCCAAACAACTTTGACTTTAGTCGCTCCGAGCCAAATCCAATGTATCGTGAGAGTGCCTGGCTGCTTGATGAAATCAAGCCAGAAGAAACAAAAAAGATCAAAATATATGGAGTGATTGTTGGTCAGCAGGCTGAGGAGTTCCAGCTTAAGTTTAGCGCTGGAACCCCAAAGCCTGAAAATCAATTTGAAGTAGGATCTATCCTCACTGTTGCCAATGCCGATTTTATCATTGAGCAACCTTTTATTAATGTGGGCTTAAGTGTTAATGATACCGAGAGTGAAATTGTGACTACCAAAATCGGTTCGCAGACAAATGTAGCGGTGACTGTCCGTAACACACTCACCGATACGCTCTATGATATGGCCGTTGAGGTAAAGGTGGCTGGTAATGTACTCATACGTGACCGGGTCAATGTACAGCGTGGTTATTATGATTCGGTAAAGGATGTTATTCGTTTTGATCCATCTGGTGATAGCGACCTTTCAGAGGTTTCGCCTGGTGAGAGTAAAACGTTCACGTTCACCCTTAATCCTGGTGACCAAGTGAACACTCCATCCTTTAATCTAACAGCCAATGCGTACGCAAGACGTGTGTCTGAATCGCAAGCAACTGAACAATTAGTTGGTACCGCCAAAACAGAGGTGAAATTCACTTCAGCAGTCCGCATTAATCGTGAGTTGGGGCGTAATAATAGTTTTGTTGAGAGTGGGCCGTTCCCGCCGGTAGCTGACCAAGCGACCACCTATACCGTTACTCTCATTGCGGGAGCTGGAGGTAATGATGTGACCGGCGCCACGGTGGCGACAGCGCTCCCACAATATGTGTCGTGGCAAAATCAATCTGCCGGCGATGGCACGGTGTCATTTAATCCGGTCTCCAAAGAGATTGTTTGGTCGATTGGCGACATTGAAGCTGGTAAAGACAAACAAATAAAGTTTCAAGTGAGTATTTTGCCAAGCCAGACACAGATTGGTAGTGCGCCGGCCATTCTCGCCGCTAGCCGCTTTAGAGCGACAGATCGATTTACTGGCGATGTGGTACGAGCTGATGCTGCGCCACTTTCAACCGAACTCTCCACCGAAGCCGGCTTTGAAAAAGATAATGGTGTGATTAGACGGAGTGTTGGGGCTTCGCTTGAGTAACGTTTTGGCGGACTGACTTTTTTGTGGTACAACAGTACCTGTAATCTATACATATATGTCAGCCGAAACCACATCGCCAACTACTGTCACTATGGATCCCGTTAGAAGTACTGACAAAGCATAATTTTGTATATGGACACAAATACTGTAAACCAAAAAACTTCTAATGGGATGGAGAAAATCACTGCGCTTTGTAAGCGTCGCGGGTTTGTCTTTCAGGGCTCTGATATCTACGGCGGACTCAAAGGGGCGTGGGACTTAGGTCCACTCGGGGTCGCGCTCAACAACCGCATCAAGAGTGAATGGTGGAAGATGTTTGTCGAAGGACGTGAAGATATGTACGGCCTTGATGCAGCGATTTTGATGAACGCCAAAGTCTGGGAGGTGTCTGGACACGTGGCCGGATTTGTTGATCCACTCGTCGAAGATACCGAAACCGGTGAGCGTTTTCGTGCGGACCATCTACTCAAGGACAATGGTATTGATGCCGACGGGCTTTCACTCGAAGCGATTGATGCCTTGATTCTTGAAAAGGGCATCAAAAGTCCAAAGGGTAATCCACTTTCAAAAGCCCGCACCTTCAACATGATGTTCGAGACTCGGATTGGCGCCACTGCTGGTCCGGAGGGGCAGGTCTACCTCCGTCCCGAAACCGCTCAAGGTATTTTTGTAAACTTCAAAAATGTGATGGACAGTATGTCACCAAAGTTGCCGTTTGGTATTGGGCAAATCGGTAAGGCCTTTCGTAATGAAATTGCACCACGTGAATTCCTGTTCCGGGTGCGTGAATTTGAACAAATGGAAATCGAGTACTTCGTCCGACCTGAGGAGTGGGAAGCCAAGTTCGAAGAGTGGCGACAGGCTATCTGGGCGTGGTTTGACCACCTTGGTCTCTCCCGTGCAAATGTGCAGGAGTTTGAAGTGCCCGAAAACGACCTCGCTCACTACAGTAAGCGGACAATCGATTTTGAGTATAATTTTCCTGGCAAGGGCTTTGATGAGCTCGCTGGTTTTGCCTACCGCACCGACTTCGATCTCCGCGCGCACATGGCGGGGAGTGGTCAGTCGCTTGAGTATGTCGAAGCCGATGGGACGAAGCTCGTGCCACATGTCCTTGAACCATCGTTCGGGGTTGGTCGTGCCTTGACTGCGGTCCTCTGCGAAGCCTACCGCGAAGACGAGGTGAATGGGGAAGTCCGTACCTACCTCGCTCTCCCGACACATCTTGCACCATACCGGGCCTGTGTCTCACCATTGTTAAAGAACAAACCAGAGTTGGTGGAC
The DNA here is from genome assembly GCA_046050355.1 of Candidatus Parcubacteria bacterium. Classification (GTDB taxonomy): domain Bacteria; phylum Patescibacteriota; class Minisyncoccia; order Phycocordibacterales; family UBA918; genus OLB19. The sequence continues at coordinate 90,859 of JBJOPW010000002.1, forward strand.
AAAGCACGGGGAGTATTTCAGCTTCTCAAAAAAGAGTTTGGTAATGTTGCCTGGGATGACAATGGCAACGTCGGCAAGCGCTACCGTCGCCAAGACGAAATTGGTACCCCGTACTGTATTGTCATCGACTTTGATACTCTTGGCGAAAACCCTGACCTCCTCGACACCGTCACCATCCGCCACCGTGATACTGGGGAGCAGGAGCGGGTAGCGATTGCAGACCTTGTCAGTCGCCTCAAATAACTATATTCTGGAGCTACCACAGTCGAAACCGACGATGACTTATGGGCGTGCCTGATGACTGTTCGGGTGCAGATACTGGTATAGTGCGTGAAACGATGTGCCAGGAGTAGATTGTGGGAGGGGTGATGTTGGTGATGATCCGGTATGTGATCAAGTTTCATCAACATCACCCCTTATGTTTTCTGTAACTCAATGGGTGAGGCGAAACATCACCCAGATACCAACGAGGGCGCCGACGGCATTGCCGATGATAGAGGCAAACGAGAACAAGCTATCACCCCAGAGCGCTGGGATATAGCCACCGATAAGACCGCCTACAAACATCCCAAAATAGATAGCTCGTCGTGAATCCATGAGATAAGTATACCGTACTGGGGCAGGGTTTGTATTTTGCTATTTCGTGGTACAGTATTTTGACTATGGCAGACAAAAAAGCCCGATATATTACCACCACCTTACCGTATGTGAACGCGGACCCACACATCGGTTTTGCGTATGAAATTGTAAATGCCGATGCACTCGCTCGGTACTGGCGCCTGATGGGGGACGAGGTATTTTTTAATACTGGTACCGATGAGCACGGGCAGAAGATTGCCCAGAAGGCTGACGAAAAAGGCGAGAGTCGCCAGGCCTATGTCGATCACTACGCGGGCGAGTTCAAGCGTCTTGGTGATGCCCTCAATCTCTCTTTTGATGCCTTCATCCGTACCACTGATGCTGGTCATGTGGCTGCAGCGCAAGAAATCTGGCGCCGCTGTGTCGCACAAGGCGATATCTACAAAAAGTCTTATAGTGGTCACTACTGTGTTGGGTGTGAGCTGTTTTATAAGCCCGAAGAGCTCCTCCCAGGTAATGTCTGTCCGATTCACATCACCCCGTGTCAGGTGATTGAGGAAGAGAACTATTTCTTCAAACTTTCAAACTATCAAGCGTACCTCGAGGAGTACCTTAGTCGCGAAGGAGTCATCGAGCCTGAGTGGCGTCGCCAAGAAGCGATTAACTTTGTAAAAGCTGGACTCGAAGACTTTAGTATCTCGCGTGAGAAAGCACGCCTTGATTGGGGTATCCCCGTGCCGGGTGATGAGAACCAAGTGATGTACGTCTGGTTTGATGCCCTCACAAACTATATCTCGACTCTCGGCTGGCCCGATGAGTCTGGTGCCTTTGGTAAGTTCTGGCGCGACGGGGAGGTGATGCAAGTGGCCGGCAAAGACCAGGTGCGCTTCCAATCAATTATGTGGCAGGCAATGCTGAAGAGTGCGGGAGTGAAGGCAACCGATAAGGTGGTCTACCACGGCTTTATCAATAGTGGGGGACAGAAGATGAGTAAGTCCTTGGGGAACGTCATTTCACCATACGAACTGATTGCAAAATATGGTACCGACGCAACGCGGTACCTCCTCCTTCGCCACGTCCATCCCTTTGATGACAGTGATGTCACCTGGGAGAAACTCGATGAGTGGTATACCGCCAACCTCGTAAATGGCCTTGGTAACCTGGTCGCCCGCGTGATGAAGATGGCGGAGACGCATCTTGATACTCCAGTTGAACGACCAGAAGCAATCGACTTTGCATCAGAGTACACCGACGCATTTGCTGCATATAACCTCCAGCAGGTTTGTGACTATGTTTGGTCACGAGTGGGCGCACTTGATGAGCGTATCGCTACCGAAGAACCGTTTAAACTCGTAAAGGTAGATAAAGAAAAAGCCCAAGCTATCATCCGCGAATTGGTGCTTGAGGTCTACAGCATTGGTCGTTTCCTTAATCCACTCATGCCAGAAACCAACCGTATTATCAAAGAGACCGTTCTCGCGAACCAGAAGCCAGAAAATCTTTTTACTCGTCTCGAATCCTAGTCTATGAAAATCTTTGTTTTTGGAGACAGTATTACCGAGGGTTACTTTGATACTGACAGTGGCGGTTGGTGCAATCGTCTTATTCAGTATGTAATGAAAAAGGAGTTAGAGACAGATTTTTCATACAATCGGCAAGTTTTCAATCTTGGTGTGGCGGGGAATACGAGCACTGATATCGTGGCAAGAATGGAGTCAGAGATTGAATCGAGATGTAAAAAGACTTCAAGTGAAGAAAAGGTTCTCATGATTGCTGTTGGCGTAAACGATAGCCAATACAATGTTGATACCAAAGAGACTAAAGTTCACATAAACCAGTTCGAGAATAATGTTCTCGAAATGATTAAAATTGGAAAAGAGCATCAAGCCAAGATTGTTGTGATTGGTCTATTACCTGTAGTTGAAAGATTAGTTCAACCAATGCCTTGGAAGCCGACACATGCTTACAGCAATCAAATGATCGATGTATACGATGATAAGCTAAAGGTAATTGGCGAAAACAACAGTTGCTCATTTATAAGTTTACAAAACATTTTTACAGATGACGTTGAGTCGTATTTTGTAGATGGGGTACATCCAAATGAAAAGGGACACGCACTTTTGGCAGAAAAAATTCACGAGGCATTAAAAATAGAATCAATTTTGTAATATGACTACAACTGAAACAATTGAAGAACGAAATCGTCGAGTAGAACTTGATAAAGCCTGGGAGACCAGCAAGACACGTCGCTTCTGTATTGCCACTGTTACATATATGATCGCAACATTATTCATGTGGCGAATCGGTGTACCAGATCCGTTCATCAATGCACTCGTGCCAACTGGTGGTTACCTACTCTCCACACTCTCATTACCTTTTATTAAAGCGTGGTGGGTTCAGCGATATGGAAACAAATAAACCACAAGTCGTATTCATACACGGTGGGGATGCTATCCGTGATCCGGAAAAGCTCTACCGATTACTGAAGAACCGGTCATTTAATCCGTACGAACAAAAGAAAAAATGGCGAGACGAACTCATAGAGCATATTGAAAGTGATTTTGAGTGCCATACACTCTCGATGCCAAATGCGTTTTGGGCAGACTACGAAGCGTGGAAGATTTGGTTTGAAAAAATGCTACCATACATGCGTGATGGCATTATCCTGGTCGGACACTCGCTTGGTGGGGGATTTCTCTTGCGATACCTCGGCGAAAATACCTTGCCAGTCCGAGTAGCGCAGGTACACCTCCTGGCACCAGTGGTACTTGAGCTCGAAGACTGCGAAGGCTTTTTGATTGATGTCGACACCTGGTCAGGTTTCAAAACTGCCATAGACGCCGTACATGTCTGGCACTCAATGGACGATAACCTCGTGCCAATTGCCCATAGTGAGAAGTTGATAGAACTCTACCCGGCAGCTCATTTTCATCCTTTCACCAACTACGGACATTTTCTCATGGAGTCATTTCCAGAATTGGAAACCGTTATCACAACATAATATGCGACACTTAATTGTATTACCGGGGAATAGTCAAAAAAATAAAGCCTGGGGCGAATTGATGCTCGAGCACTACGCTCCAGAGTTTGATTCATCGTTCATGCTTGAGTACGATCATTGGGAGAGTGAGAAGACCACTATAGATTTTGCCCGAGAAGAAGATAAGCTCCGTACTCACGTAGCGACACTGCCGTCAAATACTGATGTTGTACTCTTTGCGAAGTCAGCGGGATCACTTTTGGCTTTCCTGGCTATCCACCATGGAGCTATTACACCAAACTACTGTGTCCTCTTTGGGATTCCATTTGACCTAGCGGCAGATAATCTTTTCAAAGATCATTGGTCACCGGTTGATAGTTTTGGAGTCAAAGCGATCGCGTTTCATAATCTGGCCGACCCGACCACCAGCTACGAGTTCACCAAGTCGATACTTGGTACACACGCTCCACAGATCACACTTATTACCACTAATGAAACGGACCATTGGTATGGAGATATTGCTACATATAGTCCATCTATAGCTGCACTCTTGTAAACAATTCTATGAAATACATTGACACCCATGCCCATCTCAATCTCGCGGCCTTCCACGATGATGTGGATGCCGTGGTGGCACGCTGTGTCGCTGAGGAAGTCGGTGTTATCAATATTGGTACGAAGCTCACGACAAGCCTACGGGCAGTAGAGCTTGCAGCACGCTATGACAATATGTATGCGATAGTCGGGCTCCACCCGATTCAGACGGTGCCCGGCACTCATGATGAGGATGAGATAGGGGAAGGTGGGCAACCGTTTATTAGTCGAGGTGAGACATTTGATGTGGCTGCTTTTCGTGTGCTCGCACAGTCACCAAAGGTAGTCGGGATAGGTGAGTGCGGTTTTGACTACTGGCACTGCCCAAAGGAGACATACGAAATCCAGGAGACGGCTTTTCTCGAACAGATCAAACTCGCTAACGAACTAGAGTTACCGCTCATGATCCACACCCGCGGGCCAAAGCCAGGGGAGGAGAGTCCAACAGGCCGGAGTGTCTACGAGGATGTCTACGAGATATTGAAGAACCATGCCAAGGTGCCGTTTAATGTGCATTTCTATGCTGGTACTGTTGAAGAAGCTAAGGCGTTTATCGATATTGGCGGCACCGTCTCATTCACTGGTGTGATTACCTTCGCAAAAGCCTACGAAGAGATTATTAAAGCGCTCCCGTTCGATAAGATTCATGCTGAGACGGATTGTCCGTATGTGGCACCGATACCGTATCGCGGACAACGCTGCGAACCATGGATGGTCAAGGAGGTATATAAGAAGATTGCGGCAATCAGAAGTGAAGACGAGGAGGTGGTATACGGCACACTGCTCGAGAATGCCAAACGCTGGTATAAGATCTAAAACTGCCAAACTGGCCGGGAGTTGATTTCACATAGTTTTGCTTTTTGTTTCTAGTATACTTTGAGGAGGTATTACATAATCATTAACTATGGAACTATTAATTGTGTTGGTGGTTGGATATGTCTTTATTTTTCCAATCTACCTGTTGGTACGTCTCAATCAACTTAGTCGTGAGGTAAAAGAGTTACGCGAGGGTCGTAGTCAGGGGACACCCGCAATTAGTAACAGTGCCACGATACCGTCGACGCCATTACCAACAACCCCGGTAGCGCCGGCATCAACAGTGACTCCAATACCGGAAGTCAGCCACCTTGCAGTCGGCTTACGTCCACAGCCGGTCTTAGTTCCGAACGCAGTAGCCAGTACTGCCAATCACCAAGGATTTGATTTGGTTGCCTGGTTCAAGAAAGACCTATTGGTAAAGGTCGGCGCACTGCTGCTCCTTATTGGCTTTGGGTGGTTTTTGAGTTTTGCCTTCAGTAATGGACTCATTGGTCCCCGCGGACAAATATCGCTTGGTATTCTCGCGGGCATCATTTTCATGGTGGTCGGGGTATGGCGCTTATCACGTTCGGTACACCAGGCTGGTATCTTTGTGATACTGGGCTCGGGGATTGTGCTCATGACGGTCTTTTCGGCTCGACTCATTTATGACTTCTTTACTCCAACCACGGCACTGATTACGATGTTTATGTCAATTGCGCTCGTTGCCTTTGTAGCGGTGCGAGCTAAGAGTCAAAACATCGCCATTGTTGGGTTACTCATGGGGGCGGCGGTACCATACCTGACCTATACGCCAGAGCCATCAGTGATTGGACTCTTTGCGTATCTGGCAGTGTTGGTGCTTGGTAGTCTTTGGGTGATGTTCCAGATCAAGTCCGAATGGTTGCTGTTCGTGGCGCTGTCGATTGTCTTTCTCTTTAGTGCTCCGTATATGGAGTACGGCACCGGGGATGATTCAATGATTGTACTCTTGTTTAGCTTTGGCTTTACGCTCATCTTTTTCCTTGGCAGTCTGGTGTCGTTTATCCGTCGTCAGGCCGTTGCAGCACATGGTATTCATATGATTACCGCGGCTGGTACTGGACTCTACTTGGCGACGAGTATCACTGCTATGGCGCCCGAATCGTGGCAGGCATCACTCTACGCGATGTGGATGGTCGTATTTGCGACCGGAGCGTTCCTCGTATTTCGGTTCGCAAACGACCGTATCCCGTTTTATGTCTATAGCGCGGTGAGTATTGGTCTCTTGGGTGCTGCGACCGCTTCGTTACTTGAAGGGTATGCACTGACCATTGCCCTCACGCTCGAGATTACCGCCGTTGTATCGCTCGCAGCTCTCTTTACCAAAGAGCAGAAGATTACTCAGAGTCTCTGCTTCTTGTTTGCGCTCCCAGTACTGCTGTCGGTGGAGAGTATTACTGCTTCCAATTGGAACAGTGGCTTTCTACACTCTGACTTCTTTGTGCTGGCGTCACTTATCCTAGGGCTCGCGTTTGCAGCTTCGCTACTCAACACCCAGTACCGTCGTGGGGTGCTGATTGATGCTTCAGCTGCGCAAGCCCTTGCTGGTTTTGCTGGCGGGTACGGGGTCATCTTGGTGTGGCTTATTACTCATAGTGTCTTGACTGATGACACGGCCACCCTTGTGTCGTTAGTGTTGTATACGCTTACCGGTATGGCGCTCTACATCCGCGGCGTCACCATAGCGAGCAGTCAGCTCAAAGTCTGGGGTGGGATACTCATTGGTTTGGTCGTCGGCCGACTTCTCCTTATCGATGTGTGGGACATGGATATCGTTGGTCGTATCATCACGTTCTTCGTGATTGGCTTACTCCTCATCTCAACGGCGTTTATCCGAAAGTTTAATCAATCATAAATCACGTATGTTTCGTCCTATTGTAATTCTCGTACTCACGCTCCTCATTATCGTAGCGCCTGTCTACGCTGCACCGCGTGAAGATGCCACTGCCTTTCGTACCATCTTTGCGCTTGCGCCATTAACGATCACCTTGCCGTCAGTGGTTGAGGTCGATCTCAGTCAATACTCGTTTTCTAGTGCTGAGTTTATGGTCTATGAGGTGGGATCAAATGCGTGGGTCACGCCAACATATCGCAATCAATCTGAAACACTTCGAAACAAACCGGTGGTTACTGATTCAGATACTGGTAATAGAATCCCGGCATTAACAGACAAAAACCAAGCCACCCCCTACACCTTTCAAGTAGCCGGCAATCAGATTAGCACGGTAACGTTGAATTTCACGTACTCGAAGCCGATTACTGCCGGACAGCTGGTCCTAGATCTAAGTCAAAACGTCCAGTTGCCGCGTACGGTGATGATCAGTGTGGGGGACGGGGACAATGAGCAAGTAGCGCTCGCTACTACAGCTGTCACCGGTAGAACTATAGTTTTCCCAAAACTCACGGGGACAGTGTGGAAAGTAACTTTTACCCATAATCAACCACTCCGTATCAGCGAACTCACGTTTGTGGATGAAGCGGCGCCACAGCAGATCACCAAGTCACTGCGCTTCCTGGCACAACCTGGTCAGTCGTATGTAGTGTATGCCAATCCCGACCGTCCAAACACCGTGCAAGGGCGGGAGAGTGGCAATGTGTGGGGCAACACCGTCGTGCCAGTGCCAGTTCAAGTATTGTCGAGCAAGGACAATCCCTATTACGTACAGAAAGATTCTGATAAGGACACCGTTCCCGACGAAGCTGACAATTGTCCCTTTATCGCCAACCTTGACCAAATCGACGTGAATGCTAACAAGCAGGGTGATGCCTGTGAGGACTTTGACCAAGACGGTGCCATGAACAATACCGATAACTGTCCTGATTTACCAAACCGCTACCAAGCAGACAAAGATAGTGATGGTATTGGTGACGAGTGTGATGACGATGAGAGTCGCCTTACCGAGAAGTATGCTTGGCTACCGTGGGTAGCTCTTGGTGCGGCACTCCTCACTATCGTTGGCATGTTTGTGGTTGTCTCCAGGCGTCCGCTTCCAAGTGAACAAACGGCAGTCAGTGATAATACCACCACCATGCTGTAATGAAAGGTAAAAACAAACGCTCGACACTGTAAGTGTCGAGCGTTTGTTTTTAATCAAAGATCTTAATGAGATACTCGTCGATTTTGCGCTGGTCCCAGTCGTAGAAGTGAGCCTCGTCGCGTTTGAGGTCTGAGGCCAAGTCTTCACCGACAAAGCGCCAGTGCCATGGTTCGTAGACATAGTAGGCGTTACCTTCAGGGTAGGAGAGCGTGAAGCCATACTTATGGGCATTTTCCTTGAGCCATGCATAGGCTTTGGTGTCACCAAAGCCACCAAGACTACCACCAAGGTCGGGCGTAGAAAAATCGAGGGTGGTGCCGAGTTGATGTTCAGAGTAACCTTGATCGGCAGAGAAAGTGTTCGCACCACTACCATACGATTGGAGGTAGGCACCTTTGAGGTCGGCTTGCGTTTCAAACGAACGATACGCTGAGACTACCGTAAGTTCAATATCGTCACGTTTAGCGGCTGCCAGCAAATCGTCGAGAAATGGCAGAGCATCGGTGTGGAAGTACTGTTCTTTACGACCGGGAGCCAGATAGTCACTGTCGATAACCTTTAATTTTGAGGGGATGTAGTTTTCATTGAGGAAATACACCTTTGAGTATTTTTGGAGCAGTTCTTCGTCGGTCTTTGAGAGCTTATCAAGTCGTCCGACGGTTCCTGAGATTTTTTTGATTTGCCGTTCGAAGGCATCATTCTTGGCTTCTTCCTGTTCGAGTTTGGCGATAAGATCATTGCGCTCGAGCGTGAGCGCAGCAATCGAACTACTAGCAGACTCTGCTTCGGCCACCCGCTGGTCAGTTGAAGAGGCGACTTCAAGCAGGAAATAGTTGCGTTCTTGGAGGAGCATGAGGACACGCTCGTGTTGCGTGTAGCTGTAGTACCCGAGTCCACACAGGAGTGAGAGGAGGACACCGGAGAGTCCCGCCAAAGCTGGGACAAGGAGACGATGGGCGGACTTTTTGCTTTCCATGTTCCGTATTGTAGCATGGAAACCCGACTTGAATCACCGCTCACTTTGTGGTATTGTTCTGCCGTTATTAGAAGCTGGTGTGCCTGTAGTGATACAAAGCTACAAACACCAAACAATTACATATGAACGATACAAACATGCCAGTTACCGAGGCCGGTCGTGAGCCAGTGGCTTACGAACTCGCCTACCACGTACTTCCAACGGTAGCTGAAGGGGAAGTAGATAGTGTCACCGCCGAGGTGAAAGCGTTTATTACAAAAGCGGGGGGTCAGATTTTTGACGAGGAGGTCGCTGAGCGCTTCGAACTTGCCTACGAGATTGAAAAATACCTCGAAGGACGATACCGCCGCTTCAGTAGTGCGTACTTTGGTTGGGTGCGATTCCGTTTGGATCCAGCCGCCCTGGCTGCGGTACAGGAAGAGATCGATACCCACAAAGCGTTGCTTCGTACCCTCACGATCCGCCTTACCAAGACCGAAGAAGAGAACCCATTTCGTTTTCACGAAGCATTGGCTGACCTCAAAACTCGCAACGTGACCATTACCGATGAAGAGGTGGTTGAGGTTGAAGAAGTGGTGGAGGGTGACGTCGAGGCAGTAGAGGGTGACGAAAAGACTGAAGAAGTGGTAAAATAGTCCTACTATTCAATAACCACACACTGTATGTACCTTAACAAAGCGATGATTTATGGGAATTTGACCCGTGATCCAGAGATGAAAGCACTCCCTAGTGGTATGCAAGTTTGCTCGTTTTCGGTGGCTACAAATCGTACGTATACTGACCGCGATGGCAAAAAACAAGAATCAGTTGATTATCACAATGTCGTCGCCTTCGGCAAGCAGGCCGAAGTCATCGGTAAGTATCTGGCCAAAGGACGTGGTATCTACGTCGAGGGCCGGATGCAAACCCGCAGTTGGGAAAAAGATGGTCAAAAACAATACCGTACCGAAATCATCATGGATCGCTTTGAATTTGGTCCAAACAGCAATAGTGGAGGAGGGGCCAGTGCGCCAGCCGCAAATAATAGTGCACAGCAGTCAGCACCGGTGCTCCCGGATTATCCAGAGGAGGAAATCAACCCTGAAGACATCCCATTTTAAAGTCTAGATATACGGTATCTACGGCGTTGCAGTTCAGTCAAATAACAGTCAACGTACAAAAGTACGCCTCCCGTTATTTGCTTCCTGCGCCTGGTATCTACCGCATCCTAAACTTTAAAATAATTGGAAAAATAAAACTTGAAATCCCGTTCAATTATTAGACTCATACAAATATTATGGAACAAACAGAACGACACAATATTCACAAGAAGGCGAAGATGGAACATATCGATTACAAAGATATCGTTCGTCTCGGACACCACGTGAACCCGCACGCGCGCATGAACAGTCGCAAGCGCACTGGCTTTGGTGCCAAGCAGCAACGTGATTTTGCCAATGCGATCAAGCGCGCTCGCTTTATGGCCTTGATGCCATACATTGCTCACTAACAGAAAGCCCATAAAAACACCTGCGGATATTGCCCGTAGGTGTTTTTAGGTGTAGCATATGGGGAGGAGGTGTACCAATGCCCAACACGTTTTTTCCTGGGCCGATCTACGTTCTGGTGTCTGCTCTAGGTCTGCTCCTTTTCTTCGTTCTTTTGAAGGTGGCTGGGGTGTCGAATGCAATAGTGAGCATACTTATGATCATTGCGATCGTGGTAGTGCTGATACCGTTCGTTCGAGCGCTCCAGAGACTGTCACGCGCGCCTGTGTCAACAAAAGATCGAGCCTAGCCGAAAACGAAAAGCCCGCAGACTACCGCGGGCTTTTTCACTGCTTGTTCTTTCGGTAGCGTCTGGAGTTAGGCCTTTTCAACTCGCTCGGAGTAGGCACTATCTTCGGTGTTGACCGCCACGATATCACCTTCATTAATAAACATAGGTACCATGAGTTTGGCTCCTGTCTCTAGAGTTACTTCTTTGAGTGCGCCACCAGAAGAATTACCTTTGACAGCGTCAGCGGCTTCAGTGACTTTGAGTTCAACCTTGATAGGGAACTTGAGACCAATGATCTCGTCATCAAACACGAGTGCTTGGATCTCACTACGATCCTTAAGGAATTTACCCTGGTCACCCACAAATTCTTCTGCGAGCATAAAGCGCTCAGCTGGTTTGCCAGCATTATGGAACCAGTATTCGCTACCTTTGCGGTAGATAAATGTCGCCATTTTGGTTTCCAGCTCTGCTTCCTCGGCCGTCTCGTTCACATGGAAGGTATTTTCAATCACGCGACCAGTTTTGATGTTCTTGAGCTTTGTGATGTTGACCGGTTTACGTTGCTGTTTACGAAATACGTGATAGGAGATAACGATATACGGTTCATCGTTAAAAAGAATCACTTTTTTGGGGGTAATTTCGTTGTAAGATAAGACTGCCATGAAGTAAAGAAACGAGCGTAGCGACTATTCTGAACTTCGTTCCCGATTTGGTCCTTCTTAGACCAAATCGCTGGAACTGGTACACACAGTCAACGTGCTTACTAAAATTTAATAATAATCTATTGCAAAATAGATCTAGTAACGCTACTTTATAACAAAACTACACCAAAAAAGCAAAGCTTTGTACAACACCAAAAGGGCAGTAATGGTGGTACTATAGAGATATATGCAGTGGTTTTCTACAACTGACGACGCTCGTGAATTACCCGACGAAGAATTGTTACTGCGCTCCACCGGCCAGCCTTGGCTCTTTGCGGTCCTGCTTGATCGCTACGAACAAGCCTTTATGCGTCGCGCTTTAGCTATAATTCGGGACGAACGCGATGCCGAAGAGATCGTCCAAGATACCTTTACCAAGATCTATATGCACGCGAAGAGTTTCAAGCCACAAGAAGGCGCTAAGTTTTCGTCTTGGGCGTACCGCATCCTCCTTAATACGAGCTATACCTACTATGTGCGCAGACGTAAGCTTGGAGAGCGGGTGAGTGCGCTTGATCCTGAGTTTGAAGCGTTGGTGGCGGATAAAGGGCAAGACCCCGAACGAGCTGTTGATCGTGACATTGTCGATCGGGTGTTAGCTCGGTTGCCAGGACACTTTGCTCAAGTGTTGCGCCTCCATTACCTCGAACGCTGGAGCCAAGACGACATTGCTCGTCTTACGGGGGAAGAGGTGGGAACGGTAAAGGCACGGGTACATCGTGCCAAAGCAGCGTTTCGAAAAGCCGTTTTACCAGGAGAAATTGAGCCGACGCTGTAACTTTTTTGAGGCTTTACTCGTTATAATAATTTGTATGGAAACCCTACAATCACAATTTGCCAAAAGTCGTAGCCTACGTCGAGCCGTCATGCGCCGCGTGTGGTATGTCTTTATGGTGAGTCTGATACTACGACCGGCCCTCGTGCTCGGCTTTGTCTTTGGGGCCAGTGCCATAGCGTTTTGGCGATTGGTATCCATTACCAGTATTGTGGAGAATTTCCTTCAGGTACAAGTGGGGCATTTACCAACCTACGTCGGTACGGCCTTGATGCAGGCGGATACGACCGCCCTGTTGGCTTTTATTGGTCTTTGTATTGTGGCGATGATTGTATGTGGCCAAATGCTTGCCATACTGGTTGCAACATGGCGTTCACGTCCACAATTAATCTAACCAAAGCAGGGTAGGGTAACAACAAACAACGACCCAGGGGGTCGCTGTTTGTTGTTACCAATCACCGGATTAATCGTCGCTACCTCCAGTAGCTTTTTCTTCCTTGAGTGACTTACGGACGTGTTTGAGGAGTTCGGTTCGTACTTTGGGATTTTCTCGAAGGAAGGTGCGAGCGGCATCGTAGCCTCGACCGAGCTTCACTTCACTCGAGTCGTCGCCCCCGGGCGGATTAAAGGTATATGAAGAACCAGACTTCGTGACATACTTGTACTTTTCACCAAGGGCGAGGAGTTCACCTTCAAGAGAGATGCCTTCGTTGTAGATAAGGTCAAATTCGGTGGCTTTAAATGGGGCAGCCACCTTATTTTTTACTACTTTAACCCGATGGCGACCACCAACCACCTCTTCACCCTTTTTGATCTGGGCAATCCGGCGAATATCAAGACGGACAGATGTGTAGAATTTGAGGGCCTTTCCACCGGGGGTAGTTTCAGGATTACCAAACATCACACCAACCTGCATACGGATCTGGTTAATGAAGATAACAACCGTCTTACTCTTGGCAACAATACCAGTGAGCTTACGCAAGGCCTGACTCATGAGTCGCGCCTGCTTACCAACATGGTGCGCCCCCATTTCACCTTCGATCTCATCGCGTGGGGTAAGGGCGGCGACGGAGTCAATCACGATGACGTCAATCTTGCCCGAGCGAACCAGGGATTCGACGATTTCGAGGGCTTGTTCACCATTGTCTGGCTGTGAGATGAGGAGTTCATCGAGCTTTACTCCCAGATTCCTGGCGTATTCAGGATCCATGGCATGTTCAGCGTCAATAAAGGCGCAAATACCACCCGCTTTTTGAGCTTCAGCAATGGCGTGGAGGGAGAGGGTGGTTTTTCCTGATGATTCAGGGCCATAGATCTCAATAATACGACCCCGGGGGTATCCACCAATCCCAAGCGCTTCATCGAGGCCAATTGAACCTGAAGCAATAGCGTCGACATCAACCTTGCGGCTATCACTTAAGGTCATGATTGCTTCTTCACCAAACTTGGTTTTGAGACTACGGAGGGTCTCCGCAATGTCACTGAGTCCACTCTGTTTATCAGTAGCGGGGGAACCAATCGTCTTCGGTGCTTTGGCGGCTTTTTTTGGTTTCATGGTCAGATAGGTTACTTATTTATTTCTACAAACACAGCAATTATACCATATGGGTGCTTTTGCGGGGGTGTATGCACGTTACGGAGTGACAAGTGATGCCGGTGTATACATAAACGGTCGCTCGAGTTTGGTGACGCGTCCATAGCGGTCGGTGGCGGCGAGTGTTGCTATGGTATACCCATTTTCGAGCACCAGCGCTTCCTTAAAGTGTCCAGTTGGATCAGTGAAGATCTGCCGACCGTTGAGGGAGAGATTGGTGATGTTTACCGCCATCCCTTCAAGGGTTACGATGCGCTCGTTATGAACACGTTCCGGTTCAAAAGCGAGGACAATCTGTGGCCCAGCAATTAGAAAACGCGCCTGCCAGAGGATATAGAGCACTAAGAGCAACAGGCTGGTGGCGATGAGAGCACCTTTTATGAGGGTGCGAAAGGTAAAACGAGGTAAGGTAATCGGGGCCATAGTGTATTAGAATGTATCTCGACCTTCATCCTCCTCACGTTCATTGGCCACATCAGTATCGCCACCAATAAGTACCTGTCTTGGCTTGGCGCCATCGGCGGGTCCGATCACCCCTTTCTCTTCGAGGAGATCCATCAGACGAGCGGCTCGTGAATAACCAACCCGAAGCTTGCGCTGAATATATGAGGTTGAGGCTTTGCCAGCTTCGATCACAGCTACTTTTGCATCCTCATAGAGGTCATCGTCATCGTTGCTGTCATCATCCTGAAGCATGCCTATAAAGCTGTCGCCAGTGCCGCCAGACTTCTCGTCGAGGTTAATTGAGTCAAGCGACTGGGCTTCAGCCTGAGCCTTGAGGTAGGCAACCACATTTTTGGTTTCGTCTTCAGAGATGAAGGCCGATTGGAGACGGATTGGTTTTGGTGAATCACTCGAAAGGAAGAGCATATCGCCACGACCGAGGAGCTTTTCTGCACCAATTTGATCGAGAATGGTCCGTGAGTCAATTTGAGAAGCCACATTAAGCGCGAGACGAGTAGGGATATTGGCCTTAATGGTACCAGTGATAACGTTCACACTTGGTCGCTGGGTGGCGAGGATGAGGTGAATACCGACCGCGCGACTCATCTGGGCGAGGCGGACAATGAGGGCTTCGAGTTCCCGTGGGTAGGCAAGCATGAGGTCGGCGAGCTCGTCCATCACAATCACGATATACGGGAGTGGCTCAGGGAGTTCTGCTCGAGTTTCTTCGAGTGCGCCGGCCTCCTCCCAGGCTTTTTTGGCAGGTTGGTAGATATTGTTGTGGTACGAATCGAGATTTTGAATTTTCTTACTCTGGAGGATGTCATAACGTCGTTCCATTTCCTTTACCGCCCACTTGAGCATGAGGAGGGTCTTCTTGGCGTCAGTGATGACCGAGGTCAGGAGATGGGGAATGCCCTCGTAGAGGGTGAGTTCCACGCGCTTTGGGTCAACCATGAGGAGACGAAGTTGATCTGGTGAGTTACGGAAGAGAAGCGAGACCACAATATTGTGAATCATGATCGACTTACCAGAACCGGTAGTACCAGCGATGAGGGCGTGTGGCATGCGAGCGATATTCGCAAAGTGGGCGTGTCCGGTTACATCTTTACCGAGGGCTACTAAGAGTGGGTGTGGAGAGTCGGTATATTCGGGAGTCTTGAGGAGTGATGCCAGACCGACCGTAGCGCGTTGCAAGTTCGGGATTTCGATGCCCACCAGTGATTTCCCGGGAATCGGAGCTTCAATACGAAGGGCGCTCGTTGAGAGGTTTAGTTGGAGTTCTTGTTGCAGACCGACAATACGAGCGATCTTCACCCCTTGGGCGGGCTTCAGCGCATAGCGGGTGATAGTTGGTCCCACCTCAACTGCGTCCATCTCCACATTAATACCGAACTCTTTGAGGGTGCGCTTGATGATGTTGGCGTTTGCCTTCACATCACCGGTTTGGGCTTTACCGGTATCTTTTTTAAGGAGTGAAAGAGACGGAGGAGCGTATCGTCCCCGGAACGTAGAAACCACAAAATCTCCATTTTTAGTACTGAGACCGAGGGATTCTTTGGCTGCCGCCACAAGCGGTCGCTTGGCTGGAGTCTCGCTTTCCTCAAGTTCTGCGTCATCATCACTGGCGACTTTCTGCTTAGCTGGCAGCTCGTCGGGTTCATCCAGCGGAATATCAAGGTTATCGATGTCGCTATCGTCATCATAATCAAAGGCCTTTTTCTTCGGGAGGGCGAGTCCTGTGTTAAAGAAGAGGAACGTACTGATGAGAGTAAGTCCAAAAAGAATTACACCAGCCAATACCCCACCAAGGAGCGATTCAAGTGGCCACAAGAGCGCCAGGCCAGTATAGCCCCCAAGGCCAGCGCTGGTGTGCTCAAGGAGTCCCAGGACCGCGAGGAAGAAGAGCACGATACCAATAATCTTTGAGCCGCTAATGTGGTTGTCATCTTTCGGATTGAGGAGTATGTATACAAAGAAAGCGCAGGCAATTGGTGAGAGATACGCACCAGCACCAAACATCGTATCAAGTGCCAGATAGGTGTAGTGCCCAAGGGGTCCACTCATATCAAAAAGTGCAGCCAAAAAAAAGACACCGACAATCGCCACGAGTACCGCCCAAATCGCCTGTTTGGCTTGCGGCGACAGGTCGTCAAAGAATGAAGAACGTTCAACTACTATTTCTTTCGGTGCAGATTTCTTTTTTGCCATAAACAACGTTGTAAAATATGCCCCTATCATACCACGTGACGCCCCCAAGCAGCTGTGGACTGATGACCAAAAGGTGGTCTTGTGTAGTAGGACATAAAAGCCAAGCATTGTCTCTTGTGGAAAGGACAGCAAATCAGTACCATAGAGACACGATACGAGTAAAAATGTCGTTTAAAGAATTGCAATAATAAAAGACAATATATGGAATATATACGTCATGATAGTCTCATACAGGTGTCGTTATTGTCCGCTAATGAAGACTTTTATAATAATGTTTTTAAAAAGACAGAACGAATAATCTCGGCTGCCTTTTATCTCACGACCCATCTCGAGTCCTCAAAGACGTATACGACATTCAAAACACTCCTCGAAGAGCAGGCACTCACACTCCATGGTGCCAACCTACAGACCCTCGCGGTCCGGGTGGGCGACAGTGCTGCCTTGGTCCCACTGCAAGCGGCCCTCGTCGCCGTCGACAGTACGCTCACTATTATGAGCGGCGCCCGCGTCTTTAGTGGCGGACTGCTGGTCGGTCTCTCGGATGAGATAGATCAGGTGCTGCGGTACCTCAAGCATCACGTGGTAGGTGGTACCAACGAAGCTATTCTTGGTACGAAAAAGGGAATTGAGAGTCGCTCATCCCTACAGACCCCTCGCGAAATTCGTCCTCGACGTATCCGCCCCCATATCCCAAAGAACGACATGAGCTCCGAAGCGGTCCTCGTCTATAGTGACTTAGGCGATCGGACAACCCGGATCAAGACTGTCCTTGAAGCCAAGCCCGACGCTACTATCAAGGACTTGACTGATATCATAACGGACGTCAGTTCAAAGACAATTCAGCGTGACCTTAATATGCTCATTGAGCGCGGTGATGTTATACGACATGGTGAAAGACGCTGGTCTACGTACTCACTCGCTTCGTCTCTTAAATAGTATTTTATATATAGCTATATAATTGTCTGCACGTCTGATATAAGGTCCTTTACAAAGAGACAGCGCTGGCTAATGAGTAGCCGCTGTCTCTTTGTTTATGCAACTGGGCAGACATTACGCTACAAATAGAGATGAAGCAAGTAATATAAGAGAAGTAGGCGATAACTTGCCAGAATTGACTTTCTGTGTTGCTGCCAATAGTACCGTAAGAGCAGTGTTTTGACCCCGTCTTCTTATACAGATACCAGAGTGTATGGTTCGATTTTCTGCCCTTGCATACAAGGGCGAAAAGCCGGTTTCCCCAGGGTCAAAACGTGCATTTTTAGGAAATCTTGCTATACTCTAAGGGTATGCGCCACGTGCGCTTTTTCTCTAGGTCGCGAGCCTATCTCATATATATGGGAGGCCGAGCACCCACAGAGAGGAAAAGCCCAAGTTGGAGGTGCTACTGTTCTTTGTCAACTGAATAGCAAACTACAATGTACGCCCGAAATATGGTGTACGTTAATTCGCAATCACTACCGCCTGACCTTCCCCTGTCCTGACCGCCTCGCTGATACCTCGGTCCCACTTCGCAGCTGACCTTCTTTTCTATCGCCTAATACACGGTAGGAGAGAGGTTGGTGATATTACGTGAGGGTAACCTCGCGAATATGAATTAATTCATATTATTAGTATTAGTCGTCCTGATAACAAAGGGACACCGTGTAGTACTTAACCTACACTAAATTCAATTAATTGATTATATGCAGATTGCAAATACTTTTGCTTCAAAGGCTCTCGTAGCCGTTGTCGCAGCTGCAATGATTTTCTCTGCTTTCGTAACTCCTGCAAAGGCAGCTACAGCAGAAGAATTGCAGAAGATGATTAACGACCTCATGGCTCAGATGGCTGCGCTCCAGGGTGGTTCAACAACTACTACTGGTGGCTCATCAGCTGCTGTCTGTCCATTCACTTGGACTCGTGACCTCAAGACTGGTGCTACCGGTGCTGATGTTATGACCCTCCAGAAGTTCCTCAACGCTAACGCTGATACTCGTGTAGCAGCTACTGGCGCTGGTTCAGCTGGTATGGAAACTGAATACTTCGGTCCAGCAACTGCTGCCGCTGTATCAAAGTTCCAGGTAATGTACCGCGCTGATATCCTTACTCCAGCTGGTCTTACAAACCCAACTGGTTTCTTCGGTCCATCAACTCGTGCTAAGGCTAACGCTCTTTGTGTAGCTGGTGGCTCAACTGGTGGTGATGAAGAAGAGGAAGAAGAGGAAGAAGAATCAGGTGACCTCTCAGGTGAAGCTTCACTCGAAGATGTTGTGCTTGACTCAGCTTCAGATGATGAAGTAGAAGAAGGTGAAGAAGAAGCTCCGATTGCTGAAATGCAAGTTACCTTCGAAGACGGTGACGCTTCAATTTCACGTCTCGACATTACTCTTGCTGACGAAGATGCGTCTTCAGATGTTTGGGATGTTCTCGAGACCGTTTCTCTCTGGGTAGACGGTGAGATGGTAGCTGAGATGGATGCTTCAGATGAAGATGAATACCTCGATACTACTTCAGCATCAGGTACCATCCGCTTCTCTGGCCTCGATATCGTAGCTATGGAAGATGAGGATCTTGATATCACTATTGCTGCTACTCTCCAGAGTAGTATCGATAACGCTGACCTCGATTCATACGCAGTATCTGTAGACGCTATCCGCTTCTTTGACGCTGATGGTGTTGCTACCACAGAAGAAGGTGACTTCGACCTCGGTCTTGAAGATGCAGTAACCTTTACTATCGTTGCAGAAGGTGCTGATGATGAAATCATCGTTAAGGCATCTGAGAACGATCCTGTGGCTACTACTCTCAAGCTTGAAGATGACCAGAAGTCTGACTTCATGCACGTCTTCTCATTCGATATCGACACCGATGATTCAACTAACGATATTGAACTCAATGAAGTAGCTGTTACTGTTGTAGTTTCATCTTCAACATACGCTGCTATCGTTGATGACGCTGAGCTCGAAATCGATGGTACTACTATTGATGATGTAACTGTAAACTCAGGCACTTCAACCGTAGTTCTTACCTTCGATGTTGACGGTGATGTCACTATCGACGCTGGTGATCGTGTAGAAGCTAAGCTTAACCTTAAGTTTAAGTCACTTGCTCTCGGTAACGAAGGTATGACTGTAACTGCACAGGTAACTTCAGCCAACGCTGACGCTATCGTAGCTGAAGGTGCTGACGATATTGGTACTGGCGCTATTTCAGGTGCTGCTACTGGTGACGCTCACACCCTCCGCACTACTGGTCTTGACGTAACTCTCGATTCAGATTCAGCGGTTGTAACAACTGGTGATTCTGCAAACGATGACTACGCTACCTACGAAATTGTGCTTGATGTAACTGCATTCGAACAGGATGTATTTATCAGTACAAACCAGGCTACCTCAGCTTCAGTATCAATTGTGAACTCAGCTGGTGCTACCGTTTCTGGTACTTCATCAGTCGTGCTCGATTCTTCTGCTGATGTAGAAGGTGGATCATTCAAGATCAATGAAGGTGAAACTGAGAGTGTTACCATTACAGTAACATTTGATGCAACTACTGCAGGTGCATCAGCTCGTCTCCAGCTCAACAGTCTTGTCTTTGGTGAGACTGACGGTGCTAACAACCAGACTTGGTTGGCTCTTCCAGCTGAAGACTTCCGCACTGATATCGTAACTCTCGTTAACTAGTTTTAACTTGAGTTCGAGTCTAGACGTACGTCTAAGCTAGAAAGCAAACGCAAAGTAGAATTAAAAACTCTGCAATGCAAAACAAAAATCCCCGCAAGGGGATTTTTGTTGTTTACACAAACCAAATCCTTTAGGGAATTCCCCGAAGGGCGACCCTTCGCGAAGGGTCGCCCTTCGTAAAACCAGCAAAATCAACAGACGCAAACGACAAAGGACCGTCCTTCGTATTCACGAAGGACGGCCCTTTGTGACATGTGCTACCATTAAATGAAGTAAGTTATGTCTACTCGTCTCATAACACTCGCTCCACATGAACACTTCCATGTCTATAATCGTGGAGTAGATAAACGAAAAATATTTTTAGACGGGAGTGATTATAGACGTTTTATCGAATTACTGTATGTTGCTAACACTACAACATCAATCGACATCAGGTCGCTACGTGAACGCCATACCTCGCTTTTTGATTTTGATCGCGGCGATACTCTTGTCTCCATTGGGGCTTATTGCCTAATGCCGAATCATTTTCATATCCTCATAACTTCTTCTGTAGAGGGAGGTATTACTGGTTTTATGAGCAAAATTAGTACTGGCTACTCTATGTATTTCAATAAACGGTACGACCGTTCCGGGGCGCTATTTCAGGGGCGGTTTAAATCCCAGCATGCCGACAGTGATGAGTACCTCAAATACCTCTACGCGTATATCCACCTCAACCCGGTCAAGCTGATAGACAAGGATTGGAAAGAGCGGGGGAGCAAAGACGCAGCAAAATCTTTTGATTTTGCTGCGTCTTTTCAGTATTCTAGTCTGCAGGATTATCTGGGGAGTACTCGCCCCGAGAGTCTCATTCTGGATAAACAACCATTCCCGGAATATTTTGCCACCTCAGCAGACACCAAAAACGAATTATTTGATTGGTTAACCTATCAAGACTTTACTATCAACCAAAACGAAGGGCGACCCTTCGCGAAGGGTCGCCCTTCGTAATTTGTAATGAGTTATGCACAAAGGGGCTGGTAGGGGGCTGAATTCAGCTTTATACTTTATTCATTAGCTACTCATATATGAGCCAATACAAATTGATGCGTGGCATTATTCTCAGCGCTTTAGGACTCGCCCTTTCTGCGGGTTTTTTTATACCTTTTCACTTCACCCACGCCGCTGTCCTTTATGAACAAAGTAACATCGGCACATCATACGATCTGTTCGCCGATGCTGGTGCCAATGGCAGTGGCTTCGTTAATATTATGCCGCAAGCAACTAATACACCGCCTATGTTTTCTGGCGGTGGTGTCGCCTATGTAGGAACAGCTGCCTGGCTTCGGGTCAAACGGGTATCTGGACTCACCTGTGATGCACCGTTTACTGTGTCGCTTTTTGCCACTGATGGCAGCACTATTGGATGGTCTCAAGTAACACCTGGGTACACCGTTGGACCCTACTGTGATTTCCCGCTGGGTGGCCCAAACAGAACTGATCGGGCTGTCGGCATGATTGCTATTTGTGTGAACAATGATTGTGATGGTATTCCTAGTTTTGTACTTGATGGTTCACCAACAAACAGTGGATTTGTATTTGATGGCACTAAGACAATCGTGCAACCAGGCGGTTGGGCATTTCAGATTTGTGATAGTGGCGGGTGCTCTGGCGGTTTTGGTGAAGTAGAGCCGTGTGGTGATATTGTTTACCCGGCTGACTATTACTATGCTGGTAGCCCAGAAGATAGAACACCTATAGTTGATTGTGATAATCCATTTAATGCTGATACGGCAGTTAATTTTTCATTTGATCTTACAATCAATAATCAGGCGGTGACCAATGGTGCTACTATCACCAAACCAACTGGTACCCTCTCAGTCCCGTATTCTTTAACGATGACCCCTGACTCATTTGATTACCCACTGAGTATTTTCCGGAAAGAGGGACAAGATTACGTCCTCACTCATCCCCAGAGTGGCAACTTCAATTTGGCTGGCTATGTGGATCTTCCTGCCGGCGATTATGTGGCGACATTAGCGTTTACTGAAGAACCAATCCCACTAGGTTATAAAAACCCACAACATATCATTAAGCAGTTAGCCTCATTGATTATTCCAACGGCCGCTGCTTTTTATCCAGACACACAAGAGGTACAAGCCATAAGCTTCACGGTAGTTGATGTAGTGCCACAACCACAGGGTGCCAGTAGCGTGCTGTTCTTGCCAGGGATTCAGGCGAGTCGACTCTACTTAGGTGACGGTAATCAAGTTTTTAATAGAGTGTGGGAACCAACAAATAATACTGATGTAGGGACACTGAGTCTTTCCGATCAAGGTACAAGTAATGTTGACATTCGTACAAACGACATCATTGATGAAACTAGTATTGCCGTCATCGGAAAGAATATTTATAAAGGTTTTATAAGTTTCTTAGACGACTTAGCTGAGAAACAAGTAATTAAAGAATGGAGACCTTTTGCTTATGACTGGCGCTATGATGTTTTTGACATTGCTGAAAATGGAACTAAATACCTCGATGGTTCAATCCAAAATCCAGTTGATGAAGCTATTCGATTGGCTAGTTCTTCACTAAGTAAAAAAGTCACAATCGTCGCTCATTCTAATGGAGGGTTGCTCGCTAAAGCAATCATGTATGAGCTGGAGAAGCGAGGAAAAGCAGATTTGGTTGATAAAGTAGTATTTATAGGAACTCCACATTTAGGTACTCCAAAAGCCATTGCTACTATTCTCCATGGATATGATCAAGAAGCAGTTGGCGGGGTCGTGATTGACGACGGCGTAGCTCGTAACATTATTAAAAATTTACCCGGTGCGTATAGCCTACTCCCTTCTGAAAAGTACTTTGATCTAACTACTGATCCGCTGGTACAGTTTGATAATTCATCAAGTACTTTAGATTACAGAACAGCGTACGGCCAATCGATCGATTCAGTAGCTGGTTTTAATGCTTTTATAACAGGCCAATCAGATACAACAGGACGAGCACAGGTGTCAGAATCTGAAGTAAATAGACCATCTGTTGCAAATCAAGACATGTTCTTAGAGGCACAGAAGGCCCACAAAGACTTACTTGATGCTTGGACTCCGCCTGATCAAACAAAAGTGTATCAGATTGCTGGTACTGGATTAAAGACGATACAAGCAATTGAGTATCGAGAGGTGTTAGAGACTGTCTGTCCACCCGGCGCTGTTTCCTTGCTGTTGTGCCAGGTAAATAAACTTTTAAAGCCACATGCTGTTTTTACCTCGTATGGTGATGAAACTGTTGTGAGCAAATCTGCTGCTTACGTCACAGACATTTCTGATAAGAACTATTTCATTGATCTTCAACAAATAGAAAATCGAAGAATACCACTTATAGGTATAAAGAAGACACATGAAAACATCACAGAAATTTCTCAAGTGCAAGACTTTTTACGAAACGTTATAACAACAGGCTCGACGTCTGACGTAGAGTTCATTTCTCGAGATGAACCAAATTTTACTAACGTATACGACATTGAGGAAATCAATTCGCCAGTACAGATTTCTGCTACTGATAATACTGGTAATGTAACTGGTATGGTAAAGGAGGGAAATATATGGGTACGCAAGGAAGATATTCCAGATAGTGCCTATATCGAATTTGGTGGTACAAAGTATCTAATTATTCCTGCTTCAGTACAACGTACCACCAAACTGATAGGAGAAGCATTGGGGGGATACACACTGACATTAAATACACTCAGTGGTAACATCCAAACAAAGCGACACGAAATCGTCAATGCAACAACCACGCCTACTATGGTGGCGACCTATAGCAAAGACAATGGGGCTTTCACGACTATAAAAACTGACTATACTGGAGATGGTGTCATTGACTACGTATCTACTGTTGATGGTGTATATGTTGCTCCAAACTATACATACAATGATCTAAAAACCGCAATTACAGTCTTACCAATAAAAAAGTCACTGCGTGATGTATTATTAAAGATAGCTACTGAGGCAGAGAAGTTGAGTCTCAAAAGTAATCAAAAATTGTACGATCCTTTAGAGAAACTTACACTTCGTACTCTTGAACTAACTATTCGACTGTACCTGCAACAAAGATATATTTCACAATTACAAGCCGACGAGTTGATTAAAATCATTAAGTTTTTAAGTAAATAATTTATGTTACAAGATAAAAAAGTTTGGTTTAGAATTTTAGGAGGTAATCTTATTTTGTTACTAATAGGATATTCAATTTGGTTTTTCTATTGCAAAGATGGACTTTGCAGTTCTGATTTCAGAGGTGGTTTTCTAGAACCGGCAATGACAATCGTAGTTTTTTTTATTCTGTCGCTAACACCACTTTTTTTTGTTAAATCAAAAATTACAATTAATTGGTTGAAATATGTAGTGTCATGGTATATGCCAGTTGCAATTTTATTTGTTAGTCAAACAAAAGTGTATACATCTTCAGTAATGTCTATAGACCGAACACTAGCCAGTGTTTATTGGATGCTAGGATTGTTTGTAATAACTTTGATATTCGTTGCAATTTCAGTTAAGGGTAAGGAAATTAAATCAACCTTTTTCAGTTAAAGGTAAAATAATCCAAAACACTCATAGCAAAATTGCGATGGAATGCTGTATACTGTAGGGGATGTTCAACAAGACCTTTTACAGTTTCTTGTTTAGTTTTGTAGCGGTGGTGGTGGGGACCCTCGTTTTTATTTTGATAGTGGGGATGGGAGTCAATTAGCTCTTTTATGATTCGTATTACAGATCAGTATTTTTGGAATGTTGTCTTTGGGATTTTTTTCGTGCTCCTTGTGGTCATGGGGGCGATTATCCTCGAGACCGAGGCGCGCATCGCGTACACCGAACTGACCTTCACTGACTTTGCCCTCATTACGCTCGCTACCTGGCGCCTCATTCGACTCTTTGTCTACGATGCTATCACGAAGTTCCTTCGTGAGCAGTTTTATGATTTGAAAAAAGTAGGGAAGGGGATGGTGCTCGAAAAGCCGAAGTTCGGACCACGCCGCACCCTCGCTGACCTCCTCTCTTGCCCGTGGTGCTTTGGCATGTGGGCTGCGGCACTGGTGACCTTCTTCTACCTCCTTACGCCCTACGCGTACTACATCACTATCTTCCTCGCCATCTCAGCGGTGGCGTCCTTCCTCCAAATACTCACGAACATGGTCGGCTGGCAAGCTGAGAAACTAAAACAGGAAGTAGAGGGATAAGCGTTTATTTGCTATACTCCTCTACGCGCGGGGTATCGTATAGTGGTAATATTTGCCCATGGGGTGGGTAAGCCGTCGGTTCAATTCCGGCTACCCCGACAATAAAAGTGAAAATGGAAGCCGGCCCTCTAGGCCGGCTTCCATTTTTCCAAAGTTCTGCTATAGTATGCCTCGTCAGGCTAAAGACAGTTGGTGGGGACGAGTCACGTCCCTGTAATGCCGGGTAGCCACCCGTGCGCCAGCCGAGGTCCAATCTAATTCTCTTTTGAGATCAGTTGGGGTCGAAATCGCCTCACTGCCCCCGTGCAGTTGTGGCCTGATACTTACAAACATCGTAATCCATACTACTGTGGCAATTACAAAAGCAAAGAAGGTAGAAATCCTTTCTCGTCTCAACGACGTCAAGGACAGCTCAGAAGCAATTGTGTTCATTCACTTCAATGGCCTTAACCTCGCTGATACTACAGCGATGCGAAAGGCACTGCGTGAAGCGGGCGTCGGTTTCTTTGTAGCCAAGAAGACCCTCATGGAGCGTGTCTTTACCGGTTACGAAGGAACTATGCCAAAGCTCGATGGTGAAATTGCGGTCGCCTATAGTGCAGACCCAATGGCGCCAGCACAGAACATGAAGGATTTTGCAGCGAAGTTCAAGGATAAGGTAGCGATTGTTGGTGGTATCTTCCAAGGTACCTTCAAGGATCAGACAGAAATGACTGCTATTGCCTCTATCCCAGGCCTCGATGTACTCCGTGGTATGTTTGCGCAGCTTATCAACTCTCCACGTCAGCGTTTTGCGGTGGTCTTGAGTGAAGTAGCGAAGACTAAATAGTTATTAAATTTATATCTGCATTGCGATTTCAGAGACACTGCTTCAAAAAAAATTCATTAGTAATAGAATTTTTTGAAGGCCTAGTTTTTCTGGAATTGCTACGCAATTAAGAAAAATTGGCATGACACACGAACAAATCATCGAAGCGGTTGAAAAAATGACCGTTCTCGAACTAAACGACCTCGTAAAGACGATTGAAGAGAAGTGGGGCGTATCTGCAGCAGCAGTAGCCGTAGCAGCCGGTCCAGCCGCAGCTGGTGGAGCAGAAGAGCAGAGTGAATTCACTGTTGAACTCACCGACGCTGGTGCTCAGAAGATTGCTGTTATCAAGGTAGTCAAGGAAGTCCTCGGTCTAGGTCTCAAGGAAGCTAAGGACATGGTAGACGCCGCTCCTTCTGTAGTGAAGGAGAACATGAAGAAAGAAGATGCTGAAGCCCTTAAAGCTAAATTGGAAGAGGCAGGGGCAAAAGTTACTCTCAAGTAATCTTGGAATCCTGAGAAAAAGCACCGACACCTGTCGGTGCTTTTTCATAGAGTCCCTAAAGAATCCCATTGACACTTTTTCACTTATGGGTTATGTTCTCTCCACCAATCTGGAGGAAGAGAATGACTAACGTTGTGTTGGCTGCCGAGCTAGCCTACCAAATATATATCAAAGACAAAGGAATCCGGGCTCTGATTGCCTGGTTCAAAGCGGAGCTTACGCTTCAAGGTATCGCCACGGAGGAGCGCTACGGTGCCCATAAGGACGAGTTCCTGGCGCAGCACCAGGAACATGTCGAAGGTCTCGCCAAGCAGTGGCGGTCAAGTCGACAGTCTGTGGCCGTCGCTGCCACGGGCTGAGCTGCACTCAAGATTGGAATAGGCCCGCTTCTCTGGTGGGCCTTTTTCGTTTTCCTCTATATCTGCATCACCCCAGCCGTACCGTCAAGACTGTGGGTAAGGGAATTGGTGGTAAAATTGCCATACATATCCCTTATGGCCGACCCACTGTCTATCTTGTTTGGAAGCACTGCGCGCGTAAAACTACTCCGCTTTTTCCTCTTTAACCCCTCACGAGAATTTACCTTTGATGATATTAGCAGGCGAGCTCGTCTCCCGCGCCGTACGGCTCGTACCGAGCTCACTGCCCTCGAGAAAGCAGGAGTGATCGTAAAGCGAAATATGTACGTCGCTATTGATGGTAAGACCAAGAAAATGAAGGTGCTTGGTTATACGCTCAACAAAGATTTTGGTGAATTATCTGCCCTCCAAACCTTCCTTTTTGAAACAGCACCGATTGATGGGAAGAATCTCCTTAGTCATTTGCGCAAGGCGGGGACACTCGACTTCGTCGCGATTGCCGGTGTCTTTGTGCGTGAGTTTGAACAACAGCTTGATGTACTCGTGGCGATGAAGAAAGTCTCAGAAGCTAAAGTCGAAAGTGCTATCCGGGCCTTTGAAGCCGAAGTAGGTATGGAGATACGCTTTGCGCTTATGACCAGCGACAATCTCTTGTATCGAGTGGGGATGAATGATCGACTTACCCGTGACTTTTTTGATTACCAACACCAAATTCTAATTGATAAAATTGGTGTGCGCGATGAACTTCATCGCGGTTCGTTTCGAGGGTAATGTAATGCTATAATTTTACATATAAATTGTAATACATAAATAATATGGGAAATATAGATAGTATTGAAGAAGGTACAGAATCTGAGAGAATCGGAAAGGCTGTTGAATCATTAACAGAGTTGCTGGCTGATAAATATGATGCATATGCAATGAGTGATTTTAGAGAGTATATTCCGGTTGATCAACTAGAAACAATTGTTCGGAAAGGAAAACAAGCACTAAATATGTTCAATGAACAAGAAGTCGCTACTATGGTAGAGCAAACGTTGTTGTTGTTTGCGTGTAGATAAAGTAACGCTGTGCCAGGATGCCTGCAAGTCTATTTGTGATAGAACAGTGCGAGGTTAACTAAATAAAAAACCACCGCATACAGATGGGTGTCTGATGGGTGGTGGGGAGGCGCCATTAGGGCGCCTCCTGCAGTTGTGTGTCGAGCGAATGCTCGATGACCGTGCCCGGGGTCGTGATTTTGCGACCCAATTGATCGAGCGGGTGGGCGATACAGCTCGGCTCGCTGTCGCCTTCGTACCATATCTGGCTGATGAGCCATATATAGCCGTCATCGGAGCGTCCGGTCAAGGTTTGTTCATACGTCGCCGCTTCGAAGTGGATCGCCGTGGCAATCCAGTCCATCAGCGCGCCGAGGCGTTCGGGTGTGACCGAGGTCTGGTCCCACACCAGGGGCGGCTCGGTGCCGAACTGCACCGTGATGGTGTCGTGTGCGACAGTCCAGTTACCCCTGGTAAGGCTGTCGCCAGAGATGGCAACAGACGTTGCCAACTCCCACTGATTCTCAGTGGCCCAATCAGCGCAGTGCTGATTGGGGCCGAGACCCTGGCCATGGGCAGTACCGATGATCAGCACAAGAAAGATTGCTGCAATAAACAGCGGCTCAGCAAATGATGTCAAAAGCTTGTTCATTATCTTACTTCTCCAGATGGGCTCTTGTGAAAGATCTTTTCAGCAAAGAGCGGGGTTCAAGTCGGACTATATTATAGCATACTTTACACAAAAAAGCAAGTATTTTCAGCAGAAATGAGGGGATGGTGTCTGCAGTTCTGGTAGCTAGTAGGAGGGGGATACACTGTGTATAAGTCTGGGGATAGATACCCATATAAATGTCCAGATAGAGCGCTTGACTTTATTTTTAATTCGTATAAGATAGCACCCACGTATCTATGACATTTACCGATTAAACACGCACCGCGCTTTATTCACGAATGTGAGTGATTGCCGCGGGAACGCGGATTTTTTCTTCTTAAATGACACGGAGGTACGCAGTTACTTTACAACTGCATATTCTCAGAACACCCTTGATAAGGGGGTGTTCGAAAAGTCCTTTGTGTTCGACGCACAAAGGCAGGTTCCTCGTAGTTGCGGTAAGCGACACATATACGAGGAACACAGGTAGTCTGTTGGGTTAGATCCATAGCAGTGTCTCGTAGCTGAACACTCGGGTCTTTTCGTCCCCAATAGACAATCAAACAAACACTCAATCATATCGCCAAGATATGATTGTAAAATTGTACAGCGGTGTACAGCATTCCTTGCAGGAATGTAAGGGTGTATGGTGGATGCCTTGGCTTCAAGAAGCGATGAAAGACGTGATATGGCTGCGATAAGTTTCGGGGAGGTGCCAAATAACCTTCGATCCGGAAATTTCTGAATGGGGAAACCCTCCTGTCATCGGCAGGAATCTGTGTTATGCAGATGCGCACCCAGCGAAGTGAAACATCTCAGTAGCTGGAGGAAAAGAAAGCAATATACGGAAATTTCTTTCTGAACAGATGTCGGACGCATCACATTGCATGTGATGCCCGATATGGAATAGAGAATATGGAATAGAGAAAAGAGTTTTGCCTACGGCAAAACATTTTCAATATTCTATTTTCAATATTAAATATCAGACCATCGCGCGTAGCGTGATGCGTCTGGCGCCATTATGTTCAGGAAGAAGTTTCTTGCGATTCCCTTAGTAGCGGCGAGCGAAACGGGATCAGCCCAAACCATTCGTGTTTACATGAATGGGGTTGTAGGGCGGAGTTGGCATTTAGTTGCAATGAGTTACAAATACTATGTATAGGAAAATGTGCTGGGAAGCACGACCCCAGAAGGTAATAGTCCTGTATTCGAAATGCATAGTGCTCATCTGATTCCGTTCCTGAGTAGTTCGAGACATGAATAGCTCGGATGAATCTACCAGCACTAACTGGTAAGGCTAAATATTCTTGGAGACCGATAGTGAACTAGTACCGTGAGGGAAAGGTGAAAAGAACCCCGGAGAGGGGAGTGAAATAGAACTGAATCCATACACCTACAAGGAGTCGGAGCCCGCAAGGGTGACGGCGTGCCTATTGAAGAATGAGCCGGCGAGTGTACCTTTATCCTTTGTCTAAGTGGCAATCCCACGGAGGCGTAGTGAAAGCGAGCGTGAATAGCGCGAATTATAGGGTAGGGGTACGACCCGAAGCGTGATGAGCTTACCATGAGCAGGGTGAAGCGCATGTAAAAGTGCGTGGAGGCCCGAACCGGTTGGCCGTTCAAAACCATCGGATGACTTGTGGTAAGGAGTGAAAAGCTTATCGAATTACGTAATAGCTGGTTCTCTCCGAAACAGCTTTTGGGTTGGCGTCGTGTGGTCCCTCTGGGGGTAGAGCACTGGAAGGAGCAAACAGGGAGAAATCTCGTTGCTCCTATCAAACTCCGAATACCAGCAGGCAACAGCACGGCAGTTAGACAGTGGGGGAGAAGCTCCATGTGTCGAAAGGGAAACAGCCCAGATCGCCAGTTAAGGTCCCTAAATATATGCTCAGTGCAACTTGAGGAGGTGAGGATTCATTAACAATCAGGAAGTTGGCTTAGAAGCAGCCATCTTTTAAAGAAAGCGTAACAGCTCACTGATCGAGAGTCCTTGCGCCGAAGATGATCGGGGCTCAAGCATATTACCGAAACTGCGGATTTCCATGATTTATCATGGGAGTGGTAGGAGAGCGTTCGTATTGCAATGAATGGGAGGCGAGAGCCGACCTGGAGCGATGCGAAGTGAGAATGCCGGCACAAGTAACCGCAAGACGGGTGGGAACCCCGTCCGCCGAAATACCAAGGTTTCCTTTGCGATGGTGATCAGCGAAGGGTTAGTCGGTCCTAAGGGAATCCCGAATGGGGGACTCGATGGAGAGCAGGTTAATATTCCTGCACACTGGTGCGTTGCGATGGAGGGACGGAGGGTTGTACTTGACGCGGCTTATTGGATTGCCGTAGGAGGTTCGAGGAGGTCACGTAGGCAAATCCGCGTGGCAATACTCCGAGTTCAAACTAAAGGTGAGGCTACGGCCGAACCGATGTCAAGGAGCACGCTTCCGAGAAAAACTTCTAAGCATAAACGTATCGGTTCCGTACCGCAATCCGACACAGGTGGTAGAGTCGAGAAGACTAAGGCGAACGAGTGAGAGGTCCTCAAGGAACTCGGCAAACAAGCGGCCGTAACTTAGGGATAAGGCCTGCCTTTACAGAGATGTAGAGGCCGCAGCGAAAGATTTCCTGCCGACTGTTTATCAAAAACACAGCTCCCTGCGAAGACGTAAGTCAATGTATAGGGGGTGACGCCTGACCTATGCTGGAAGGTTAAATACGGGGGGTCGTATGTTCTTCGGAATGTGCGGCTGGACTGTATAAGCCCCAGTAAATGTCAGCGATAACTATAATCGTTCTAAGGTCGTGCTTCTTTTTATAAGGAAGCACGACGGATTGGAACGATTGTAGCGATAAACAGCCTAGCCATAGTTACCTTACTTACAGAAATGTAAGGATTATCCAAATCTAGCCTACAAGAGACCAAATGCTAGAGATCTGACCACTTCGGGTGAAGATCAAGATAGAGTCCTGCAGTGAAATGCTTCAATCAGCAATGATTGGGGAGAAGGGAATGTAGAGCGTATTTCCTTGTCGGGTAAGTTCCGACGTGCACGAATGGCGTAACGAGTGGGAAACTGTCTCGAGGACCTGCTCGGTGAAAATACAATCGCGGTAAAGATGCCGCGTACCTGCAGATAGACGAAAAGACCCCAGGTGCTTTACTGTAGCTTCGTATTGGGGCTATTGAATTAATGCGTAGTATAGGTGTGAGGCTTTGAAGTGGGCTTTCGGGTACCATGGAGCCGCCAGTGAAATAGCACCCTTTAATTTGGTAGTCTCTAACCCGACACGTAAAACGTGTCAGGAACAGTGCGTGGCAGGCAGTTTTAGTGGGGCGCTACCCTCCCAAAAAGTAACGGAGGGGTCTCAAGGTTGGTTAGTCGCGAATGGAAACCGTGACGATAGTGTAATGGCATAAACCAGCTTGACTGTAAGATGTAGGTATCGAACAGACACGAAAGTGGAGCATAGTGAACCGATGGCTCGCGTTAGATGCGGCCGGAGATTACCCGATAAAAGTAACCCTGGGGATAACAGGCTAGTCGTGCCCAAGCGTCCATAGCGACGGCACGGTTCGGCACCTTAACTTATATAAGTTTCAAAACAATATACATCGGGGTGCCTAGAGTAGCGATACTCTACAAAAACAAATCGGCTATTACGGTGAACGCCATGCCAGCCGCTACTACTTATGTAGTAGAATGAGGACATGGTCAATACCGTGGAAAGGCTAAATCAGTTCCAAAAGTCAGTAATTATTGGCACCGTACTTGGTGATGGGTACCTTCGTATCGTCCCAGGTCGCCAACATGCCTTTTTGGAAGTAAATCATGCACTTAGTCAGCAAGAGTACGTATGGTGGAAATACCAGGTACTTGAAGGAGTTAGAGCTGGAGCACCAAAAGTGCGTAAAGGAAATGGTAGGCGTACAGCTGTACGCTTCCATACCAAACAATCTGAAGAATTAACAGAAATCAAATCTTTGTTCTACAAAGATTCAATTAAGGTTATTCCCAAAGATATCCAACTTGACCCAGTTATGCTGGCAGTATGGTTCATGGATGACGGAAGTCGATGTAGAGAATCTGATGTGTACTTAAATACCCAACAGTTCGATACAGAGAGTCAGTTAATTCTAGTTGAAGCCCTTAAAAAGCTTGGACTTGAAACAACACTCAATAGAGACAAGCATTATTTTCGAATTCGTTTCTTGAAGAAAAGTCTTCCAAAATTATTTGCACTCATTGAGCAAATGATAATCCCATCGATGCGATACAAAATTGGTTTAGAATCCGTAGAGACTACACGCCGATCTCCCACGTTAATTACGTTGGATGAAGATATAGTCCGATCCTCACAGTAATGTGAGACCCGCATATACCAGAACGTATCTCACGCTACGTTTGTAAAAAAGTATATGTTACGACAGCGATGTCGGCTCGACTTATCCTGGGGCTGGAGCAGGTCCCAAGGGTTTGGCTGTTCGCCAATTAAAAAGTCACGCGAGCTGGGTTTAGACCGTCGTGAGACAGGTTGGTCTCCTATCTACTGCAGGCGTCGAAACTTGAAGAGATTTGTCCCTAGTACGAGAGGACCGGGATGAACTGACCTCTGGTCTATCGGCTGTTCCGCCAGGAGCACCGCCGAGTAGCTATGTTGGGAATGGATAACCGCTGAAAGCATCTAAGCGGGAAGCCAACTCTAAGATTAGGTTTCATTAAGTCCCCAGAGAGATGATCTGGTTGATAGGCACTAAGTGGAAGTACAGTAATGTATGGAGCTGAGGTGTACTAATAGGACGTATTTCCTGCAAGGAATGCTGGACGTCGCTGTACGATTTTACTCGGTACGTTAGAAGTATCTAAATACTTCTAACGTACCAGGAGTGTTTGTTTGAAAGAAGTGTCGAAGTTTGAAAGCGAAGAGATTGAAAGGAGAAGTGACCGAGTGGTCTAAGGTGGTGGTCTCGAAAACCATTGTGGGGTTATATACTCACCGTGGGTTCGAATCCCACCTTCTCCGCCAATCTATCTGCTTGTGGCCAGTTCGTCTATTGGTGAGGACATCAGAAATGTCCTTGCAAAAGGACGCGCAATCTGAGAAGAGGGGTTCGATTCCCTTACTGGCTGCAAAGCAGATTTCCTGAGAATTAAATTTTTTTTCTCAGGTCAATCTCTTCGCTTTCAAACAAACATGAGAATATGCGTATTGAATATCGTGAAGTGATCTGATGATCACAATCCCTGTTCCGGGCGCGGGGCAGACGCTGGTGTAGCTCAGAATAGAGCGCCTGTGAGAAACAGGAGGTCGTGGGGCTGCAAACACCCACCGCCAGTGGCAAAAATTTCGTCGGAGCGTAGCGTAGTCTGGTTAGCGCACTTGCATGGGGTGCGAGGGGTCGCAGGTTCGAATCCTGCCGTTCCGACCAAGGTTGCCGGCGTAGCTCAGAGTGGAGAGAGCAACTGACAGTTGATCAGTAGGTCGTAGGTTCGATTCCTACCGTCGGAGCCAACCCTTTCTCGTTTGGGTTAAAATGAGATCACTTCACGGTATTCAAAGTAAAGTTGATTGCAGATTGAAAATTTAATGTTGGTGCTTTAGCGGGAGGGGTGAGAAAGTGATTCAATATCACTTTCGCAAGACCTTGCCAGCTATCTTCTTGAGTGAAACGAAAAGAAGGAGCGACAAGGTGTACAGAATCTGTAAGATTCACCCGTTCTCATCATCAACATTATGTTTGAATATCGATTGAAAGTTTAATGTTGGTGCTTTAGCGGGAGGGGTACACCCGTTCTCATTCCGAACACGGCAGTTAAGGCTCCCATCGCCGAAGGTACTCCGCAAGGGGCAGAATAGGTAGGCGCCAACATTAAGTTTTCAATCAACTCCGATCTCAATAAAAGACTCCCTTATATAAGGGGGTCTTTTATTGAGATGTTTTTGGAGTTGATAAACTTGTGTTGGCAGGGAAGGCGCCCGTCGCTCGCATATGGTATTTTCTCCCTCGGAGGTCGAAACTACCATTGCGCCGACAGAAGCAAAGCCATAGTCGTGGCGCTGCCACTCCTTGTTTTGCTTCACATTAAGTTTTTACCTCACCCATCCCATTTCTCACCTTACAGGTGCAGTACACCTTGTCGCTACTTTTTCGCTATCACTCAAAAGATAGCAGGCAAGGTCCTGAAGAGTGATATTTAATCACTCTTCAGCGCCAATATTAATCCGTTCCGTGGAGTGGTGGTAATTTGATGCTAATAGTTTGGTACAATAAGAGTCATGATACAACTCGAAGGGGTGCGCATGTGGGCGTTTTGGCGACGGGTACAATATGCCACGGGGTATTTTTTGACGCTCACGACACTAGTGCTTGGTGTCTACTTTTTCTTTTTCTACCAATCGCCAACTTGTTTTGACCTGCGGATGAACGGACAGGAGCAGGCCGTC
>JBJOPW010000003.1:0-85759 GCA_046050355.1 Candidatus Parcubacteria bacterium
AGACGAGGTGGTATTTGCAATCAAAGACGGTATGGCTGGTCTTGCGGTAGAGTTGCATGGAGTGTAGTGTACCACCTTAAAAGAATCGCCTGAAGGCGAGGGGTTTGCTCCCAAAGGTTGATACAAAACTACTCTCCAAAACGAGAGTATTTTTGTTTTATGCCACAGACCATACAGTTCGAGGAGTTGGTTTCGAGAGTATAAAATGCTAGAGTAGTGTGCAATTGAATATGACCGAGTGGTGAAGCGGTTAACACTGCGGTTTGCAAAACCGCCACGCGCGGGTTCGATTCCCGCCTCGGTCTCACTATTACAAACATCCACGAGAGTGGCTTTTTGTAATAGTGTGCTAGCGCATTACTTGACAAAGTGATGCCCGGGTGGTGTAATCGGTAGCCACACAAGACTTAAAATTTTGGGACCGCAAGGTCGTACGGGTTCAAGTCCCGTCCCGGGCACTATATAAAATCTTAATGCGCTTTATGGCGCATTTTGATTTTAATAGTGACCGGGAGCAAGCAAACTGCTTTGCTTGCGAGCGGGACTTGAAAGCCAGAATATGTCGCTCTGCGACTA
The DNA here is from genome assembly GCA_046050355.1 of Candidatus Parcubacteria bacterium. Taxonomy (GTDB): domain Bacteria; phylum Patescibacteriota; class Minisyncoccia; order Phycocordibacterales; family UBA918; genus OLB19. Next base: position 577 of record JBJOPW010000003.1, read on the forward strand.
TGAGGCGGGGTCGCGGAAATTTCTGTAAGAAATTATCTGTGACCAAGTCCCATCCCCGGCACAAAAATAAAACTACTTCATTTAAATGAAGTAGTTTTATTTTTGTATTTAGTGCCTCCTCAAGGGCTCGACCGTTACACGGTCAGTACACCTTGTGGCTATATTCTCCTGTCGTCGAATCTAGCTCACATGGTTTTCTCGCCACGCAACGCTTTTCTAATCGAAAAGCTACGTCTTGAGGGGGCGCAATAATAAAACGCACAGGAGTGCGTTTTATTATTGTGCCCCCTCAAGGGCTCGAACCTTGGACCGTCTCCTTAAGAGGGAGCTGCTCTACCAACTGAGCTAAGAGGGCATCTGTTATTTATTTGTGGCGAGAGTATACAAGTTTTTCTTCACAAAGGCAAGCGATTGGTAAGCCCCGTCTGAGTATGCTACACTCGTAATCACATAAAAGTAAGCAGTGTGCCCAGGTGGCGAAATTGGTAGACGCACTTGCCTTAGGAGCAAGCGAGGCGACTCATGGAGGTTCAAGTCCTCTCCTGGGCACACTGTTTGGTTTAAGATGTACGAGAAGGGTTACAAAACACTAAAGAGTAGTGATGTTTTCTGTGAGGACTTGAAGAGGTTCTGGTATATCGCACGGAACGTTAGTGAGTATGATACGAAACCTGTACCGAACATGTAATATTCAAGTCCTCACTTCCGCACACTGTGTGGTTTTACAAAAAGAGTCAGCTTGGGCTGACTCTTTTTGTAAACTCATAAATCACTTATAATTCCCCTATGAACACCCCTGCCTTTGCCCTCGGAGACGGTATCACCCCACCCACTCCATTTGTCCTCCTCCCCCACATCATTGAAGACCGTGGGAGTCGCTATAGCGTGAGCTATGGGCAGGTACAGAGTCGCGAAGACATCAAAACCTTCCTCAAAACCCTCAAAAAGGACAAGGGCTATGTGCGCGCTGACCACAACAGCTTTGCTGCACGGATTGAGCATGAAGGGGTTATTTATGAAACAAAGAGCGATGATGGCGAGACTGGCGCGGGCCAGGTGATACTCCGAATGCTCGAGAAGCATGATGTCCGCAATAGTGTCGTCTGCGTCACCCGCTGGTTTGGCGGTATCAAACTCATGGGTGACCGCTTCAAACATATCCAAGACGCTACGGTTACTGCAATCCACCACATGAAAGAATAAACTCCACTACTTCATTTAAATGAAGTAGTGGACCAGCGACTCACAAAAGACCCTCAAGGATGAGAGTCTTTTGTGAGTCTTATGACTAAGCATGACGGAGTGGTGCCTTCTTGAATTGAGCCGGACGGAAGAAGCGATTGTAGTAGCGAGCCAGGACTTTTTTGGTGCGGGTCGGGAGCTTGTCAATGAACTCACACTTACGGGAGCAGTAGCCATGATACTTTGCGGTACAGTCTGCACAGCCGAGGAAGAGCACATGACAAATCTGATTCTTGCAGTGGTAGTGGGTATCACTCTTGTTCACGCGGCAGAGGTGGCAGTGTGAGATGACTTCGTCACTAATCCGTTCGGCAAGACGTTCATCAAATACAAAATTAGTCCCGTGGAATTTGTTCGGCAGCTCCTCTTCTTTCACCTGCCGCGCGTAGTCGATGATACCGCCCTTGAGGTGTCGGACATCCTTGAAACCATTGTGCTTCAACCACGCACTCGCCTTCTCACAGCGAATCCCACCGGTGCAGTAGAGGGCAATCTTTTTGTTCTGGTGGACCTTAAGGAGTTCTGGCGCAATCGCGAGCTCTTCGCGGAAGGTGTCTACTTGGGGCAAAATGGCCTTCTCAAAGCGCCCCACTTCACTCTCATACGCATTACGCATATCAACCACGACAGCGTCAGGATCATCGATATAGGCATTCATCTCAGCCGCGGTGAGGTAAGCACCAGTATCAGTAACATCAAAGGTACTATCATCAAGTCCGTCCGCCACAATCTTCTTGCGGACTTTAATGGTCAGTTTGTAAAACGAAGAGAAATCTTTTTCTTCGACCGCTAGCTTATACGGTACGCCGGTGAGTTCTGGCAATGACTGGAGGAACGCATCAAGTGCGTCGAAGTTATCAGTCGGTACATTCATCTGGGCATTAATCCCCTCACTCGCCACGTAGATACGTCCAAGACAATCAAGCTCATGCATCTTGGCATACAAGGTAGCTCGAAAGGCCGTAGGGTCCGCGAGACGTACATACCGATAAAAAGACAAGGTGGTCCGTTCACGCGTATCAGCAGCAATCGCTTGTTTCTTTTCGGCCCGTGATCGTAAATCAGGCTGTGGTTGAGTATGGGTAGCGGTTTGCATGATGTGGCCTAGCATAGCAAATTACAAAACTTCTTTCCACCTATATCTACGATAGAATAAGTGCTTTCACTTTCTCTTGCACATCTGCGAGAACCGTCTTCGTGACTTCCTGAATAAAACTAACGTAGCGCGCTTGCCAATCTAATGTTCGTAGTTGGTCAGTCAAAATCACACCAGCTTTACCATCAAGCATGATTTTCACTTCAAACGGATAACCTTTGATCTTTGAAGTTACGGGACAACAAACCAGTAAACCTGTTTTTTGGTTATAGTTTTGTGGTGACAAAACTAACGCTGGTCGTAGGTTCTTTTGCTCGTGACCAAGCGCTGGATTAAAATTAACCCATACTATATCTCCGCGTTTTGGGATATATGAAGCTACCATACTTCTTTACCAATATCTGAACCCCACGATACTTCATCATGCTTATTTTTGTTGGTAATCTTTTTTACCAAAGTATCAATATGAGCGCTTGCGGTTTCGATCGGTTCAATCAAAATACCGGTCTCTGTTTCGGTGAGACGAACCGGCTTACCATCTGTGAGCGCTTTACGCGCAGCAAGTGTACGAGGCAAACGTACCCCCAAGCTATTGCCCCATTTTTGCAAGTTTGTTTCCATATCTGTCCATTGTATATACATTGTATATACATGTCAAACTATACAATGCAACAACCCAAATGCCGGTCATATTTCGAGCGTATGCATTTTATTTGGCAAAATCACCAAACAAACCTTATCTAGAGCCATATCATACCTTCCCTATAACTTGACTTTTTGCACTAAATATGCTATTATATAACCAGAACGGGGGCATACTACCCAGTTACCCAAGCCTACCTATTTTGGTCGGTTACGGTAACTGGGCAGTCCTTGCCCTAACAGCAACCTCAGTGCCCAGCATGTGCTGGACTGACAACAGAAATAAAGGAAACAAGATGGCTAACGGTTGGCTATGGGCGCTTCTTCATGGAGCGTCGGCTGGAGAGAATTTCATTGAAGTCCTCCAGCGAATTCGTGGCGGATCTAAACCCTCCGCCGAAGAAGATGCCGCGAAGTTCGGCGCTGGTTTCGGCGATGAACATGACTATGCCCGAATCATGATGAAACTCAGTGACACTGAACTGGCACACTGGGTGGGAATCGTGGATCGTGGATGGCCGATGGGCGATGACCTCAACTTCGCCCAGAAACGACGGAACGGCAGCGATCGGGCTCGCATGATGCAGATCATTGCAAGCATGGATAGGGTGTCCGAAGTCGGCACCCGAACCAAGAAGATCGAGGTGACCGACGGCCAGAAAAAGACGATGGTCGAAGAAGCCAAGAAAATCCTCAGCGGTTCGAACACCAAAGACGCAGTAACTTTCATCAAACACACCGTGAAGATGTTGGATGATGATATGAAACGCGCGGGTTATGGGACACAGAACCAGCTGACCCAAGCAGGTTTCATCAACCCGGCTTGGGAAGAGACCCGCAACTATGCCATCGATGGCGTACTCCGCTATTTGAAGCAGATCCGTTTCATGAGCGACAAGATGCCTTTGCCTGGCGAAAAAGACAAACTCATCAACATCAACCACGCTATGAGCTGGGTAGGTGGAATTGCTGAAAAACTGTCGACCGAAGAAGGTCGCCAGAACTTCATCATCGCCACTGAGCAAAGGGCCCAACAGCCCGAATCCTTCTCGAGGCGTATCATCCGCCGAATCATGTTCGGCAAGTGAAAGGAAACGACATGGACTTTTTCCAAGCTTTGGGACGGCGAGCAGAAGACGCTGCCGTCAACTGGACCAACACGATCTTCAGGATCATGAAGTTCGCCGGGATTGTCATCATGGTCATGTTTGCCCTGAACGGGTTTGGCGTGACCGGCATGACGATCAACCTCGTCATCTTTCTTCTGGGGACAGCGGCCATCTTGCTGGTGGGGTCTTCCCTGCCGGCTGTGGGCGCCGCTTTTCTGGCAGGAGGTCTTTTCGAAGCCCTCCAGGATCAAGATGCCAGTCAAGGGACCGTCAAGGGACTGAATGCTCTCGGACGACTTGTTCTCTTGGTCTCGATTGTCTGGATCCTGATCGCCGGAATCCTTTCAACCATCCCCTTCGCCTGGAATATCTGGTCGTTCCTGGTCATCTCGGCAGCTGCTGTGACAGGTGTTGCCGTGAACCAGTACTTCAAGATTCTCGAAGGGAAATGGTTGGCCTGGGGAATGCTCATCTACGCGGCCGTTTTCGCAGTCATTGCCCTTCTCAACCTCTGGGGCACGGGCCGCATGGTTCTGCAAAGTGGGCAAGAAGCAGTGTCAGACGGTGTCGAATGGACTCTGAACAAGAACGGAGAAAGGCTGTCGACGCAAGCCGCGGAAACCGCAGCGCCGGTCAAGGCCACGGCCTCGAACGGCGCACCGGGCTACCTCGACCCGATCGTGGTGTCTCCGGGAACCACTTCGCCTGAGGTGGCCAACTCCTCGACCCAGCTCCAAGTCTGCCATAACACTCGCCCGGACTATGTAGACCGGGAAGTCAAACTCCAAACCGGAGAATGGATTGACAGCTCAGAGCAGGCCGGACGGACGGTGATCGCGGTCCGGGTCAAAAACAACGGCACCACGCCGTTCACCTGGGACGTCCGGCGACAGTCGCCGCAGCTGCCTTGCTAGGCTGCTGAAATCAGTTCCTTGCGCCTCAAAGGCGCACCACGCAACGAACTCCTCCGCCAGTCTATCGGCGGTGGGGTTCTTTTTTATATTATATAGTCGTTAGCAGCGGCCTGAGCCAGTGCAAGTAGGCGGTACATACAGTGACGAATCTATACAGTTAGCATTTAGTGGGTCATTCGCACAATCAAGCTCATCACTAAGGCCAAAGGTGTTCGCTGCAATCCCTAAGATGCCATACGCTACGAGCATAATAAACATACCCACAATCCCCCAAATAATATGCATCTGACCGGTCTCACGTGCACTACTTTCAGCACTGTGGCTGATATATTCATAACAACCCCAGAGGAAAATCAAGAGTGCCAAGCCCATCAAAAGCGCAATGAGTGGATATAATATAACTTCGTTTAATTTTTGTACAAAATCATAAGCCTCTCTCTGACCTGGAGTCACTTGTGCGTATGCAACCGATATAATAAAACCAAACATAAATATAGACAGTATAACACAAACCCCTCTCAACTGAGAGGGGTTTGTGTTATACAAAATAAGTGTCTAAAGCACCTAATTTGTCTTTACGTTTGGTGTACTGTCAAGTGTATCTTCAAGACCTAAACCATTTGAAAGAATATTTACAATTCCCCAGAAGGCGAGAATAACTACATACCCAGCGATGGCATACATGATGAGACTCTTGCCACTTTCTTTGGCTTCATCATTAGCTCCGCCCTGAATAAAGTACTTGAACATCCCCCACACGAAGATAAGGAAGCCGATTGAAAGAATGAATGGAATGACAATGCCCTCAATAAAATTGAGAATAGTTGTCATGGCCGTACCAATTTCTCCACCTTGACCTCCACCTAAAAAAGTACCGGCTGAGGCTGGGTACGCCACGGCAAGTCCTGCCAAAATAACAAAAGAAAGTAATGATTTCATAAAATACTAACTACTATAAAGGAAGCGGATATGTATGCTTCATTAGCAATTATACACGAAAACTCATATTTTTAAAGGGTTTCTGTCTGGGGTGTGCACAAGTGTTCTAGAATCTAGTGATTGGAGAAAATCGATTCTGACGAGACACTCAAAAGCTTAGGTTTAATTAAGCCTTGTAGTCATTCAAAAACAAACTAAAACAAGGCGTGCAAACGAAGAAATATGAGCCGTACTTTCTGTACGGTAAATGTTTCTGATGTGCTGCGCAACACAGTTTTAGAAAGTTTTTGGATGGACGGTTAGTTGCCGGTCAGTAGTGCAAGTATCCCCCAAATACTCACCATGACGATCATCACCATGACCGCAGTAATTGCCATTGTCGTACCTTCCTCACGTTTACTCGGATCATCGGCATGAATAATCCACGAATCAACCATCCTCCACAACACCACGAGAAAGGCTATGGCAAAAATAAATACAATCGCCAAATTCACAAATTGGAGAAAGAAATTTACGAGGCCAGCAAAATCTGTCGGGGTAGTATTCATAGACTCTAGCTAGGCAGCAAAACTGGCTACCGTGTTTTTGATAATCTCGGCTATTGCTACCGCAGCGAGAATCAGCACCGCTCCAATAATAGCGTAGGTGAAGGTAGTGGTCGCTTCTTCGATCTGACCGGAGTTACCACGAGCGGTGACATACTTGAACCCGGCCAGAATGATAAAGAAGACAATGATCGGAATCATGAGGACCATGATGATGTTGAGGATGGCGACGAGGAGCTCTTCGATGGAGTTGACCTTAAGGGGGTTATTGAGGGTTACTTGTTGAATCTGTTGCCCTCCAGCCCCAGTTCCTTCCCCTGCACCAGCACCAGTACCTTCCCCTGCACCTGCTCCTGTACCTTCCAGAGCAAAAACAGATGTAGCAACAAACCCAAGGAGCAACGCTGGCAGACACATCACGAAGAAACCAATTTTCTGAAGAAGACTCATACTGACTCAAAACTAACCATGATTAATATTCCTGACTCAAACGTCCAACGGCGTCCCCAGCAGCATCTCCGGGCCGACGGCGGTTAGCGAGAATATCTTCTACCATCTGCGTAAAGATATTGTCAACCGACGACCGGGTAGGCGACAGCCAGCCACGAGCAGCGACCGCTGCAGTGTAGATAATTCTACCATAGGTATCAGAAGAACCTGAAGCGAGGGTTGCGCGATGGGCTGGTGCCATACCAAGACGGTCAGCCATCCCTTGACTAAAGTTCGCCCCACCAATAAATTGCATCGCGAGATACGCACCGTTCTTGTTATCAGAGGAGCGCAAAAGAGACAGGCCATAGAAGGTGCCGTACGTGCGCCGTATCGTTGCTGCCGCTCCTTGCGGAACCTCCGCAAGGTCAAAGTTGAGGTTCGGGTTTTGGGCAGCTATCTCACGAGCTTCATTTCCCTTCCCAAAGTAGAGAATAAGGTCCTCAGAGAGGAAGGCGTCACGATCGATTGGCCTCGCCCGGTTCCAGCTGTAAAGTGGGTTGCTTGGACTGGCAAAATTGGTATAGAAGGTTGCGGCTGATTCAAGTGGCATCCGACTGCGATCTGGCGTTTGATTGAGTCCTACGATATAGCGCCCGTCACTGCCTTCGGTCACTAGCTGACTACCACCTTGGATAGTGAGCATTGAGAGAATGGCGTTGGCATTGGTGACGTTACGGTACTCACCAAAAGCCAACGGGCTAAGTGTAATATTGCGATTAAAATCACGTTCAACAAAGGTCGGTACGATATCATTGACCACCGCTTCCCAGGTTTTTGGCGCACTGAGCACATTTTTGCTCGAAAGGATATCTCGATTCCAGTACATCACGAGGGGGTCAATCATGAGTGGGTAGCCATAGATGCCATCAGTCATAGCCCACAGTTCGGCTCCGTCTACATACAGATTCTTAAAATCTCGTTCCGGAAAGTTATCGTATGGAATCGGTTGAATTTTGCTTCGATACGAAACTAATTCTTCATGAGGGAGGAGGAGTAGGTCTGGCCCGCGATCTTCGGCCAAAGCATTCAAAACCTCACTCGCAAAGGTCGATTCCGACTTTTGTGTATATCTGATGGCGGCGTACGCCGGGTCGGTTTCGAGTATCGGCTTGAGGGTGGCATAAAAAGCGTCTTCTTGGAGCGTTCCCCAGATATCTACCGTTCCTAACGCTACTTTGGTGGTATCTGCTGGTGGTTTGTATGTCGCTAACAGTCCCAATGCTAACAAGCCGAGTAGTCCAAAACCAAGCACAAGAAATAATTCAAACGGGCGTAAATTCATAGTTATAGTTTGCGAAATGATACCCCATAGTGGTAACTACCAGCCGGATACTCACGTTCGTAGATAAAATAGTTAGCCTCAAAAACGTCTATAGTCATGTCTCTCGGACGAACCATGTGTGGTGCTGGACCAAGTCCATCGAAACTATCAATCCAATCAACAACGTATACAATACCATGTGGACGGAGTGTACGGTATACCTCGGCAATAGCAGCTTCAAGATCTTCAATCTGGTACAACGTATTGATAATCACAACAAAATCTACTGATACATCAGGTAATTTGGTCCCGCGCGGTTTGGCAACATCACCCCAAACCACCTCAATATTGTTATAACCTGTGGCCTGTGCTTGCTTGTGGAGCACATCAACAAGCGGGCGCTGAATTTCGCAGGCTACCACTTTACCAGCACTACCGACTTTTTTAGCGAGATACGGCAAGTAGACTCCTTGACCGGCGCCATAATCAACCACCACCGAGCCGGGCTCGATGTGAAAGTGTGAAGACACCAAACGGGGTTCCAAAAAACGCGGCAAGGTGACGGTTTCCATTACTTCTAGTATACCGCCTCCGTGATCACACTTTTTGCCACTCTGGGGAGTACATACGCCTCGGCTAATCGGTCACGTATTTCACGTATTCTATTTGAATTCGTAGCACATCTGAAACCTCCAAACTCCCAATCTTGTGAGTCAATAATGAAACATCACTTGCAAAAGATTGTGCAATAAGCACTGTTGAAGGTGTCGTTAGTCCATTGGTCGCAGTTGGTTGGATAATAACACTGTAAGGCCGCGATTTTTTAGTAGTTGTGCAAGGTGCGATCATTACCGTTTGACCAGCTACCTGTGTCACTACCACATGTGGTCGCACACCTTTTTGGACATGCCCAATTGCGCCAATATTATCCAAAACAAACACATCACCCTTCTTGATTTTAGGTACGATTTTTCGCATGAATGATTCGTTGCTGTTCCAAAGCAATAGTAGTCCAGTCAATTGGCTTAGAAGCAACTTTTTTTGCTGGCTTTTTGACTACTGTTTTCATACTCACAGTATGCCATACGAATACAGTTTTGAAAACAAAAACGACCTGATGTACTGATTTGTATTCTGAGTCGCTTTTTTGCTCCTCTCTACAAACATCTTTTCAAAACAGATGTATAGCAATTGGAGAAAATCGATTCTGACGAGGTTCACTAGAAAGTCAGAAATTGCTTCAAGAGCAAGGCGACAAACAAAAAGCGCCAGGGAGGCGCTTTTTGTTCATTCTTTTCAAAATAGATGCATAGCGAGGCGTGAGAAAAAATTATGAGGAGGTGTACTTTGCGGTACATTGACGATTAATTTTTTCTTACAACAAAGCTAGGCGCTGTTTTGGAAAGAATGTCTAGACGAAGACGATGGATGCGATGGAATCACCGGTACGCATCTTCATCACCCGTACCCCCTGCGTATCACGTCCTAAGGTCGGCACATCCTTCAATGGCAACTTAATCACTTGCCCCTTCTTACTCATGATGACAAGCTCACCGTCGACGCGTTCTTCGGGATTAAGTACGATTGCCCCGACGACGAGACCGGTCTTATCAGTCACCTTGGCAGTCTTGATACCCGAGCCACCGCGATTTTGGACTTTGTACTCCTTAATTGAGGTAGTCTTGCCGTAGCCATCTTCGGTCACGACAAGAATCTCCGCTTTGTTGTCACCTTTTTTCACCACGTCCGCCGAGACAATGACGTCACCCTTGCCGAGTTTCATACCAGCCACACCGGCGGCGATACGTCCCATCTCACGGACATCACTTTCCTTGAAGCGGATTGATTGTCCCTTCTTCGTCACGAGTGAAATATCGTCACCCTTGCCGACGAACTTGGCAGCAATCAGTGAATCATCTTCTTTCAGGTTAATCGCAATGAGACCACTGCGACGGACATCCTTGAAGGCGGCGGCGTCTGATTTCTTTGCGACACCATTTTTGGTAATCATCATGAGGCTCCAGTCTCCCGCCCACTCTTCTTTGCGGACCGCGAGGACCGAGGTCACTCGTTCCTCTTGCGTCATGGCGAGGAAGTTCATGATGGACTTACCCTTGGTGGCCCGACGACCCTCTGGGATTTCGTACATCTTACTCTGGTAGACCTTACCCTTGTCGGTAAAGAAGAGGAGGTCACTATGAGCGGAAGTCGTGATGAGGTTCGTCACCACATCTTCCTCTTTGGTACTGAGGTCGATCACCCCAACACCACCACGTTTTTGAGTGCGGTATTCTTCGGGGTTGGTGCGCTTTACGTAGCCACCAGCGGTGAGTACGAGCACGCTCTCATCGTCAGCAATGAGGTCTTCCTGACTCATCATCTTGACCCCACCTTTGACAATCTTCGTGCGACGATCGTCACCATACTTGGCTGCGACCTCAAGGAGCTCACTCTTCACGAGCGCAAGCATCTTGGCCTTGCTCTTCAGGATCGCTTCAAGTTCCTTGATGAGCTTCTGGACTTCCTTGAGTTCGTCTTCGATCTTCTTGCGTTCAAGGCCGGCGAGCTTCTGGAGGCGCATATCAAGAATCGCCTGCGCCTGGATGGCCGAGAACTTGAACTCCTTCATAAGGCCAGCATGGGCAGTTGGCACATCTTTGGCTGCGCGAATGAGCTTGATAATGGCATCGATATGATCAAGCGCCTTCTTAAGACCAAGGAGGATGTGTTCGCGATCTTGCGCTTTGCCGAGGTCGTACTGCGTGCGACGACGAACCACCTCAGCACGGTGCTTCACATACTCTTCGAGGATGAGCTTAAGGGATACTGTCTGGGGGATACCATCAACGAGCGCTACCATGTTGTAGTGGAAGGTTTCTTCAAGCTGGGTGTGCTTGTAGAGCTTATTGAGGACGGTCTGTGGCTGAGCGCCACTCTTGAGTTCAATCACTACCCGAATATCACTGGTTGACTCATCACGCATTTCCCGGATGCCTTCGATTTTCTTTTCACGCACGAGATCAGCGATCTTCTCTTGCATATCGGCTTTGTTCACGCGGAATGGGATTGAAGTAATAATGATACTAAAATTGCCTTTCTTATCTTCAACAATTTCCGCTTCACCACGCACCACCACACCACCCTTACCGTGCGTGTAGGCATGAGAAATATCTTTTTGGTTAAAAGCGACCGCTCCCATCGGGAAGTCTGGGCCTTTGACGAACTTAAGAAGATCATCGGTGGTAGCGTCTGGGTTATCAACGAGATGTTCGACCGCAGCGGCAATTTCGCGGAGGTTGTGTGGCGGAATGTTTGTCGCCATACCAACGGCAATACCGAGAGATCCCATCAGCAAGAGGTTTGGGACGGCCGCTGGCAATACTACTGGTTCTTTTTTGGTGCCGTCGTAGTTCGGTCGCCAATCAACCGTATCTTTTTCCAAATCCCGCAACATCTCCTCGGCGAGACGAGACATTTTGGCTTCGGTGTAGCGGTAGGCCGCAGCACCGTCACCATCGATTGAACCAAAGTTACCTTGACCAAGCACGAGTGGGTAGCGCGTGGCAAATGGTTGCGCCAGCTTCACCATTGCTTCATACACTGATGCATCTCCGTGTGGATGAAAGCTACCAAGCACATCTCCCACTACCGTCGCCGACTTTTTAAATTTGGCACTAGCTGTCAGTCCATTAAGACGCATTGAGTAGAGGATACGGCGGTGTACGGGTTTGAGACCATCACGAATATCCGGCAGGGCCCGTGAAGTAATCACCGACATCGCGTAGTCGAGATATGCCCGCTCCATCTCGGAGGTAATCCCCTGGGTGACAATGCCACGCTCAGGCAATGGCATCGTCTCAGCGACTTCGGTCTTTTTTGGCATAACAGGATATCGTTCGTCTACTTAGCTAAATAACAGGCACTAGTATACCACAAAGCGCTACGGCCATGGAATAGCTAGTTGGTCGAGGAGGCAGTCACGGTAGCACTCGTGGTACCGATGAGTACTGGCGCTGGGGTAGGTGTGGGTGTGGTACTCGTACCAACAAGCGTACGGATATCAATCATCTCTGATGTAGTTGCGGCCGCCGGAGTAGTTGAAGCAGCGGTTGTACTAGAGAAAGCTCCTGCCACCACACTCGCTTGCTGTCGCAATGACGAAAATTGATCACGAAAACCAGCCCACATCCCGGCAAACGGTGCCGTGCCTTCATTTGAGGCGAGGGTATCAGGAGAAAACCGCGCCGGCAGTGTCAACGCCCAAATACCACCGACAAGTAAGGTGAACGAGAGAGCGGTCGCAAAAGCCACCCGCTGACGTACGGCTTTTGGTTTGGTTCGCAGATTGTCTAAAGTTTTAAAGAGCATTACTGATAGTTACTGACTATATTGAGAGCACCGCTATGTCCCCCTCCATCTCATTCACATCCTTCTTTTTCAACGTGAGTTTGTCGACAGCTTTCACGTCATCAGCACCCGCTTCCTTAAGGAAGGCCTTGAGGGCCACCGCATCGTAGTGCATCGGGATAATGAGGCGTGCCTCAAGCTTGAGGCCGAGCTTCGCCGCCTGCGGTACCTCAAGCACATCCCCGCCACCTATTGGGATAAAGAGGATATCAATATCGCCAAACTCCGCGAGAATCTTGGGGTCAATCTCTGGATCACCGAGCGCGCCGAGGAATACTATGTTCATTTCTTCGAGACGCACTTGGTAAATGGTGTTGTAGTGTTCACCTCCAGCATACTTGGTCTTGACCCCGTAGCCACGGGCGGTCACCGTACCAATCTCGTATTCACCCGGACCTTGCACCACAAATGGTTCTTTGCTGCCATGTGAGGCATTTTCCACCCCATTAAAGTTTGGATGATTGAGTGAGACAAAAGCAACATCAGCGCCAAACTTAACCGGACTCAACTTCGATGACTTTGCAATTGGGTCAAAGGCCAGTGTCGTGTCGCCAAACGACACCTTGAAGCACTGCCCACCGTGATATGTGATAACCATAGTGGCAGTAGTATACAAGAGGAAATAGAATATAGGAAATTGAATATAGAAAATTTTAGGGGTCCAACCCCGAAATTTCACAATCTCGGGGTTGGACCCCTAAAATTACCCCTAACATATGTCCGACACAGCCCCCCTTGCATAAATAAAAAGTTGGGAGTATCGTAATCCGTACCGCCGATCTTAAGCGCCGTAGCGAGTAGGGGTGACGAGCCCCATATAATCGCGGACGAACCAATCGTCTCTCTGGCGCCGAGTTTCTGGCGGTGTTTGCGAAACGGGAGCGAGGAGACAATCCATGCCCGATTCGATCGACCGCGGCCATATCCGCGGTTCGCCTGCTGGCGGCCATGCCAGCACCCACGGCCACATCGGTTCCTTCGCGTCGCCTTCGACGATGGACCAGGCCGAGACCGCGCCCCGGATGTGGGGTCACGGACACTGACGCAACGTTCATGTCAAAGGAGGTGAAAGACATGAAACCGCCGGAGCAGTAGCTCAAATACCAAGTTCTTCACAGGCTCTAGCTGGTGTGACGCCAGCCTGCCAAAAACCAATCAAAAAGCTCCGACTTCCAAACATCCTTGCCATCACGCTTTTAAAGCTTTGATGGAAACAACAAGCCTACAAAGAAGGGTTCCGATTTCGAGCAAATAACAGGGAGGGTGAGGTGTTGGCTTCGGCCACACCCCCTCCGCACAACCGCCCCAGCCTCCGGCTGCGGGTTTTTCATTTTATCTTTAACGTTCGTCATTGCGAGGAATGGAGCCGAAGCGACATGACGAAGCAATCTAGAGTCACATCACAGATTCCTGGATTGCTTCGTCGCTATCACTTCTCGCAATGACGGGTGGAGTTTCCGACCGCTTTTCCCTAGGCAAGGCCTCGGGAACCGTATCCTATTTACAGTTTTACCCTTTTCTGGTATATTCCCCGCACCGAAAGGTATTAATAGTTTCCTAGCGGCACACGTTAACCCTGGGCTCAAGCACACGGCTATGAGATATGGTTGCCCAGACGCGTGTCGTCGGAAGTCGGACAAACACACGAAGCAAGCTTCGGCGTTACGACAGCAATTTTGGTCGTCAATGTACAAATAAGTACATCTCCTCTCAAAATCTTGTCGCGCCTTGAATCTTATCTCCGTGAGTTCGTCCTTTAACGCATATTAAAAGTATGTCAGAAGAAGTAGTAAACAGTGTAATGCATACACTCGCCGCCAACATTCCTGATTCTCCAAAAGAGGGTCAATTAGTAGAAGGTACAGTATCAGCCATCGGCCGCGCTCGTGTCTATGTCGACCTCCCACCATTTGGTACTGGTCTCATCTTTGGTCGTGAGTACATGAACGCTCGCGACATCCTCCGCAAAGTCTCAGTTGGAGACACCATTGCGGCGAAGGTTGTTGACGTAAACAACAAGGATGGGTACATCGAGCTCTCACTCAAGGAAGCCCGTCAGGCCCTCATCTGGGCTGATGCCGAAGAAGCCGTGAAGAAGGGTACGGTTATGAGTCTTGAAGTGAAGGAGGCCAACAAGGGTGGTCTTATCATGGAATGGCAAGGTATCCAGGGCTTCCTCCCAGCTTCACAGCTTGGACCAGACAATTACCCACGCGTTGATAACGGCGACAAGGACAAGATCCTTATGGCCCTTAACTCACTCGTTGGTAAGCATCTCGGTGTCGTCATGATCACCGCTGACCAGAAGGAGCACAAGCTCATCTTCTCAGAAAAGGGTCACCAGGAACGTGAAGAGAAGGGCGAAAAGGTTGGTAAGTACGAAGTGGGTGACGTCCTCTCGGGCGAAGTGACTGGTGCTGTTGACTTTGGCGTCTTTGTGAAGATTGAACAGGGTCTTGAAGGCCTCGTTCACATCTCTGAACTTGATTGGGGTCTTGTTGAAAATACTCGCGCCCTCTACAAGGTTGGCGACAAGGTGAAGGTCAAGGTGATTGAAGTGAAGGATGACAAGATTTCTCTCTCAATCAAGCAGCTCCGTGAAAACCCATGGACTGATGCCGCTCAAAAGTTCGCCAAGGATCAGGTCGTACCAGGTGTTGTTATCAAGTACAACAAGCACGGTGCGCTTGCGTCTATCCAAGAAGGTGTTGCTGGTCTCGTCCATATCTCTGAATTCGAATCAGAAGAAAAGATGAAGGCTACCCTCTCACTTGGTGGTGTCTACAAGTTCAAGATTTCTCTCTTTGAGCCATCTGAACAGCGTATGACGTTGACCTTCAAAGATGTAGCTCAGAGTTAGGTACTAACTCTCGCACAACAAACCCCCGCGCCACAGGCGCGGGGGTTTGTTTGTTAGTTAAAACGGTTCATCGCGCGCTCCTTCCCTTCGGTCACCAAGGAGACAATCGCCTCAACCACCACCGGATACAGTGCTGTGTAGATTTCGTTTTCTTCGAGACTAATTTTACCAAGGACATATTGGGCCAGTTCCTCGCTCGTTGGTCGTATCGCCTGCCCCGTCTCACTACCGCGCGCTGCCACCCCAATCCGTACCCGGACGAAGTCTTTTGTCCCCAAGGTATCGATAATCGACGTCACGCCATTGTGACCACCAGCTCCATTACCAAACGAGATCTTAAAATCCCCCGCTGGTAGATCAACATCGTCATAGATAACGATGAGTTGGTTGTGTTCCCCTTTTTTGACGAGCTTTTTGACCGCATCCCCCGACTTATTCATAAAGGTCTCTGGGTAGAGGACCGTGATAGCATACTCGCCAATGGTGCCTTCACTCACGCGCCCAAGATATTTTTTGCTTGGCATAGCCTCCGGCATATCAAAGGCGGTCAGAAGCACGTCACATACGAGCCAACCGATATTGTGCCGCGTGTACTGGTATTTTGCTCCTGGATTCCCGAGCCCGACGATGTAGAACATGATGAGAATATTGTATCACGCACTATTTCTTGCGAGCGATGATTTCAAATTCATGCCAGTGTTTTGGTGCTCCGAGTGCTGTTGTATCATCCCGCTCCACTTCATTAAAATAGAGTATCTCCCAATCAGCAAAAAGTGCCTGGCATTCGTCTTGAGTACAAAAGGTTTTGATACCATCACCGTTATTCCACCCATCTCGGTCACCAAAGATGTTACCAACAAAAATCCCTCCAACCCGGACGGACCGTAATATTTGATTAAACACCGTCGGGAACTCAACTGGAGGAATAAATGAGAAGGCATATTGCCCAGTTACAAGATCGAAACGTTCTTGACCATAGTCATATGTCCCAAAACCAACACATTCGAACTGAAATCGACTATCCGTGATAGTGCTCGCAATTTCCTGACTGGCTTCATCAGCATCAAAGGCATAAACTCTGTCAAAGCCCGCTTGTAACAAGTATTGCGAATCGACCAAAGCACCCGCGCCAACATCAAGTGCCACACCACGTTCATTAACAAACGGGAGTGCCTGCACGAGCAGCGGTCGTGGTGGGTTAGTCTTCGTTTTTTCGTAATATTTGCGCCAAGAATATTGCATAGATACGCAGTCTATCACCCACAAAAAAGTTTTACCATCCTGACCCACTCATGCACACTAGTCACTCAAAATGAAAAATTTGTTTTTCATTTTGTATCGAGTATAATGATGATAATCATTCACCACTATGTCTTTGTTCTCTCGTACACCAGCACCAGAAATTATTACAACTGCTGACGATGCGGTGGTAATACCACCACAGAGTGAGCATCCACTCATCGAAATCTTCCGCTTCACACTTATTGCCCTCGTCATCGTTATACCAATCCGCTTATTTGTCGCCCAACCATTCATCGTTTCTGGTGCCTCAATGGATGACACCTTTGAGAGTGGTCAATACCTTATCGTTGATCAAGTCAGCTACAAACTTCACGAACCTAAGCGTGGCGACGTCATCATCTTCCGCTACCCGAAGGACCCGTCAAAATTCTTTATTAAGCGGGTCATTGGCCTCCCAGGCGATACAGTCACAATCGAAAGTAGTACGGTCACCATCAAAAACGAAGCGAACCCTGAAGGCTTCACGCTCGACGAACCCTATATCAAGAGTATGCGCAACCGTAGCGATATGACCGAAACCTTAGGCGAACGCGAATACTTTGTCATGGGTGACAATCGCGACCAAAGCTCAGACTCCCGTGTTTGGGGAGTCCTCCAGGAAGAACGCATCATCGGCCGTGCTTTTGTCCGCCTCTTCCCACCAAATACCTTTGATTACCTACCTGGTGAAGCCCGGTACGACGTTATTACAAGCACACCATAACAAAGATACGTATGCGCATCACTCATAGTCCAACCGAATTTTTGAAAATTGCAGCCGAAACCGCTGAACATTTTGGATTCAAAACTATCGAAGCGCTCCGTCAGGATCCAGCCTGTATCAACTGTACTGTCCCACTCTCGCATACGGTATCTGAAGCTGATCACGGACTTGATGCGGTAAACGGCCACCTCTCACGCGCGGTATTAACCTATTGCGAAGCGGGTCTCCATGCCTATGGCAAACCAGTCTTCCTCTATACAGTAGATGTCACACAAGACAGTAATGAGACTGCCGTTTCATTCCACATCTTCAATGTTGAAAAAAGTATTGCTGAAGCAATCCTCATTCATACGACAAAAGCGCTCGCGAGTGAACTTGGACATAATGACCACGTAGTCCGTATCAATAGCCTTGGAGACACCGAATCAGTTACTCGGTATAGTCGTGAACTAACAAACTTCCTGCGCAAGCGACTTGATCTCCTACCCCCAAACGCCCGAGAGCAGATGAAAGTCCATGCAATGTTAGCACTTCAAAGCCTGGTAGCAGAAAATCACGACCTGGCATACAAAACCCCAAATCCCCTTGAATACCTCAGTGACCAGAGCCGCAAACACTTCCGCGATATCATCGAGTATCTCGATATGAGTGGCACCGCTTACGAGATTGACCCTAAAATGCTCGGACACCACGAATACTACAGTGATGCACTCTTCTCGATTGATAGCGACCAAGACAGTGATGGCGCCCCACTTATCATTCAGGGTGGACGTTTTGACACCTTCCTCGAACGGAAGACCAAGCGGAAGACCGGCGGCGTTGGTGCGGTGGCTATCCTCCGCGAACGACCAGCTCCGAGTCGTATTCCTAGGGCAAAGGTAGAAACCCCAAACACCTACATTATCCAACTTGGCTTTGGACCAAAAGTCCGTAGTCTTATGATTATTGATGAGCTCCGTCGTGCCGGTATTAGCATCATGCAAGATCTCGCAAATGATTCTCTATCCGCTCAGCTTCGCGATGCTGAGACTCGTGGCGTCAAGCACGTTATCATTATTGGCCAGAAGGAGTTTGTCGATGGTACAGTCATTCTCCGCGATATGGACGCCCGCAAGCAGGAGGCTATCGCAATGGACAGCCTCGTGAAGCGCCTGAAGCGCGCCGCAATGGTGAACGTCTAACATCCATTCCAGCTAACAGACAAAAGTCGGGGCAACGCTCCGGCTTTTTGTCTGTTCTACCACCTTGCAGTTACTCGCGCCCTATGGTATTCTATCGCCCACATATGGCAACAAACGTAGCAGTCGCTAAGAATAACAACGAAAGTAGCGCAAACGTCATCCGACGCTTCCAAAAGCGTGTTCAGGGTGCAGGTATTATCCAGAAAGTTCGTGGTGGTCGTTACCATACACGCATAAAGAGTCGCAACGTACAGAAATTTGGTCGTTTGAAGAAGCTGGCCAAAAAAGAAACCTACGAGGAGCTCTTGAAGCTTGGTAAGGTCCAAGAACGTACTCGCGGACGCCGCGGTTAAGCATCAAAAACACCACCTCCCTACAGGAGGTGGTGTTTTTAGAATCAAGGGTTCTTTCTTTTGCGGTTCTAAGTGAGCTGGGTTCTGCGACTCACAGGACTGGCCTTATAAAAGTGTGCGGAAAATGGCATACTACTTGTATCTATGTCTACTTTTGCGATTGCAAGCACGGTAAAGTCGTACCCAACGTTTCAATACGAAACGATGAAAAACGATATCCTTGGAAAACGCTATAATCTCTCGCTCCAATTTGTCGGGCCAACCCGCGCAGCGCAGCTAAATACAACCTACCGCCAAAAAACCTACACCCCAAACGTTCTCTCCTTCCCCTTGACCCCCGACACCGGCGAAATCTTCATCTGCCCGCAGGTAGCGGTCAAAGAAGCTGCGAAGTACAATCTCTCACAAAGTGGCTATGTGGCCTACCTCTTCATCCATGGCCTCCTCCACCTCAAAGGACTTGATCATGGAGACGAAATGGACAAGCAAGAGAAGCGTTACCTCCGTAAGTACGACATCGCCTAATCTATGTCAGAACACATTATCACCGGCATTGATGTAGGCACCTTCCAAGTGAAGGTGGCGATTGTACGTGTCCCAAAACTCAAAGGTGAACGTGGATTACCGCAGATTATTGGCACTGGTTTTGCCGAGAGTCGCGGACTCCGCAATGGCTACATCATTAGTGAAGCTGACGTCGTACGCAGCATCAGAAGTGCTGTCGCCCAAGCCGAGAAAGCCGCCGGAGTAGATGTGAAGCGGGCCTACGTTTCAATTGGCTCAATTGGCCTTGACGAAGTAATCTCAACCGGTGAAGTGATTACTTCTCGCGCTGACTCAGAAATTACCAATATTGATATTGAAAAAGCCCAGCAAGACAGTGAGGATCGCATCATCGACCATATCCCGAACCGTAAGATCATCCACGCTATTCCCCTACGTTATCGTGTCGATGGTGAGCTCGTCCTTGGTAAGCCCCAGGGCATGCGCGGGACGAAGCTTGAGGTAGACACCCTTTTCATCACCACCTTCGAGCAGCATCTGAATGATCTCATTGGTGCGGTCGAGCGTACCGGTATCTATGTCGAAGATGTGATGGCTTCTCCACTGGCCGCCTCCTTTGTCATCCTCTCAAAGGCTCAACGTCGCGCTGGTTGTATCCTCGCGAACATCGGCGCTGAAACAGTCTCAACCGTCGTTTTTGAGGACATGACACCCGTCTCACTGAAGGTCTTTCCGGTTGGTGCCAACGATATCACCAACGACATCGCGCTTGGACTTCGCATTCCACTTGAAGAAGCCGAAAAAGTAAAGCGCGGTGGTATGACCACGACCACCATCCCGAAAAAGAAACTTGAGGAGATTATTAATGCGCGCCTTAATGACATCTTTGAACTCATTAGTCTTCATTTGAAGAAAATCAAAAAAGACGGACTCCTCCCCGCTGGCATCATCCTCACTGGTGGTGGCGCCACTACGCTTGGTATCCAAGAGCTCGCCCGCAACACCCTCAATCTCCCTGCTCGTATTGCCACCCTTGAGTTCGGTAAGAACACCAAAGTCCGCGACGCCTCCTGGGCAGTCGCCTACGGCCTCTGTATGCTCGGTGCTAGTGATGGTGAGGAGACGACCGCAATTGGGGTAGTGAAGCAGACGAAACGAACTATTCTAGACTGGCTCTCCCAATTCCTCCCCTAGAACCAATGAATCGACCTCATCTTCTTTGTTGTCTTCAACTTTGAAGTATTCGTCGTAGCAATAAGTACGTCTCACACTTCAAAGTCTCGACGTCGCGAATCTGAGGCCGCTCATTGATTCTAGTTTTCAATACCGAGTGCTTTGATATTTTTATTTAGTAAGAAACACAGTCTCAAAAAAACCGTTTTAAAATAACATTTTTTATATTAGTCAAAAACACGAAAGTCAGGATAGTCAATATAGTGACAGGTAGTTTTATTCCCTGTATGATGGTGACACCTAGAGGCAACGTGCGTTAGACACTGGTCCTTCTGCGGTATCGTTTGGTTATTATTATTTGGAGGTTAGTCGCAACTTATTATGGAACAGATTAAAACAGACGTTGAGTCATTCGCCCGCATTCGTGTTGTGGGTGTTGGTGGTTCAGGCAACAACGCCGTGAACTACATGGTCGGCGCCAAAGTTAAAGGTGTTGAATTTATCGCAATCAATAGTGATGCCCAAGATCTCCATCACTCACTGGCGAAACGTAAGATCCATGTCGGCAAGAATCTCACTCGTGGTCTTGGTGCTGGCGGTAACCCAGACATGGGCCGACGTGCCGCTGAAGAAACACGCGAAGAAATTGCCAATGCCATCAAGGGTTCAGATATGATCTTTGTCACCTGTGGTATGGGAGGAGGAACCGGTACCGGTGCCGCTCCAGTCGTGGCGAAGATTGCTCGTGAGAGTGGTGCGCTCACCGTGGGTGTCGTCACGAAGCCCTTCCTCTTTGAAGGGCAGGAACGAATGCGCCTCGCTCTCCAAGGCATCGAGGAATTGAAAAAAGAAGTCGACGCACTCATCACCATTCCAAACGACCGCCTCCTTGCCATTGTTGACAAAGAGACTACTGTCAAAAGCGCCTTTGAGCAGTGCGACAATGTCCTCAAGCAAGCCGTTGAAGGTATCTCTGACCTTATCACTATGCCTGGTATCATTAACGTCGACTTCGCTGATATTCGTAGCGTCATGGAGAACGCCGGTTCAGCCCTCATGGGTGTCGGCGTCTCAGCTGGCGAAAAGCGCGCTGAGGAAGCCGCCCGCGCCGCTATCAACTCACCACTCCTTGAAGTATCAATCACCGGGGCGAAGGGTGTCCTCTTTGCGATTGCCGGTGGTGACGACCTTGGTATGCTCGAAATCCAGGACTCAGCACGAGTGATTACCGAATCAATTGATCCACACGCCAAGGTTATCTTTGGTGCGATCAAGGACGACAAACTCAAAAAGAACGAGGTGAAGGTGACGGTAATTGCGACCGGCTTCCCTGAAGAATCAAGTGGACACCACAGCGCACCAATTGCTCGTCGTGCCCCCATAGCTGAACCATCACCAATTATGGCCGAAACCGAGGAGCCAGTAGCTGAACCAGTTCGTGGCCGTATCTTCAATTCACTCACGAACCCACGCCGCCAAGAAGTCGACGAAGCACCAGCACCAAAGGTAGACATGATGCCAGAGCCAAAGCCTGAACTCCCTCGCCGTGAACCCAAGCCAGTCGATCCCGTCGACGAAGACGATGAGGACGATTGGGGCGCCGTGCCGGCCTTCTTGCGTCGTTCAAAACTTAAATAAAGTTTTGACGAGCAAGGGCCGGCGCGGCGCGGCGGACCGATGTGAGTCGCCCCTTCCTAGGGCGACGAAGCAGGCCGCCGGGGTCGGAAGTACTTAGATTTTTATGAACGTAGTGAAATAAAAAGCTTAGTAACTTCTGACCTGTTCCTGCATTTCTCCGAAGGAGCCGAACCAGCAAGCCGCAGCGATACGAACCGCTCCTTCCTAGAGCGGTGAGGCAGCGAGCCGGGTGAGAAATGGGACGGGACCCATTTCGCAAGACCTTGCCAGCTATCTTTTGAGTGAAAGCGAAAAAGTAGCGACAAGGTGTACTGAACCTGTAAGGTTCGACGGCATTCTCATAATTTAATTTCAAAACCCGATTCATGACAAACCCCGTACTCTTGAGTACGGGGTTTTGTTTCCCTACAACTTCTTCACAATCGTCTCCAAGAGCATCGTCGTCTCCTCATTAGACCGCTTCCCACCACACTCCTTGAGCGATAGCAACAGATACTCCTTCACACAGGCATCAAGCGCACCCTTGGCAGCCAAGAATTGCGGCACTGCATTCGTGCATGATGGCTGGCAGGTCTCGAGGTCAGTGCGGATTTTTTGCAGCTGCCCTTCAACCCGCTTCAGTCGGTTGACGATTGGTTTCATATGTGGACGAGTATACCCCCTGTGGGTATACTCGTCAACGCAAGCGTGGTACACTATGGGCCTAATTAAATTGATTGTTTTTGTATGTTCGATCTCGTCATTATCGGCGGAGGACCAGCTGGCGTATCAGCTGGCGTCTATGCTGCTCGCAAGCGTTTGACCACGTGCTTCATCACCAAGGATTGGGGTGGCCAGAGTATTGTCTCAACCGATATCCAAAACTGGATTGGTACCCCTTCAATTAGCGGCGACAAACTCGCTTCAGACCTCAAGGCCCACCTCCTCTCCTACGCCGGCGAATATGTGACGGTAAAGAACAACCTCGTCACCAACCTCACAAAGGGTACAGACACCCACACAGTAACTCTCGACAACGGCGAGACCATCGAAGCCCGTGCCATCCTCATTGCGTCAGGTTCAGCGCGACGTCGCCTCTCTATCCCTGGCGCTGATACCTACGAACACAAAGGGCTCACCTACTGTGCTTCGTGTGATGGTCCACTGTTTGCTGGACAGGACGTCGTTGTCGTAGGTGGCGGGAACGCCGGTTTTGAAACCGCCGCCCAGCTCCTCGCTTACACAAAAAGTGTCATCCTCCTCTCTCGCAGTGAGTTTAAGGCCGACGCCATCACGGTCGAGAAGGTGCTCGCCCATCCGAACATGACTGCCCTCACCCACGCCGAACCAACTGCAGTCTTGGGCGAACAGTTCGTCACCGGTCTCACGTACAAGACTGCTGATGGTGAAGAAAAGACCATCGCGGTTGTTGGTATCTTTGTCGAAGCGGGTATGCTCCCGAATACCACCTACGCCAAAGACGCCGTCACCCTCGATGCTTTTGGTCGGGTCGAAATTGATCCGTGGACACAGCGCACTACCACCCCTGGTATCTGGGCCGCTGGTGACTGTACGAATGTGAAGTACCACCAGAACAACATCGCCGCTGGCGACGCTGTCCGCGCGCTTGAGGACATCTATGTCACATTGAAGGCAAGATAACAGTGACTTGAAAACAAAAACGCACTCCCGTCGGGAGTGCGTTTTTGTTTTAGGTAGTATAGTCCTGGAAAGTGGCCGGTGTCACCACCCGTGGGAAGTGTTCACGGTATTCCGGATTGGCCTCGAGCCAGCGACTAATATCCGTCCACCTGAGGCCATGAAAGCCAAAGGAGTCCACGTAGTGATAATGATCCTTTGAACGCCCTTCATAGGAGAAGGCTTCGGCCACTGGCACCGGTGCAAAGCGGATCCCTTTCGCTTCAAGCTTCGCCTTTTCAGTATAACATTGTGCCCAGTCTTCTGGTTCGGTCAAGGTGAAGTCGCCAGCGGCAGCGAGCTTTGCGGTAAGGGCGAGGAGCTTCTGGCTCCGCCACGAGAAGCCACCGTTACCGACCACGAGCTGCCCAATCGATTCGACCGGTACGTCGTGTCGCTCGACCGTCCACTGCCCGATCTCAATCGGTGCGCCGATATAGTCGTACTCACGCCAGCTATCCTGCCAGGCACTGGGATTGAGAACAAAACCATCATATTGAATAATCAATGCATATGGTGTATCGATATATTTATGAAGCTCGGTCAAGCAAAACTGCGAGTAAGCTTCAATGGAGAGAATGGGCTTAATAGCCACTTGTCGTTCGTCACTAGTAGGAATAGAGGTGAGAAGCTTCACTGCTCCAAACTCTACTTCTTTCGTTGATATATCAGCTGCTAAAGCGAGTCGCTTGAAATTAAGACAATCAATACCAACAAGGGTCACGTCCGACAATTCAATCATTGGAAAAATTATATCACGACACGCAAAACGCGCCCCAGCCGGGCGCGTTTTGCTTTGTACAACGTAGAGTTTGGTCGGCATGCTCCGGCTCCTCGAGGGAACCATAGTATGGAGAATCACCACCATGTCGACCTAGATATATGGTCTCATGCTCCCAGAATTGGTCAATACACAAATACATCCCTAATCGAGCCTTATATTGCAACACTCTGTGTATAACGAGGGGAAAACCCCGTGGGAAACTTCGGTATAACTGTGTCAGTAAATGGGTGTGTTACTCAATTGACAGCTGTGGTACTGCTGTTACCTTAAAAGTAACCCGTGATGTAGTGACAGCCAGAACCACTACTACCAGTTGCCCAGGAGTCTGTCGGCAACCTCTCAAACTACTCTGGAACGAAGTACATATTATTAGTGTTCCTTAAGTACACAAACCTATGGAAAAGATTTATTCATTGTTGATTGCGAGTGACGAATTATTCACCTGTAGTGCCATCTATCGCTACAGTCATAAACACGATTTCAAGCTTCGTCTTGGACGTGACGAAGAGATCAAAATCGCGCTGCCGATGCACCTAAAATCGGTGCCGCTCGAAGATATCAACTTAATCTACAATCCTCAGATGATTGATATTTTCTACGCCAAGATTCTACAGACCCAACAAAAGTTCACTACCCTCAGACACATTATTTTACGAATGCGTCCCTACGAAATCGGCTCCACTCATATCGGCATCGCCACGAGTACAGATGCTCACGACTATGCCGCTGAAAGTCATGCTATTCCACTCGGATGGGAACCAATGGTTGCCTAAGTTTTTATCTTTTCTCTACCACAGAGCAAAACTACTATCTACACCATTTTTTCTTTCATGAATAAAAGCCGCAAACCGTTACCAACTACAAGGAGTGTCCCACCCTCGTGCCCGATGACACCGAGTGGCAGTGGCAGGTAAAAGAATACGGTAGTAACGACCATAAGGACCATAATCCCGCAGGCAAAGATGAGGTTCTGTCTGATAATGCGGTTCGCACTCCGTGAGAGTGTGTACGCATAGACGAGCTTCCGGAGGTCATCAGACAGGAGTGCCACATCAGCTGCCTCAATCGCGGCATCAGTGCCAGCGACACCCATGGCAATACCGACCCGGGCAGTCGCAAGCGCGGCCGCATCATTCACGCCATCCCCCACAAACGCCACCTTGCCTTTCGAAGCGAGGGCCGAGACCGCGTCCACCTTATCCTCTGGTAGGAGTCCTCCCTGTATCTCACTCTCACTGAGGCCGAGCTTCGCTCCGATAGCAGCCGCCACCACGCGCGAGTCACCGGTCAGCATCACGATATCCCGCACGCCAACCGCCTTCAGTTCTCGTAGGGCACCGACCGCTGTCTCGCGGATAGTGTCTGCGAGTGTTATATATCCGAGGACCGTCTCCCCTTCACCAATGATAATTGGCGTCTCACCAAGTGCCTCGCGCGCCGCGAGTGCTGTCTCTTCGGCCTCAGGGAGCATGGCGCGGTAGTCGGCCATCATGGCGCGGTTCCCGGCCCAGTAGGTCGAGGCGCCAAGGGTGGCCGTCACGCCTTTGCCTGGTACGGCAGTTGCCTCACCCTCGTGCCCGACTTGCACCCCACGACTCGTCACGTACGCCACAATACTCTCAGCGAGTGGGTGTGTTGAATGGGCCTCAAGCTGCCCCGCGATCTTGAGAAACACCTCCTCCTCACCAAAGGCCACTACCTGGGTCACCTCCATCACCCCGTGGGTGAGGGTGCCGGTCTTATCAAGCGCGAGCACTGTCGTATTACCAAAGTCCTCAAGTGCTGCCCCACCTTTAAAGAGCACGCCATGCCGGGCTGCCGCAGCCAAGGCCGAGAGTACCGCCGCCGGTACACTAATCACGATAGCGCAGGGACTCGCCACTACGAGTAAGGTCGCCGCCTTATAAAACGCTTCGCCTGATGGTATCCCGAGGAGCAAAAATGCCCCGAGTGCGAGGATGCTTCCAACCAGTACCACAATCGTGTACCGCTGCCCGAACCAATCGCCGAAGCGTTCACTTGGCGAGCGCTTCGCCTGGGCTTCGGTCACCAGTGCAATCATTCGCGCGAGGGTTGACTGCGACGCGAGGGCGGTCACCTCGATGGTGAGCATAGCGTTTTCGTTTACCGATCCGGCAAAGACCTTATCTCCCGCTGCCTTATCGACCGGCACCGACTCACCGGTGATACTGGCTTGATTGACCGCCCCACTACCCGATACCACTACCCCATCAATCGGTACGCGCTCCGCTGGCCGCACCACCACCACGTCCCCTAGGGCAAGCATTTCTACCGCCACCCGTTCAGTGGAGCCATCAGCTTTCTTGCGGTTTGCTTCGTCTGGCCGCATGTCCATCAGCGCTGCGACCGAGCGCTTCGTGTTCCCCATCGCGTAGTGTTCAAGCGTCCCGGCGAGACTAAAGAGGAAGAGGAGGATAGCACCATCACGTACTTCCCCGACGCCAGCGGCTGCAAGCGCGGCGAGTACCATGAGGAGGTCTATATTGAGCTCCTTTTCAAGAAGCGAGGCAAAGGCCTCTTTTGCGGCCGGTAGTCCACCCGCCAGGTACGCCATGATGTAGAGTCCGGCTGTGACATACATCGGCCATTCGAGCCAGGTACCAAGTACCCCACCGACGAGGCCGATACCCGTGAGTGCGGTGAGGATACTCTGTATCCAGAGATCACGCCTGTCCGCCGCTATTTCTGCTAAAATCTTTGCTTTAGTTTTGTCCATAATGGGACTAGTATAGCAAGGAAGTACCCATCAGACGACAAAGACTAATATCTCACCGTAAACTAGACCACTATGCGACTCTTCCAAACGCCCGACAGTATACCACCAGGCAGTAATTTCAAGCTAGCATTTTGCCAATTTTTTGGTATGATGTCGCCACATTAATGTCCGTTTCGCTACAGACATTTTTGGCCCTATCGTCTAGCGGCTAGGACACAGGATTCTCATTCCTGTAACCGGGGTTCGATTCCCCGTAGGGTCACCAAAGAGTGCATCGGTTCAAGCGTCCGAGAAAGATTATCATGGACAACAAATTCCCAAGTTTAAATATAAAAAAGTTTTCGCATAGCTACAGCACATTTTTTGATGCAGCAAAACATGTATTAAAAACTGCATACACAAACGGCACTCTACTTCACATTCTGCCTGAAAAGATCTGTAAGCAATATCGATATAGTGAACATAACCGTAATCATCTTGGGTTGATGAATTTTTTAGAAAGTTCGTATATTTTAAAAGAAGATAAAGATGGGTTTATCTCATTTTTGAATGAAGTAATTCCTGAAGTATTAAAACTTTACCAACGATCGTCATATGAACTTGATGGGATAAATAAAAAACTTAGCGAAACACTTTTAGATTTTATTGATCTAGTAATTAGCACTAATGAAGTAGAGGTTTTCGATCTGGACTTTTTCTATGACAAAAAAGATAGATCATTCAAAAGAAAACTTGATGATGTAACAATTGAAGTTATAAATCGAAACACTTCTAACCTTGATGAAGATGATACTAACAAATTACGTTACGATGAGTGTGTCGCGGAGTTTTTAGCATTCAGACATGACGGACAATCAAATAAGCATCTTTTTTACAACCAATCTCTAGATAAGTTAAAGAGGATTATAGAAAATACACTTGAAAAACTTTACACTAAAGAAGATGGTACCTTTCCTAAACTAAGTAACAAGAAGCAAATCTCAAATATTCTCTTTGATGATCAAAATCCTGATTTTGAAAATCGTATTGGATACGTTGTGTCAAATATTCATCATGAGCAAGGTGGTCAGCCAAAGAAATTTACTGAGAAAGAATATGTATACCTTTGGCTAGAACTAAACCAAATTCTATACTTACTTAATAGGTATAAAAAATAAATTGCAAATCCTATCACTTGAGCAAAAGGTACACGAGCTTAATACCCTGGTACATAAATGTCTAAAAGAAGAAGATCGACTTGAGCAAGACTTCAAAGGCTATGATTAAAACAGCAACTTAAATCTAAAGCTAACGACTATACATAAGAAGTGACACTCTCCCCTAACAGGAGTATTATAGGGATATGAAAAACAACACAATTTTGATCGCTCTTGGAGCGCTGGTACTCGGTGGACTTGGCGGTTATGGCCTCGCGTCCGGACATGGTGATTGGTCACGTGGTGGCTATAAGGACCGTGACCGCGACGACGCTACCCCGATGGGTATGCACCGGATGCCGGACGGCTCGATGATGGGTAATACTACCAATACACCAAACAATACCGGTATGGGGATGATGGGTGGTATGGGGATGGGTATGATGATGGTCAGTAGTGAAAAAGAATTCCTCACGGAGATGATTCCCCACCACGAAGAAGCGGTAGTCACTGCGAAAGAAGTGCTCACTCGTGGCGCCACCACCCCAGAGATCAAGACGCTCGCTGAAGGGATCATCACCGCCCAGGAAAAAGAAATTGCGAGTATGAAGACCTGGTATGCCGCCTGGTACGGTACTCCATACACACCGTCTGGCAAGTACGAACCGATGATGCGCGACCTCAGTAAGCTCAGTGGGAAAGACCTCGACAAGACCTTCCTCGAAGACATGGTCATGCACCATATGGGTGCTATCATGATGGCCCATAGTGTACAGGGTGTCATCGAACACAAGGAGGTGGAAGATTTGAGCAAAGCAATTATCGAATCACAATCAAAGGAAATTCGGCTGATGCGCCAACTTCGAGTAGGGTTATAAGAGTAAAAGAGGAAAGATTCACAAGACCGCAGGCGAGTGCCTGCGGTCTTGTGCTTAGACATTACCGCGCACTATTGATTTTTAGACAAAAGTATTGTATTATCAAATAAGTTAGTGCTGCACACCGCCACCAAAATGGAGTTTTAAATTGAAGGTAACCGTCACTTCTGTCCTACCCACAAACGGTGCTGTCGTCTGGAAGCTCTTGAAACAGACTTCAACCCTCATCTATGTGGCTGGCGGTTGGATGACCTACGACGGTGCTACTGATCTACCACCGACATGGCAAACAGGGGCCACCATGAACCTCAAGCCGAAACTTTGGGGTCAGCCACAAGGCGATCACATCGTGCAGGTAGTTGCCGTCAATGATGCCGACCGGATCATTGAGACACGTGAACATGGGGCCAGCATCACCAAGTGGGACCATACCATGCGGGTAATGGGCAATTCATCCAACACCTGCCTACTCGTCGACACCATCGAGATCGAAGCGGGCTGGCGAACCTTGGCAATCGCGACTTTTGCGTGGTTCTTCTATCGCCATCGTCATAGACGGTGGCTACAGCTTATCGCACATGAAACGAAACTGATGACCGCCAGCTAAAACGCCGAGAGACGAGGACTATCGAGTCTTCGTCTCTCGACACCCCTCCCCCCGCCCTGACCAGCGGTTTTTACTTTTCTGCTTTTAATATGGCTTTGAGATCTTTCAGTAGGTCAAGCGCATGGGTAGCTGGATCAACTTCAGGATAGACTTTGGCTACTTTACCGTCTCGCCCAATAAGGTACGAAATACGGTTAGTACCACGAACTTCTTTACCGTACATCTTTTTTACGACAAAGGCGCCGTACTTGTCCATCATCTCCATAGTAGGATCAGAGAGGAGCGTAAATGGTAGTGCGTATTTCTCGGCAAACTTCTTGTGGGACTTTGCGGTGTCTTTGCTAACTCCAAAAACATTCACCTTCATCCGTTTGAAGTCTTTGTAGACATCGGCAATCATGCAGGCTTCTTTGGTACAGCCAGGCGTATCATCCTTGGGATAAAAGTAGATAATCGTCCACTGCCCCATTAATTCCTTGTGGGTATGGGTAACTCCATCTTGATCAACGAGTGAAAACGCTGAGGCTTTTTTACCAATTTTTAGCATATCTTCGAGTATAACAAATTCTCTTTTGATACTGCCAGAGACACTTACGGCCCGCGTGGGAGAGGCGGGCCGGTGACTTTGGTTAGCGGGCGGTGACCTGAAGTCGGGTTTCGGCGAGGCGACGCGTGAGCACTGCTGTCCTCACCAAAACGTGACGGTCTGTCTGATCACATTGACGACACTCGCTAAGGACAACCTCGTATTGACTGGCATCAAAGCGCGAAACGAATTCCAGCTCCTGCTCGTAGGTCTCATCAAAGTCCGCGAAAGGGTCAGCGACGGGGTCGGGCTGCATGGTTACCTCGCTAGATAAGAAGAGCTTATGTTTTTAATTTATGCTACCGTGCCGCACTTGGCAAGACTTTAGTCATTAACATGATTGCCAAAAGACTAGGCCTGCCTCATGTATAATTTCCATATTATGGAGAGACTCAGATCGACCGAATCTACCGATTTGGAAATGTTTAGTCAGCCAGTATTTAACCAGTTGACTATGAAAGCAACACAGGTCAATCGCTCTGCCTCGTTGGATATGGAGCCATTTATTGATCTGTATGGTTTAGCTAAAGTAAAAGAAGATTATAGTAAAATCGCGGGGAAAATACTTAGCTATGATAAACCCATTTCAAAGGCTGAGGCGATGGGTCCAATTTTTGAAGCGGCATTTTTGGATATAGGACAGAGAGGTCAGTGGTTTGGGGAAAATAGTGAACTAGTCCGAGCCTCTAAGTTTGACGACATTGAAAATGGCATTGATACCATAGCGACGATGGTGGCACCAGACACTAGCGCTAGACATTTGGCAATTGCGTCAGATCTAACATTTAGTTACCCCAAAGTGAGTGCGAAGTTCAATCGAATAGTCACTGACGCATTTCGAGGTAAATTAGCGGAAATAAAATATTTTCATTCAGAATTACTCCATTTTACCGGGAAACAGTCAAATGTCCCTCGTACCGTCATAGGTCTCGAATCAAAAAATCTTAACCAGATGTTACTCCGTTGGCTCAAAGAACCAGAACTGACACAATTACAGTATGGTTCAATAATCATGCAACAAATCGCTGCTCAGTGTGAAACGCTGTCCTTAGTAGCTTACTCAAAACATAAAGATGCTTTTGGTGCTTACCGTCGCGTTGCTGACACTGCTCACATCCTACTTCGGACACACTATAAAGATATTGAACCGCCTGAAGATAAGATCCTTGATGCGATTAAAGGTCAAAGTGCTCGCTTAAAATCTGAATTTTCATAAGACTTGTTGTCATTGCATATCGAGTATATTTCAGTATACTAATCCCACCCGACCGATTAGCTCAGTGGTAGAGCGCTTCGTTGACATCGAAGAGGCCACAAGTTCAATCCTTGTATCGGTCACAGTATGGATGCCATTTTAAAAGACACCGTTATCATCTACCACGGCGACTGTCCCGATGGCTTTGGGGCCGCCTACGCCGCCTGGAAGAAGTTTGGTGATACCGCCACCTACCTCCCGTGGAAAGATCATGGGGTCCTTCCAAGCGGACTCGTAGATAAAAGTATCTTTATTGTCGACTTCTCTTTTCATACCCCTCTGCTGAAGCAACTGAACGACACGAACACAAGTGTCGTCGTCATCGACCATCACGTCTCGGCTGAAGCTGATGTGCGCATATACCCGCAGAACATCTTTGATAACAATCACTCTGGTTGTGTACTGGCCTGGCAGTACTTCCACCCTGGGGTACCAGTACCTAATGTACTGCTATATGTTGAGGATCACGACCTGTGGCGTTTTGCACTCATCGAACATCGTGAGTTTAATGTCGCGTTGCACGAAGAAGTATCGTTTGATTTTGTAGCATGGGACAATCTCATCGAGCGATTGAAAGACGAAAACAATCTCATCAACTTTATAGCCAAAGGTGCCCTCCTCGCGAAGTTTGAAGACAAAATTGTAAACAAGATATTTTCTTACCGAGAGAAAGTCATCTTTGAAGGTATCGAATGTTATGCGATTAACGCCAGTCGGTATTATCGGAGTATCCTTGGCAACATGCTCGCCGAATTAAACGAGAATGAGGGTCGTCTACCACTTGGAATCGTATACTATCGCAGTCATGGTCGAGTGAACATATCACTTAGAAGTAAAGGTAGGGTAGATGTCGCTAGCATAGCGGCCAAGTTTGGTGGCGGCGGACACAAGCATGCTGCTGGGATTGAGGTCAAAAACTTCCGCGACTTACCGTTTGCATTTGTAGAATAATCTTATAACCATTCCATTTCTTCCATTTCGTGGTATAACTGGTCACGTTATGCGTATTCTCTCGATTGAAACTAGCTGCGACGAAACCGCCATCAGCATTGTTGATGTTGAGAGTGAATTCCCGACCGCTACCTACACCGTCCTTGGTAATGCACTGTTTTCACAAGTCGACCTCCACAAAGAGTATGGGGGTGTCTTCCCGATGATCGCAAAGCGTGAACACGCGAAGACCCTTGTTCCCATGCTTGAAAAAGCCCTCAAGGAAGCCGAACTCTACGAAGCGGGCGAAACCGTAGTGGAAGATATGGCCAAGCTCCGTGAGACCCTCAGTCGCGAAGACGGTCTCGCTGATGACTTTATCGCCTTCCTCGCTCACACCCATCTCCCAGAAATAGACATGATTGCGGTCACCAGTGGTCCTGGCCTCGAGCCAGCGCTCTGGGTCGGCGTGAGTTTCGGGAAAGCGCTGGCGGCAGTGCTTGGCTGCCCCGTCATTCCGGTCAATCATATGGAAGGACATATCCTTGCCTCACTCTACGATGTCGAGGTCGATGACGCACTGGCACCAATACAGTTCCCAGCGCTCGCCCTCCTCGTCTCGGGTGGACACACCGAACTCATCCTCATGAAGAACTGGGGCCAGTACAAAAAAATTGGTCAGACCCGTGACGATGCGGTGGGTGAAGCTTTTGATAAAGTCGCACGCCTGATGGGGCTCCCCTACCCGGGGGGACCCGAAATTGGTCGCCGGGCCGCGATAGCGCGCACCGCGAACCTTCCCCACTACGGCGACAAGGTACTGCCCCGTCCAATGATACACAGTGATGATTTTGATTTCTCGTATGCAGGACTCAAGACCGCGGTACGCAATCTCGTTGGCGACAAGACACTCTCAGAAGACGAAAAGAACGCTCTCTCCCGCGACTTTGAAGACGCGGCTATTGAGTCACTCTACACAAAGACGGTAAAAGCGATTGACCACTACGGTATCAATACCCTCATCATCGGCGGCGGGGTCTCAGCGAACAGCTTCCTCCGTCAGACCTTTACCGAAAAGCTCCTTGCGACCCATCCTCATATCGAGGTCTACCTCCCCCACCGCCACCTCTCAACTGACAATAGTGTCATGATTGCGCTCGCTGGCCACGCACAACTCGCTACCGCTCGCTCTGCCGGAGCCATAGCCTATATCCGCGCCGACGGCAACCGCTCGCTTTAAAGATATGACCAATAATATTGAGCGGCTGGGTCACAGTAAAGACAATAAGGTTTTATACCTTGATCTTGACTCCTCACATGCAATCACCCATTTTGCCAAACATAAAAACTTAAAAGCTCTCATAAGTGAGCACATCAGCAACATAGTACTTGATACACCGATAGTTCGTGTTGAAATCGACACAGGGAGTGAAGTAGGTCTCTGTGACTTGGTTACTACCAACGAAACAGACGAGATAGTGTATGCGAAGCGCCCGCTCCGACATACCTACTCTAGGTTTGCTAAAAACCGCCAGAGCGAACCAACGACCTGGTTTGTACTAGATATTCGTAAACAGCAAAGTGGCAATTATTTTCTGTACACAGCTTTTATTGGTCGTCTAACCCCTTCGTTTCCAGGTGGAGACTTTCTTCCTGAGCAGAGTCGAGACTTCTGGAGTAATCATGCTCTCGTTTGGGGTTCACAAGATGTTCTTCCAGATAGCGAAACCACCAACTGTCCTTGGTAAGGTTACGTACTTGCACAACAATACGTCTGTGCTATATTCAAACTATAACCCATGAAGCACACATTTGTAACCTATTTCTATTTTTGGTTTACGAAGCGGGAACACCGTGGTGCTTTTGTGATGAAATAGAAATAGAAAGATAATCACAAAACAGTGCGGGGTTCCCTACGGGAACCCCGCACTGTTTTGTGTAGGCCGCTCCTCTTGACCTAGGGTACCCCTAGGTCAAGAGGAGCGACCGGCAACCACGCCGGAAGCGCAAAAATGTTCCAACACGGAGACGATACATGACGTTTGTTCCAACTGGTAACCAAGGTCCATTTCCGCCCAAACCTGGGAAGAGGCTGGGACCAAGTCGCGAACGTGGCGAGCACCTCAACCGCACCCATGACGGGGCCGATAAACTTGGTACAACCGAACCGCAACAGCCATCACCTGAGGATGACATCGTGGGGTGGCCTCGGGCAGATCAATTGTAGGTCTATAAGCAGTACTCATTCGCCCGCGCACCTGCGCGGGCTTTCTTTTTGGTCGAGGTCTTGCCTCGTCTCAGCATATGTACCACGTACGAGGCAAGACCTCGTACTTGATATTTCCGGTTTAATTTTCAATATTCAATGTTCTCTATTCTATATTTTTGTGCTACGATGCGACTACTATGAGTGAGTTTATTCCGTTAGAAATCAACGTTTATTATTATGGAAAACAATACAAATAACATGAATGGGGCTTCTCAAAGCCCAATTTCTAACGGGACGAGTCAAGGTCAAAGTACCACCCCAGCCCTCTTTACCAGTCCCTATAATCCGGCCGACCACGAAGCCCGTATCTATGAGCTATGGGAGCAGTCAGGTTATTTCAATCCAGACAATTTGCCCGGGGACCGGACTGAGCCTTTTGCTGTGGTGATGCCACCACCAAACGCCAATGCCTCACTCCATGCTGGCCATGCCCTGTTTGTGACCATTGAAGACATCATGATTCGCTACGAGCGTATGAGGGGTAAGAAGGCTGTGTGGTTCCCAGGCTCAGACCATGCTGGTTTTGAGACCCAAGTGGTGTACGAAAAGCATCTTGAGAAAGAGGGTCGTTCACGTTTCCAGATGACTCGCGAAGAACTGTATGGTGAAATCTACGATTTCGTACAAAAGAATAAAAGCATGATGCAGAACCAGGTACGCTCACTTGGTGCATCCTGCGACTGGTCACGCCAGCTTTTTACCCTTGATGATCGCGTGAAGCGCATCGTCTATGAGACCTTCAAACAGCTCGAAACCGACGAACTCCTCTATCGTGGTGCTCGTTCGAGTAACTGGTGCCCGAAGCATCAGACCTCATTCTCGAATCTTGAAGTAGAACACGAGGAACGAACCGAACCATTTTATTACTTTCAATACGGACCATTTGTGATTGGTACGGCTCGTCCGGAGACCAAGTTCGGTGACAAGTATGTCGTCATGCACCCAGATGATGCGCGGTACGCACAGTACACCCACGGACAACAAATCGAGATGGAGTGGATCAATGGGCCGATTACCGCCACTGTCATCAAAGACGAAGCCGGTGACCCGGAGCTCGGTACCGGTGTAATGACTATCACCCCCTGGCATTCTGGTATCGACTTTGAAATCGCGAAGCGTCACAATCTAGACTACGAACAGATCATCGACTGGCGCGGGAAGCTCCTCCCGATTGCCGGTGAGTTCGCTGGCCAGGATATTCGTGAAGCCCGTAAGTTGATTGTCGAGAAGCTCAAAGAAAAGGGACTCCTTGTCAAAATTGATGAAGGGTACCACCACGCGGTCCCCTGCTGCTACAAGTGTGGTCGTGAGATTGAACCACAGATTAAAGAGCAGTGGTTCGTCAACATGAAGCCACTGGCTGCCAAAGCTATTGAAGCTCTTGATGCTGGTCGCTACAGCTTCGTCACAGAACGTGATGAGCGCGTGTTCCGTCATTGGCTCTCAAATATCGAAGACTGGCCAATCGCCCGCCAGATTGCCTGGGGTATTCCCATTCCTGCCAAGGTCTGTACCGTATGTCATCACGGCATGGTCGACCTCGACAATACCATCACTGCCTGCACCAAGTGCGGTGGTACAGTCGAGCAGGAACAAGATACCTTTGATACTTGGTTCTCCTCTGGCCAGTGGCCACTGTGTGTGACCGACTTTGGTGGTGAGGGTAGCGACTTCAAAACTTTCTACCCCACCGCAGTGATGGAAACGGGCAAAGACATAGTCTTCTTTTGGGTGGCGCGGATGGTGATGCTCGGTCTCTACCGCACCGGTGAAGTACCATTTAAGAAAATCTACCTCCACGGTATGGTGCGGGACAAGCACGGCAAAAAGATGAGTAAGAGTAAAGGCAACGTGATAGCACCGAGCGAGATTCAAGAAAAGTACGGGACTGATGCACTCCGCATGGGTCTCATGATGAACAATGTGCCCGGGACCGATATGAACCTCGATCCAGACAAGGTCAATGCGCACAAGAAGTTCGCCAACAAACTCTGGAACATCACCCGCTTTGTGCTTGATAACACCGCCGACTACACACCACAGCCACCGCATACCGCCGCTGACCAAGCCTTCGAGGACGCAAATCTCCACCCGATGGTTGCGGAGATTAACAAAGACATGGCCGCTGACCGTTTTGACCTCGCTGCCGAAAAGATCTACCACTTCGTTTGGGACCACTTCGCGAGTCAGGTAATCGAAGAGAGTAAGATACTTCTCGCTGGTTCACCCGCAGAACGTGCATCCCGCCAGCGCATGCTCACCCATTACCTCGTAACGTCACTCAAACTCCTCCACCCATTTATGCCGTTTGTGACCGAGGCCATCTGGCAGGAGCTACCAGCACACATGAAAGATGCAGAGATACTGATGATTGCATCTTGGCCAAAGGCATAACGTGGTACGATCGACTATTTTGGAAATCGCCTCAAATGAGGCGATTTCCTTTTCCCCGTATCGGGCTTTCTCGCCACTATTCGCAAGACTACGCCTGCTACAATGTTAAGACACTATGGACATTACTCCAGCAGCCTTCGCTATCGCTGCCGTCTCAGGACTGGTACCGGCGCTATTTTGGCTTTGGTTCTGGCTTCGCGAAGATAAGGTAAAACCTGAACCAATCCTCCTTATCGTCATCACCTTTATTGCCGGCATGGCAGTAGTACCACTTGCCCTTCCACTCCAGAAGCTTGCTATTGAATTATATATTGGCACCAGTCTGGTGGTAGCGTGGGTCATTATTGAAGAAACCCTCAAATATGCGCTCGCTGTCCTCATTATCCTTTGGAACCGAGCCGTTGATGAGCCGATCGATATGATTATCTACATGATCACCATCGCGCTTGGGTTTGCGGCGCTTGAAAATACCCTCTTTCTTCTCTCACCAGTCTCGGGTGGCGATTACATGAATTCGACCCTCACCGGTTCCTTCCGCTTTTTAGGCGCATCACTTCTCCATATCCTCGCCTCGGGGACTGTCGGAGTCTTCCTCGCTTTTGCCTTTTATAAGAGCAAACTCACACAAATCCTCTTTGGCATGCTGGGGTTATGCCTGGCTATTGTATTGCATGCTCTCTTTAACTTTTTTATAATTGATGCAAGTGGAGAAACTATCCTCGGTGTGTTTCTCTTCGTCTGGATAGGAATTATTATCCTGTTCTTCTTATTCGAAAAAGTCAAAGCTACCGAACGGAAGCAATTAGTACCTTAGTTCCCTCTTTATGAAAAAACCATCATTCCTCGACCGCCTCACTGGCAATGTACAACACGAAGACTACGATCGTGTTTTAGCTGACGACCACCATTTTGGCGACGACGAGGCTGAAGCAGTGGATGAATACGGGGAAGACGAAGACACCTGGCAAGACGGCAACACCCACGATCATACCCCCCAAGAAGGCGAACTACCGGTAGATATGTACCAAACAGCTGACGCTATTGTGATTCGTGCCTTGGTAGCAGGTGTCAGTCCAAACGATCTTGATATCGCCATCACGCGCGATATGGTCACTATTAAAGGTATGCGAGAAGAATACCAAGAATCATCAGACGACAACTACTTCCACCGCGAGCTCTTCTGGGGTTCATTCTCGCGGACCCTTCTCCTTCCTGAAGAAGTTGTTATCGATGAAGCAGATGCCCAAGAAAAGCACGGCCTCCTTGAAATCCGTTTGCCAAAGCTTGATAAAAATCGCAGTACACAGCTGAGGGTTAAATCACAAGTTCATAAGGCATAAGAAAAGGCGGTCCCACGGGACCGCCTTTTTCATTTTCACCAGCCATCGCGCGCCGCAAGATACTCCTTGCAGAACGACATTTGCTGCGAAGTCGTGAGCGGAATGTAATGCTGACGGCAACCGTAGTTCACCTCCGCATGCTCTTCATCATGATACGAAATGATGAGTTGCTTTTCCGTCACGATCGTCGTGCATGGCTGGAGACGAAACATTGTCGCCCAGTCGCGAATGATTTGTCGCGCGACCTGAAACTCCGCCACCGGCTGGAGCAATCGCTCGAGAGTCAGACATCGAGAATCAGTACTCATCTGCAAAGAACCATCCATCTTGCTTTCCTCCATCTGTTGGGCACATACCCTGTTTGAACATTTCCGAGCCTCGTCATTTCACAACCGAAAATCCGCCTCGGACGGCGGATTTTGAATGTCATCGGAGGAGATGCTCAAAAGCTACCGTCTGGTGCGGATAGTAGATACACAGGATGAGGAGAAACTACTCCAGGTGGCGATGTGGTGGGTGAGCTTCATAGTGGTTTTATGATACTCCTTCAAATATTATTTGTCTAGATACTACTCACAGCCCCAGTACTACAGCAACTGTCTGGTCAACTTTTGATTGCACTTCCGACTCTAAACGACCAAGCTGTCCTAATACAATTTTTCGATCGAGGGTCGCAATTTTGTCACAGATTATGTATGAAGCAATTTTAATCCCATTTTGTTGTGATGGCGTGATGGGTACTACAGCTACAGCTGGCGATTTATGTTTTGAGGAAATGAAGACGACAATAACATCACTACCCTTAGCCTGCTTTGATAATACTAACGCCGGTCTCACTTTCTGTCCTGAAAGGTCGGTAAACGGAAACGGAATAAGAACAATATCACCACGCTTAGGCATATTTTTGTTTAATATCAGCCAGAGTATATGTATCTGGTTCGTCGTTCAAAAAATCAAAACTGTTCGAGTAGGCATTTATATTCGTGATATCACTAATATCTGCACGATACTGGGTTGGAAATTTAATAAGCACTGCTTCAGGTTTATCATGGCGCCCAATCACAAAATTCGCACCCTCAGTGGCTACGAGGTCTACCAAATCAGCGATTTTTTTGCGTGCTGTAGTGGTTGAAATGATTTTCATATCAATATTGTACATTTTGTACAAAATACTGCAAGTCAAACAAACATGTTCAGTAAACACTGCCCAACTCGGATTGTTCCGGCCCTAAAGGGAACCCCGGAACAGTCTTTCGAGCCCGCCCCCAAGCTACAAATAGCAACGACCATGAAACATGCGTTTCGTACAAACGGGCTCGACCCAGAATCGCGGTTATTTATTTCACTGCGTTCATAAACAGACTCGCGTTCTTGGTCGGCTCCTCCTCGTTTTGCTCGCCCCAGCTCACAAAACATCGTCCGGAGCTTCGAGCCCGCCCCGGACGACATACTCATGTCGTCCTCCCAAGCACATATGAAAAAACTCCCAACTAGGAGTTTTTTCATATGTGCTTGGGGGCGGGCTCGAACCGCCGACCCCTTCCTCTTCAGGGAAATGCTCTACCAACTGAGCTACCCAAGCAGTGAGGCACATTGTACCTGAATTTAAGTTTTTTTCAACTTTAATTACTGCCCCTCCCCACTAGGAAATCGAACGCTTTCAACAAGATAAGAAGTCTTCCCTCTCCATGGCCGAATCCCATATCTTTGCGAATATTTTATCTCTATGATGTCGCCTGTCCTTGCCGCTTCTTCAAGCATAGAAATTAGCAAATAGTTATCGGCACTTTTCTCATCAATAGAAAAATCCCAACTTTCTACGTATGCACCACTTTGTGTTACCCCAAGACTACCCTCATATGTTTTCCATAGCAAACCTTTATCACTCAATTTTACAACCTGTCCTATTCGTATTCCCTCACTATATTCAAAATCATAGGCAACTAAACCAATTGCAATTGGAATGAGGGTCGTAAATAGAATCACTGACAACGGTATACATAATACCAACAACCATGTCCACATTGTAGATTTTGATTTTCTACGTTTCTTTTTTTCACTTATAACTTCTGGAGTTTCCATAATTATTTTTATTGGCCCATATACGTCTCAATCAGGCTTTCTATGACGGTTGTGGGAACAGTAACACCATTTACCTCAATACCTGTCCCGGTACCCGTTGTGACGCCAATAAAGGCATTGTACAAGTAGTAATAGGCAAGCAGTGGAATACCGAGAAGTATCGTGTACCAAATCACCTTAAAGATGAAGCGGCGGCGCTCACGCCGTTCTTGGCGAATCAAGAGCTCATTGTTCTGTCGCACCAGTTCTTGATTCTCCCGCAACAGCTTAATAATAAGCTCGTGTTGATCAGTTGGCATTGGGTCCATATGCTCTCATTATACATCCCTTTGCTGGTGCGCGATGGATTGATGTAGAAAGACAAACGCGAGCATTGCGAGGGTACCGGCGACTAGACCTGAAGCCAAAAAGGCAGTCTCGAGCGACCAGACGTCAGCTACCCAACCGATAACCGGTGACACAATAGCAAAAAATAATCGTGTGTAGAGTGAGTTTAGAGAAATGACGGTAGCCCGAATATCAGATGGTGTTTGTTTGTGAAGGAAGTCGAGCATAATTGGATGCAAAATTCCACGAAGTAACCACGCGAGAGACATCACCGCCACCGCGGCCAGACCAATCCCAAAACTAAGGAGTATAAATACCATTCCCACTACCCCACCGCTGAGGCCAAACAATAGTGAAAAGCCAAGACGTCGCTGCAAACGATGCGCAATATACGAACCAAATGCAGTTATTGCATTATAAGAAGCCCAGAGCACTCCAAATAACACCAAAGGAACACCTATCTCTTGCCAATATGGTTGTGCCATCCAGACGAGCAATAAACCCGACGAAAATAATATGCCCGTAAAGATATTCATATGAAGAATAGTTTTGTTCTCATACAGCGCATACCGGAGTGCTCCCAATAAATCTTTCCGTTGACGATGTCCAATCTCCATCTTTGGTTCTTTAAGCAAAAAAGTAAGCGGTATCGAACAAAGCATCACAAAAAACTGTATATATAAAACCACCGTAACTGAGTACCAGCTAGCCAAGAGACCCCCTAAGATTGCTGCTGAAGCTTCTGAGAGCCGTGCAATACTGAGCATGCGACCTTCAATCTTGGTGTGTTTATCAGTAGCGTTGTATTGCTTAAGGGTGTCATACAACAAAGCTGAGTCGGCTCCAGATATAAACGATATCGAAACAGCTAACAATAACTCTGCGGTAGCAAAACCCCAAAAGTCACCCGATAACGCATACGCGAGGTACCCGAGACTGCCGAATACCATACCAATGACTAGCGAATATTTGCGCCCGAAACGATCAGCGAAATAACCCGATGGCACTTCCAGTGCAACGATAGCTACCGAAAAAAGTACTTGGAGCAAGAAGACATCTTGCATCGATAATCCCACATCGAGCCAATAGAGCGTAATGATGGGAATCATCAATAAAAAGGCTCGAATTGCTCGAACTATGAGAAGAAGTGTAATTTGTCGTTGCATCAAACAATCGTATCACAAACCCTCACTTCCCGACTATTTTTGTGCTACGATACCCCGTACAAGCCCCCGTAGCACAACGGATAGTGCAGTCCCGTCCTAAGGGAACGATCTGGGTTCGATTCCTGGCGAGGGCACACAAACGTAAAAGAAAAGCACTCTTTATCTAAAGAGTGCTTTTCTTTTAGTAAGCAATCAGTATTGCTTACGTACACTTGTGTGAGACGGAACGATGTTTTCGCTATTCCTAATGCCAAAACGAGTGAGTCGGGGTCGAGAACACTTAGTAGTTTAGAAGCGTAGCGAACTAATATACTTAGTGATTCGTGACTATTGTTAAACAACAAAACCTTTCTGTTAACAGAAAGGTTTTGTTTATGGTTGCTCAAAACTTACACTCCCAGGAGTTCCTTCACCTTGGCTTCATCAAATCCCACAATCACATCGTCTTCGATACGAATTACGGGCACACCCATCTGACCGGTCATATCTACCATCTCCTTACGCTTTTCAAGATCACTCGCCACGTCGTGTTCAGTAAAGGCGATGTTATGCTCAGCAAAAAAATCCTTGGCCATGTGGCAGTAGTGGCAAACCGGAGTACTATAAATGGTGACAGTTTTACTCATATACAATTTCTTATGTTTATGACAATAAGTATACCTTACCGCCAAAAAATATACCAGGGAGGGGTATCCGGCGTTGGTGGTAGTGGTGTCACATCA
The DNA here is from genome assembly GCA_046050355.1 of Candidatus Parcubacteria bacterium. Lineage (GTDB taxonomy): Bacteria > Patescibacteriota > Minisyncoccia > Phycocordibacterales > UBA918 > OLB19. The sequence continues at coordinate 43,828 of JBJOPW010000003.1, forward strand.
CTGTCACTTTTCTCTTCATCTACAATGATCACCACCTGCTCGCCTGGTTGCGCAACATCAAAGTTGCGACGCATTTCAGCCTCCATTCCCCGCTCACTGCTTAGGTATTCAACTTTATCTTTGATATGTTCCTTGCGTCCGACTAACTCAGATACCCGTACTTCCGCTTCAGCTCGGCGGTTAGCCATGTCTCGCTCAATAGTATACCGATCAATTACCACCCACAACAAAAAAATACACACGGTACCGAGTATACCCACCACCCACCAGGATTTGAGCACGCCGCGCCAACTGCGCTTTTCGTAAAACTGCAACATATGGTACTATTCTAGCATTAAATTGTTAGTCGCCTATGAGTTTTCTCTACCACAAAAACACCAAGAAAATTATCAAATGGATTTGGATTGTCATCGCCAGCCTCATCGTAGCCAGTATGGTCGCCAGCCTCTTCGCCGGCTACATGTAATATGATCGACACCGAAGCAACACCTAAGACCCCCGAATCACTGTATCGTGAAGCGGCTATACTCCTCCGAAAGCTAACCGAACAAATGCCTGACATGACTTTGCCTGATGAGCCGTGGACTCTTGATGATATGGGCAAGCCTGTACTAAGTGAAATTTTTACTGACATGGAATTTTTACTTGCTACCGATGATGATCCTGTCGCAGATCGTCTATATGCTGAAATGTATAAATTATTCCAAGAAGCCGAAAGATTGCCTCGCGAGTCTACACCCAACGAAAGCGAACAATTACGGACGGAAGTCAGTGAGTTTCTGAAAGTGTACGACGATGAGACACTACATCATCTCACTTTAGCTACAACCTGGGAATTAGCGAAGTCAGATGAACTAAGAACGTTGTTGCGCGACACTACTTTTAGAGACTTCCACGCAAAAATGACTGAAATGGTCATGACTCCAGAAATTCGAGACCCCGAGTCAAGAACAAACCCTGAATATGATTGGTTCTGGAAAGAAATGCTCCCGCAGTTTTTGAAAATTCGTAGTGCTCATGGTCGATATATGCATGATGTCCTCACCCACGACATGCCAAATTGGACACCGCTACTTGATTATTGCAAGGTAGCCAGCAATGAATTATAATCGTCATCCTATCACGCAACACTTGCACCAAAAGACCGCCCTGAAGGCGGTCTTTTTGTTTATACTTCGTTTCGTGAAAGTGACTTATTTCGAGATGGATGCGAGGCGGATGAGCAAAAATATGAGGAGGTGTACTCGTTGTACATTGACTCATATTTTTGCTCATCCAACAAAGCAGACGCTCAAAATTAGTCACTTTTGACCATTTTCATGAAAACGTCTTGGGGGATGTTTACCCGATTCTTGCCCAACTCGAGCGCCTTCTTCTTCCCTTTCTTCTGCTTCTCAAGCAGCTTCATCTTGCGGGTGATGTCGCCACCGTAGAGGTAGCCGGTCACGTCTTTACGAAACGCTGAAAGCGACCGAGAGGCGATAATTTTACCGCGCACCTTCGCTTGGAGCTTCGTCACAAACTGCTGGCGAGGCATGTTGTCGTAGAGCTTGTCGACGACAGCGCGCGCATCAAATTCGGCACGTCGTTCGCCGACGACACGCGAAAATGCCGTGATAAGCTCCTCAGCCACGAGCACATCCATGCGTACCACGGTCGCTGGGCGCATCTCAGCAATCTCGTAGGAGAGCGATGCGTAGCCACTACTGGCGTTTTTGAGTTTATCAAAGAAGTTCCGCATCAGTTCACGTAGTGGCATCTCAATCGTGATCAAGTTACGGCCGTCTTTGAGGACCTCGGTATCAATGATACTGCCTTCGTGGTCAAAGAGGAGGGTCATGATGTTACCAAGGTGATCAACTGGCGTAATAATCTGCCCCAAGAGCCACGGTTCGCGCACTGATACTTTCTCCCCATGATCAGGAAAACGTGAAGCAGCATAAATAGACTCAATATGCCCATCATCAAACGTTACTTCGTATGCAATCGAAGGTGAGGTAATAATAATCTCAATATCAAATTCACGGCGCAGGCGCTCGGTTACAATTTCGAGATGAAGCATGCCGAGGAAACCGCAGCGGAAGCCGCGACCAAGCACACCTGACGATTCTTCTTCGTACGAAAGCGAGGAATCAGAGAGTTTTAGCCGGTCAAGAGCCTGCCTCAGCATGGTGAAATCATCCTGGCTATCCGGGAAGATAGAGGCCCAGACTACCGGCCGCGCTGGCGCATAGCCTGGCAGTGGTGGAGCAGGTTTTTTCTCAAGCGTGAGGGTGTCACCGACGGTGGCTACCCCCGGCTCTTTGATGCCGGTAACGATGTAACCAATTTCACCCTCGGAAATCTTCTCACACGGCACTTCGCTTGGCGTCACCATACCAACTTCAAGGGCGGTGAAGCTTTTACCTCCAGCCACAAAACAGAGCTGATCACCTTTCTTTACTTCCCCGTCAAACACGCGCATAAAGACAATGACGCCCCGGTGGTTTGAGTACGTGAAGTCAAAGATGAGTCCGCGGTACGCATCAAGCTCACTCGGCTTTGGCGCGGGAATACGATCACAGATAGCCGCGAGGAGTTCAGGTACCCCGGCGCCAGTCTTCCCTGATACGAGGAGAATATCCGACCGCTCACACCCCAAGAGTTCCATCACTGATTCGGCGATTTCATCCGGTCGGGAGTGGGCCATGTCGGTCTTGGTGAGCACCGGAATGATGGTGAGGCCTTGCTCACGAGCCATCGAGAGTGTCGTCAGTGTCTGGGCCTGAATCCCTTGTGTGCTATCAACAAGGAGAAGCACACCCTCCACCGCCTTCAGGGCACGCGATACCTCATACGAGAAGTCAATGTGGCCTGGGGTATCGATGAGGTTAAGCTGGTGCTCGACACCATTGTGTACAAACTTCATGCGTACCGGCTGCATCTTGATCGTAATCCCCCGCTCCCGCTCGAGCTCCATGGAGTCGAGGACCTGCTCTTTCATCTTGCGGGCTTCGACCGTCCGGGTCGTCTCGAGCATACGGTCAGCCAAGGTCGACTTGCCGTGGTCGATGTGGGCAATGATGCTGAAATTTCTAATATGGGTGGTCATAAATTGTTCCTACAGTACCGCAAAATAGCAATAAATACCAGTCGAGACAACTTACGACGAATTCATCGAGCATGGTCAAAAGTTCCTTAGACGACAAGTAAAAGTGTAAATTGAAAACAAGCATAGGTCACTTTGTTACTAAAACTTTTCAAATTACTTCAGATGCGCGGCGTCAAGGATTGAGAATTGGAGGCGAATTTTTTATACGATGACAATTCGAAGGACGCAGACAACAAAGCAGCTGAACAATTTGGGAAGTTTTAGAGGATGTCTGGTTGAGGAGCAACAACATCAGTCTTCCAGATTCGCATCTTAAAGGACTTGGTGATTTCTGTCAGCTCTGGCGAACGGAGCACATAATACGTAGCTACGACGCCAGCCACACCAAATAGAGCTCCCGTCAAACCTTGAATAAAGATACCAATAAATTTGTCTTGATTGACACCTTCAACGACAAACGCGAGCGCTAGATACGCTACGAGACTACCGAGAATTCCCGCAAGCAACGCTCTTGCAAAGGACATAAACAAGTTCTTCCACGGTAATGAGAATCGCCAAGAAAACAAACAAAACATGACAATCAACTCAATGATAATACCAAGCAAAAATCCAAGCGGTATCATCAGTACCTCGACTCCAACCACGCCATTAAGACGCAAGGCCTCAGTCACCAAGGTAGCAAAACTGGCCGTCTCCGCAAAAAGCCTTGTACAAACATATGCCCCCACTGCTCCAACTCCAGTACCCAAAGCGGTCACGAGAAGGGGCGTACGAGTCAAGCCGCCAGCGTAAAAAGCCCGCACCAAGAGCAATAGTATCGCCTGCCCCACCAACGTGAGGACAAACAAGGCCAACGCCGCCGCCACCAGTCTTGTATCATCCCAATTAAATGATCCACTCCCGAGCAGTACGCGAACAATCTGGGCACGCAGTACAATCACGAGCGCAGTGATGGGAATCGCCCAAAAGATAATATGTCGTAAGGCAGTTGTCACATACGCCACAAACTTTTTTTCTTCCTTTTTTGCGAGCAAATCTGCTAGCACCGGAAAGGCTGCTACCGAATAACTCATGCCAACAATGGCGAGCGGGACTGATTGTAAATTGTAAGCAAATTGCAAAACCGCTACGGAACCAACAGCCAAACTACTCGCAATCATCACAAATACAATCATCTGTAGTTGCCCAAAAGACAAAGTTAATGCCCGTGGTAATGCTACCTGCGCCACCGACCAAACAAGACGCCAGTCAATTTTCCATACCAAACCAAAGGCCAAACGTGTCCTCATAACAAGTGGCCACTGCACTACCATATGACCAGCCGCCCCGAGCACAACACCGAAAGCCAAGCCCGGAAGGCCCCAAAGAGGAAAGAACACCAGCGCCCCAATAATAATACCCACATTGTATAAAAGTGGAGACAGTGCGTATAAAACAAAGCGGTGATGTATCTGTGTAACCACCCCGAATAAACTTGAAATACCGAGTAAAAACGGCTGCACCAGCAAGATACGGAGTATCGTTACAATCTGTGTGTATGCTTCAGGCGAAAAACCTGGGAAAAGTTTTGGTACGATAAACGGCGCACAAATCGCCGCCACAACAGCGACGGTTATATAAAAGAACAAAAAGAGCGAGAACATCTGTGCCAAGACGGCTCGACCACCCGCACCATCGTCTTCTACCTCAGCTCTGGTCACAAACGGCAACAATACATAGACAGATAACACCGACGCAAATAACACAAATAAGAGATCGGGAATACGAAAAGCAGCATAGTAGAGATCAAGTTCATAACCAGCCCCAAATTGATGGGCCAGTATGCGGTCGCGAACAATGGCGAGCAGTTGTGAAGCGAGCGTAAAGAGGGCAAGGACATAGGCTGCCTGATGCAGGCCGCGCACCTCACGGTACAGAAGATTAAAGACACGTGTTACCATATCTATTCTGTTGGTGCGGGGTCACTCGCTGCTGGTACCGTATTGACTGGCACCAACAAATCACTCTCGGGGACTGTCACCGTTGGATCGACAGTACTGTCAGTGTCATTGGGCTCAGGTTCAGTGATGGGAGTGTTTTGCTGGCCCAGTACCGCCGTGGCTGATTCCCCGCCTTCGAGGCGGGCAATAGTATCACCAAGCACCTCATTGGCTGGATTTAGTTCCCGGACAATCCGCAATTGTTCGAGCGCGGCCGGAACGTTGTCTTCTTTTAGTAATAACAATGCGAGTAAATATCGTGCGTTTGCATACTGTGGATCGCGGGTGATCGCTTCTATAAACGCAGCTTTCGCAGCTCCATCATCACCTTTCGCTTGGAGGAGTACTCCGAGTTGGTAATAGCGACCAGCATTATTCGCTTCAAGCGCTAATATTGATTGAGTTGTCTTTATTGCCTCATCAATGTTACCAGAAGCAACATCAAGTTCAGCGAGCACACTCAAGGCATCAGTATAATTTGGCTTCTTCTGTAATGACTGCAGTAATAGAGATCTGGTGCCCTCGACGTTATTTTTTGTTAGCTCAAGGAGAGCTAACTTGAAGTCATAATACGGATTTTGCGGATCGCGGCGGACGGCTTCACTGTAGTCTCCTTTTGCTCGATCATAGGCTCCTTCAATTTTTAGTCGGGCGAGCAACTCATAGATATCGCCACGAATTGCCCAATTACGCGCATCACTTGCTCGTTCTTTAATGGCGATATTACCGGCCTCGAGGGCGGCGGTCGTAACCGCATTAAATTTTTCTACCTCCGTAGGAGATGATGCTCCGGCAGCGATAATCGTTGCGAGCGCCTCTAGGTAGTACTGTGCCAAATCTCTCACGTAGCCATCATGAGCATCAAGTGTATGGGCTTTGGCAACCAACCGAGTGATAGTATCAAGTTGTGCGTCACCAGGCGGAACCTCAAGGGCGGCATTAAATGTGCGTATACTCAGCACTTGACGGAGTAAGTAGTATTCCACCGCTACTGATAGAACCACAACAATCATCACACCAGCGATGAGAACAAACCCCGTACGTGAATCACGAAAGAGATTAAACGTAGCCATTGGCTTGTCCATGAGGATCTCATACGCCACGACAAATAGTCCCGTGGCAGTAAAGCCAAGCATCAGTATGACCGAACCGGGTACATAGAAAAGTGCAACCAGCCATACAAAGACAGCCACGGTAAAACTGATGGTAGCGATAAAATACCAAAAATAATCAGTCACCCGCGGACGAAGAAGTACGCGTGCTCCTTGCCATAGCAACAGACTCAAGAAAACCACCCACGCGACAATTGCGAATAAACCGCTCGTCACAAACCAGGTCATGAGGTAACTGCTGCCGGCGTAAAATGGTGTATTCCAAAATAATGTCGTGTTGAGTGATTGATCTTTGTATAGTTGCCAGGCCTCATGGAAGTGATTTGGTCCAGCCCCCATTATCATCCGATCATTAAAAACACCTTTGAGGATATCCAGTGTCGCCCCTAAGGAAGGGCGGACCTCAAGGTAACTAATACCGGTCTTACTATTGATGTATGCACCGAGAGTGGTACCTCCGATGACGAACAAGATAGCCATGAGACAAGAGATTGCCAAGGCACCAACAACAACGAGTGAGGCCGGTTGACCAGAAGAAGCGACTTTTCCGATACGACCTTTGGTCAGGGTAAACATCAAAAGGAGCAAGCTAAAAAAGCCAACTACGTACCAGGTCATGGTGAAATTTATCACACCGAGCATGACCAGCGACGAAACAATGGTCAGGAGTACAAATACTTCTAAATATCGTGGCAAATTGAGCTGAATGAGTGAAATCAGTCCAACAATAATGACTAACGTAAAGAAGATTGCTAGATCATTGAAGCTCCCAATAAGGGTAGCCACCGGCGAATTAACCAGCCCAAATGATAATATATCAGCGCCGAAGAGTAACCGCGCCACATGGATCAAAGCCAGTATCACCGCTGAGACACACAAGCTACCATACAAGAAAATCACCCCCGACTTAGCATCTTTAAACACTCCCATCATCAGCATGATGACCAAACCAACCAGCAAAAAACCAACTGTATGAATCTCAAGCTGACCACCCCAAAAAGCGACGGATGATTGTGGCGCTAACAAACCAGCCCCGATACTGATGAACACCACACTACCCCAGGCCAGTAAGAGTGTTGGCACGCGTAGCGCAATTGACCCACGACGTAATATGGCAAGACTGTAGGTCATAACCGCTGCCGTGATCATAGCGGCCATAAAGTGTGTCTTTATCGACGGCGTTAGCGCGGGTATTCCCGGCACAAAAAGAAGCGGTAGTAGTGACACGGCAACGATCAGTAACCCCCGCGTCAGCTTCATAAAAAACCTATACAATCGATCAACATTTGTTGTTTGGGGGGCAAATTGCACAAAATTCATATGACAAAAAAGACTACCATTACCTCAGGCATACGCTAATCATAGCATAAAAAATGCCTTATCTTTATTACTACGGATAAGATTTGTACATAAATGAAAGCAGTGTGTACTGGTTTTTGTGCTGTGCTCCGTAGTAACTCTAATTTGATTGGTTGAAAATCGACATATCTAGTGAGTCACCAGCACTAATCCCAGCTAGCGCAAATAGTCCAGGAATAGTCTCGATAACATACCGGGCTGGTGCTGAGGGACTAAACGACGCGGGGTAGGTATCGGGCGAAATATTGGCTGCAATATGGGTAACGGTACCAGAAGCCGTTACCCAGATAATATCAATTGGATAGGCCATATCCTTCATCCAAAATGACCACCGCTCGTCAGTCGAAAAGACAAACACCTTGACGATATCTGGCGGCAACGCTGAAGTGTTCGACAAACCTAGTGAACGTTCAGTCTCGGTGGTGGCGAGCGATGCATACACCACCTTATCCCCGAGTGTCCATGGTACCAGTGGTTCGAAGTAGCTTCGAGTGGTCGTGGTCGCTATCGGTTTTGGCATCGGCTCTGAAACTGCTGGCGGGGCATTACGTACTATAAGCAAGAGTACCAATCCACCACACACGAAGGTGAGGAGCAATAGCTTAAAAGAAGCGGACATACAAGAGATATGTCACTACCGATACTGACATACCAAGGATTGTCCCCCACGCCATATCGACGAGCGTTATCGATAGCGGCCAACCACGTAAGGTAGCGAGGTTAGTGAGATCATACGTCGCGTACGTAAAGAAACCGAAGAGAGCACCGTAGATGAACGCGTATTGCCACTCGCCTTTTACTGCCGCTGGGTAAATAGCGAAGATAACGAGACCAACGAGAAACACCAGATAAAAGATAATGGCGGCCGTCCAATTGATATCCCCCATGATGTAGCCAAGTTTTTCTCTATAGAAGTTACTGGCTATGAAGCCGAGCCAGACCATATCAATCGCAAAAAAGATTGGTACTGAGATGAGGTACAACGTCACAAATTGGCTGATATTCATATACCCCAAGTATATCACGCGCCATACACAAAAACCGCCCACTACTTCGGACGGTTTTCGCGAAAACACGGTAAAGGCTTTACGGTTTTTTGATTGACTCAAGCATTGCCGCCACCCCAGCTAAATCTTTGTTGGTACCAGCATCAAGAATGATGGTATTGCCGTGAGCGGCCGCACTGGTGATGGTATCAAGGCGATTGGTATCAGAAAGGAGTTGAATCGATTGTTCAGTTGAAAGTCCAGCATTTTGCATCGTCCGCATCGCTTCCTCAAGACCACGAGCAATCGCTTCACGCATCTCTGCCATACCCTCACCTTGGAGCTTCTTACTCTCCGCCTCAGCCTGCGCTGCGCCGACGAGCTTGATACGCTGTGCTTCAGCTTCGTTGCGAGCAGCTTCCATGAGACGCTTACTCGCAATCACTTGATTGAAGGCATCGCGCACTTCAGCACTGGGCTGTGGTTCGTCTACCAGTACATTTTCGATGATGTACCCAAAGCGAGCAAACTGCGCTGAGAGTGCCGACTGGACTTCTTGCTCGACCGCATCGCGGTTGGCGTAGAGGTCGGTCATCTCCATCCCCGAAGCCGTCTGACGGACATTATTGAGGACGTAAGACGCAATCTGCTTTTCTGGGGCCTCCAGTTCGTAGTGGGCCTTCACTGCTCCCACACCATCATCACTCGCTCGATACTGTACCTTGACGGGCAAGGTCATAAACGCGTTGTCACTGGTCTTCACCGACACATCAGCATGGATTTCTTGAATCTGTAAGTTAACCCGCGCCACAATAGCGGTAATAGGCCACGGGGCTTTGACATGGAGGCCCGGAAAAACCGCCTGCGGATGTGGTCGACCAAAGGTTTCGAGAATCGCGGCCGTCTTCCCTCGCACCACATAGAGCATGGACGGGAGGAGTAAGAGCACCAGAACGAGAATAATCCAAAACATACAATTATTGGTTACTAATTAATACTACCAGCATAACGGAAATCTGCCCGGGTGGCTAGGACGACCCCATTACTCGTGAGGTAACTCATCATCATCATGGGCACCGGCCCCGTGAGCATGTTCATCAGTAACTGCAAACGCCACCAGTGACATCACCGCTAATCCAATGAGAAGGACCAACACGTGCTTGAGAAAGCCAACCCGATCACCATGGTGATGGGGCTTTGGTATGAGGTCATGGAGTACCACGTGGAGGAAAAATCCAGCCGCAATAGCGAGGAGCAACACCTCCAGGTCGTGACTGACAACAGCGAGGTAACTCAGTCCTATACCAATAAAGATGGTGCTTGATACCAGGAAGTTGACGAGGAGTGCTCGCTTTGTGCTATACCCCGCTTGCCTCAAGACAAAGAATTCTGACACTTCTTGCAAGGCTTCGTGAATAAGAATTGATACCGTCACTGCCATACCAAGCGCTGGCGAGACGAGAAAGGCCGGTACCAAGATAATACCGTCGCCAATATTATGGACGGCGTCCCCCACAATCAGCTTTCGTGCACTCGTGCGATGGCCATGGTGGTCATGCTCACACTCGGGCTCATGGTGCTGGTGGGCTTCCGGTAGTAGATACTCGAGTCCCCACGCCAAGACATACCCCGCACCGATAAGGAGGACGGCCAGGAGTGCAGTGTCCGTGAGCGCAAACACCTCAAGAGCCAAGGCGCCTGAGGTTACAAGGAAGACTCCGGCCGAAAACGACACAAGGTACGACAGTCGCTCCTCAAGAAACTTGGCTGCTACTTTGTGGGTAAATAAAATACCCGTGAGTGACGTCACCATCACAAGGAGTCCGGCACCAATAATTTGTAGTTCCATACAAAAATTAAACGCAAGTAATTTGCATTTAGCATCATACCAAAACCACACAGCTATTGCAAGTGACTTGCAATAGCTGCCACGTCACGGTATAATTTTTAAATGCAAAAGCGCTTTAGTCAAAAACGTGAAGATATACGCCAATTCCTCGCCGAAGCGAAAGAAGCGCTATCGGCAGCTCAGATAGTAGCTGCTCTTCCCCATATTGACCTCACGACGGTGTACCGGAACCTCGACCAGTTCGTGGCTGATGGCGACGTCAAAAAAATCACGCTCGGAGGCGAAGCGCTCTACGAATACCAACCGCACCCGCATCACCACGCAGTCTGTGATACTTGTCAGCGGATTATCCACTTCACAGCGCCGGACGAAAAAATAAAACTACTGCTCGGTCTACGAGACTTTACCATTAGCAGTCTCGAGCTCACCGTTCATGGTCTCTGCGACCACCAAAAGTAGCAGTGGCCCCTACAACAAGAAGAATGCCCCTAATCCCAATAAAAAGAGTAGTCCAAATACATCGGTAGTGGTTGAAATAAAAATCATTGAGGTAGCAGCAGGATCAAAGCCGAATCGCTTCAAGATTAAAGGAGTAATCGTACCAAAAAAGCCAGCTACCATATGCACACCGAGGATACTTAAAGCGACCACGAGCCCCAACCAAAGCGATTGACCCATTATGAGTGATAAGAGGGCAACGATACACCCAATCAAACCCCCTGTCATCACGGCAGCAGCCACTTCATGCTTGAGTACGCCAAAGCTATCCGCCAGCGACACCGATCCTAAGGTAATGCCGCGTACCGTCACCGCAAAGGTCTGACTGGCTGCGTTCCCTCCCATACCAGCGACTACCGGTATATAAATCGACAAAAATGTCAGCGCTTCCATCGTATCCTGAAACAAAAGAATGACCCCAGCCGCCAAAAAGCAAGTAGCGAGATTGAGAACCAACCACGGGCTGCGGTTTTTGAACTTCTTCCACGCGCTATCATGAGGGCGTTCACTACTATCGACCCCAGCGATACTATACAGTGATTCAGCGGGTAGGTGTCCAAACAGATCAAGGGCGTCGTCGGCATAGATAACACCGAGCACGCTACTATCATTATCAAGCACAATCACCTTACGTCTACCTGAACTAGTGATAGTCTCTATAATCTCCCCAACTTCCGCCTGGTACGTGATGGTAGTGACTGGTTGCGCAAATTTGGCTAGCGAGACATTACTGCGTTCTCTCACCAGTACCCCGATTGGGACTTCGCCAAGCAATTGACCCGCTTCATGAACGAGTATCTCGGGAAACTTACCAGTTTCTTCATAATGGGCTTCAATGATGTCACCAGCCTCACCAACAGTTGTAGTGGCCGGAATAAACACGTAATTAAAATGAACCAATGCAAACGTTGCTTTGGGATGAAAGCGAAGGAAATACTCAACTTTATCCTTGATATCAGCTTTTAAGGCCGAGACAATTTTCCCACGACGATGCGGATCTTTGATGCGAGTGACCAGCCGCTCGGCCGCCTGCAAATCCATGTGATCAAGAATATCAATAATCTCACGATCGGAAAGCTCCCGTAATATCTGTTGTTGCACATAGGCTGAGACAGATTGCAAGATAGTGCTCTGCTCACCAATGGAAAGCCCACGCAACAAAGCTACTCGCTCTTGCGGATGATAGGTGACTTGCTTAGCTACTGCGTCGACATCATTCATAGAGTCGAGAGTGATTAAATGAGCACTTCAATTTTGGCGTCTTTTTTGAGCGTATCAATGTATGCACTGATCAATTCCTGTTCTTTGCCAAAGCGGATTTCTTGTTCGATTTGCGGTCGCACTTCTTCGAGTGGCGGGACCTTAACTTCAGGATTGGCAGTGACACTCTTATAGAGAGCAGCCACCTCCTCGTCAGTCACAGTGATATCGTCGGTCTTCACTGCACTATCAAGATGTGTCTGAATGAGAATCTCATCTTCAATGTCCTGCATGAGACCGTCTTTGGTAATTTTGAGCTCTACCATCCGCGCCATTAAAGCCTCTTCCCCACCTTGTGAAGCAACAATTCCTTGGTAACGCTCAGTAATCTGCTCTTCAGTTACTACGACACCAGCATTGCGAGCAGCTTGCTTCAACAGAGTGCTATTTACAAGCACATCAATCGCTTGTTTTTTGATTTGTTCAGCTACCGCTGGGTCACTCGCATCGGCTCCTTGTGTGGCCGCTTGAAGTGAGAGCTGCTCAACGTTCTTGTCATAGAGTGACTGTGGGATCTTTTCACCGTTCACTTTTGCTACTGCCGCTTCAGGCATAATGAGTGCACTTACCTGATCAAAAATACCCGTGTTGACACGACCTTGTTTTTCAAGGAGATAGAGCAGGGCTCCGCCCATCAGTACTACTATGAGAGCTGCAATACCGTATTGTTTCAATACTTGCCGGCGAGCCGATGGATTACCAACTGTAGGTGTGGACGTCATCGTGGCAGCGATAGCTGTCGCTCCCAAGTCAGTAGAGACAGTAACCGGCGCCACACTCTCTGATGAGGTAGCAGCTACGTTTGTCACCGCGTTAACCTCCCCATCAGTGTGTACCGTGGTACTTGTCGTTGTAGTTTCTGGCACCTGAGTTCCTGTTGACTCTGGAGTTGTTGTAGTGGTAGTGGTTGGTTCTTGCATAGTCAATAACAATCAAATCAATAAGAGCGTAATCGCACCAAAAAACAGCGCAATAACGGTGTTAGTATACCATGCTCTTTTATGATTATTCTAGCGCACCCCCATGTTCAGTACTCCACGCGTACATTACAATGGCAGCCGAAGCGGCAGCATTAAGCGATTCGCAGCGCGGATGCATCGGAATAGAAAGTAGTGTATCACAGGCTTCGCGTGTCTTTTCGCGGAGACCATGCCCTTCGTTACCAAGTACAAAGACCGCCGGCTTGGTAAAGCGCTCTTGGGGCAATGGGACCGCCCCCGCTTCACCAGCCAGTCCATACACCCAAGCCCCACGTTTCTTTAAATCACTGAGGGTGGCGTTGACATTTCGTATTTCGACAATTGGTATCCGAAACGCCATGCCGGCCGATACTTTGACCACCGTTCCGGTCAGCGGTGCCTGATTGTGTGGCGGGATCATGACCGCTGCAAACCCACAGGCCGCAGCCGAACGAATGACAGCCCCAACATTATGGGGATCTTGTACCTCACCGAGCACTAAGATTGCTGTGTCCGGCGTTAGAGTAATAGTTTCGATAAAACGCTTGTATTCCGTCAAAAGTCCGGCCACATACACACCAGCCACCACTCCTTGGTGTACCGCATCACTCCGGAGGCCACCCGGGAGACGTTTTTCGTTTAAAAGTTTGGGTGCCACTTTAGCTCGTTCAAATTTGGCCAATAATTTGGCGTCACGAAAATCAGCCGCAACGTATAGTTCACGGACCAAGTCAGGGCGAAAACTTAACGCTTCATCAATAGCGTGTTTGCCAAATACGTAGACAAGTTCTTTTTGCATGCAGGGTAGACTACCACAGCAATAATTATAAACAAGTCATTGCTTTCATACCTTCAACAACTGTTGGCGCGTCTCCCGCTTTGATCGCAGCTACTCGATCTTTACCAATAGTCTCAATAAAGCAAGCTTCGAGTTCTGGGGTGAGGGTTTTTGGCAACTTGGCTTCATCAATACCAAGTTTTGACAACAGCCGTCGCTGTTCGGGAGACAACCAATCGGCGGTAAGAGAAGCAGCTGGAGTTGGATCTGATGACTCCTCATTACTCGATACGGTATCGGTTACTGGTGAGTCTGGCACGAGAGATCCACTAAAATCAATCCCACTTTCAGTTACTTCACCACGAATATTATTGGCAAAATTAATTACCTCATCCTTTGACGGCATGTCGGTATAGACTCGAATCAAACTAATAACCACAAAAGCCGCCGCAAAAATACCAACAAATACTAAGACTCCAGCTGTCCATGAACGTTTACCTGGCTGCATATACATGACAGTATATCAGACCCCAGGAGGATGTCTTCATATATCTATCTGGTATGATATGCATGATACTCCACTATGCCAATTGTTACCCCCCGCCCACCTCGCCGCCTCACTGGGTTGCGATTCATTATTTGGACTAGTACGTTTTTGATTATCATGGTTGGTATTGGGTTTTTGAGTCTTATTCATCTCAAATCACTCGCACTCACTACGCCAATAACTAGCGAGGTTGGAGCCCCTACAGACGGACTACCGCCACTTCCGATTGGCGTTGATCCAGTGGCTAAAGTAATAGAAGAAAATCCAGCTGTTGACGCTTACATGGCGGACTTTGTCGCGAGCAACCATACAGAACCAAGCCTCACCGACAACTGGCTTAACCGAGCCCTCGCTCGCCTGAGTGAACTTGATTGGTACCAAAATCTCGCTACCCCCGCCACTCGTATTTTGATTATTCAATCTGGTGAACGACACGAAGAAATAGCAAAAAATTTCGCTCGCATTCTCCACTGGACTGACGAAGAAAAGGTCGCCTTCACCGATCGACTCATGGACGAGGTACCGGCTGTGCGCGACGGAAAACTATACCCTGGTCGCTATGTGGTGCCAAATGACGCTGGCCCCGAAGAAGTCGCCATCGCCGTGGCTGAGCGGTTTAACGCTGAAGTACGTACTCGTTATACCGATGACGTAGCCAAAAAAATTCCCCTCAAAGACGCACTCATCATTGCTTCTCTCATCGAACGTGAGGCCTATGATTTTACCGATATGCGCTACATCTCCGGCGTCATTTGGAACCGACTCTTTATTGATATGAAATTACAAATTGATGCTACCTTACAGTACGCCCGGGGTGAACAGAGTGCAGCCGCTGGTGGTCGGTACTGGCCGGTGCCGCGACCACAAGACAAGTTCATTAAGTCTCCCTTTAATACCTATCAGAACACCGGTCTCCCGCCAGCTCCAATCGCCAACCCATCAATTGACGCCATCATCGCTGCCCTCAATCCCCGCGAGACCGACTGTCTTTTCTACTACCACACCGACGACGGTACCTTCTACTGCAATGCGACGTACGAGGAACATGTCGCTGGTATCAAGCAGCACCTCAAATAAAAGAACGGCCAGGAGGCCGTTCTTTTATGTATGCAACCCTTCAAAGAGATACCGTAATACTCCATCACCAAGCTTGCTGGACAAAAAGTCTTGTCCTAATCCTGTCGGTCGTATCGTACGGCTTTCGTCGGTCGTCACCCAATTCACACGAGCCAGTTCGTGTGCATGGGTCGGGGTGTCCCCTAGGGTACGATAGTCAGCCGCATTATCGATAGCAAAGAAAAACTCCACTGCATGTTTTCCATTGTCTTGTGTGTAGTTGTGAATATACAGGAGTGAGCCAACCACCGGTATCACTCCGAGTTCTTCTTCAAGCTCGCGAATCAGTCCGGCTTTAATATCCTCACCCCACTCCAAGTGACCACCAGGTAACACGAGCACGCCCTCCTTGCCGACATGCTCCACAAGGAGTAACTCGCCCTTATCCAGAATAATGCCACGGCAGCGGACAACAAACTTTTTTTCCATACTCTCTGGGTTACTTACTTCCATAATGCCAACCACACACCAATGTAGTGAACCACAACATAGAGGAAGAAGATGTACCCAAGCACACCAACAATCAGGGTGAGGGCGAGGTAATTAATAATTTCATTGCGACGACGCTTCGCTTCATCGATAGTACAGATACCTTTCTTTCGCGTTAGATAGTAGTAGAGAGAACCCATAAGGGCGAGGAGACCGGTGCCACGAAACAACCACTTATAGTCACCGTAAAGGGTGTCAGCCAATGATGACGCAAAGCTTGCGCTCGCGACACCAAGAAGTACCAAAATCACCGGTGAGAGACAGCAAAGTGACGCCAAGAGTACCGGCAGACTCGAAATCTTAAATATATCTTTCATATGTAGCTATTATACGGCAGACAGCCACAACCCATACCCAGCAGCTTCCATCTCGGCCTGCGGGATAAAGCGAAGCGCCGCCCCATTCATACAGTACCGTTGACCACCCCGGTCGGCTGGACCGTCTGGAAAGACGTGTCCAAGATGCGAGTCAGCAAAGCGTGAACGAACCTCCGTACGGGTAGAAAAGAGTTTTTTGTCTTCATGGAGCGTGACTACCTCGTCGCTGATGGGACGTACAAACGACGGCCAGCCAGTTCCCGAATCATACTTGTCTCGTGAAGAAAACAGTGGTTCGCCGGAAACAATATCAACATAAATACCGGCCTCGTAATTTTTATCAAGCTCGCTGGTACTCGAGCGCTCGGTGCTATCTTCCTGCGTCACACGGTACGATACGTCAGATAAAATTTGTCGTAACTCCGCTTCCCCAGGCTTTACAAAATTGTTCCAACTCTCAGCAGTAAACGGTGTTTGCATAGTATTTTTATTTACGTTACTAACTTCAGGCCCAGTCGAGAATTCAAATGTATCTGCACTACTGCCCCAAACACTTTGATAAAACTTAGTTCGTCCTGATGCAGCTCGATAATAATTGTAGCGAACCGGATTTTTGACTGCATAGTCTTGATGGTAATCCTCGGCAGCAAAAAATGCTGGCCTTGGTAACAGTGCTATCGTCACTGGTTCGCTATATTTGCCGGCGGCATTAACCGCCTCTATCACTTGTTTAGCCGCCTCCTGTTCTTCGTCTGTTTCGTAGTACACCGCCGGTGCATACTGTACCCCGCGATCATAAAACGATCCTTCGGCATCAGTGGGGTCGCCGTGTTTCAATATATGTTCAACGAGGTTTTTGTATGATACCACCGTCGGATCATAGGTGACTTCGACTACCTCACGATGTCCTCCCGCCGCATAGTTTTCGTAGGTAGGACTATCGGTAGTACCGCCAGCATACCCCGAGACCACAGCAACGACACCAGCCACTGCCTCCAAATCATGCTCAACACACCAGAAACAACCATTGGCGAGGATTGCACTGGCGGTATTGGTGGCTACGATGTTCACATGCGGCGTAACGACAGGTTCACGCAGGATTGGCGTTGAAACGTTTTCCGGCAACCACAACATCACTCCTAAAACGAGAAAGGTTCCCATCACCGCAAATCCAACCAAGAGTTTAGGAAGCGGCATAGCAGTCAAAGTACACACTATTCGAGACTAAAGGTGGCGCGTGTTGTCACCATTACTTCTTTGTTCAGTGAACCGGTATCGTATGAGCCGTAGTCACTAATATCTACCCCACCCTGTGGCAATACCTGGACCACGCCACCCACCGCATTACGCAACATCCCAACCTCTCGTCCTGATTCAGAGGCAATGGCTTCGGCTCGAGCAGTGGCGTCTTTGATGGCTTCAGAGAGGAGCGAGACCCGCATTTCATCAAGCTTACTGTAGGTGAGTTCAAGTCCTCCGGTAGTCACCACATACCCATCGCCATTGAGGGGACTGAGGTCGTTTGCGAGCGCAGTCAATTTTGCCACGTCACTGCCGCGGACAATCACGCTCCGGTTAATGGTATACCCAGTCTGTACCGCCTCGGCGTTTTGTGGGTAGTAGTACGTCGCACTAATGTTGCCGGCCGGTGTTTCAAAGTCAGTATGACCTTCTTTAGTCAAATACGACGTGACTTTTTCGACCGCTCGACCGAGTCGCTCCACCCCTGCCTGCTGATCACCCAAACCAGTCTTTGTTTCGAGATTGATAATGAGTCGACCAGTATCTGCTACTACCGCCTCTTTGGCTGAGCCAGTCACCTCAATGGTATCGCTCGCCAGTTTGATATCGTAAAGTACCTGACCACCGTACCAAACCATAAGTCCCAGTGCCAGTGACAGAATCGTAACGGCGGCTACCCGCGGTTCACTATATAATCAAACAATTTATTAAAATGCATATACCACAGTATAGCACTGGCGGTATTACCTGTCTGCCGCTACCTCGATATCTACTACTTCTTTTGTGATAAGTGATTCACTCACGGCAATATTGTCTTGCAGACGCTTGAGGATTTTTATTTCTTCCCGAGTGAGCTTGCGCTTTTTACTCGCTTTTTCAAGGGATTCTATATCAACCTCAAGATCTGCTTTAAGCAGGGTAAATGACTTATGCACCATCATCCGAGCTTCGGTGATTTCGGTATGGAGTCTCTTTTTGAAGCCTGTAAACGTGCGCCAACTCCAGAGCAACATCAGTCCCGTGAGTACAAGGAGTATGAGACTTGGCACCACAATCGCCAACACCGTTGCTGCTACGACACCAGTATTCAACGTCATCGTCTCGCCAAAGAGTGATCGGATTGGTGTTTCTTGGGGTGTCGATGTTGTCACTGCCGAAGAGACGTCAGCAATAGTGATTGTCTCAGTGCGAGACAAAATATTACCAGCCTGGTCGATAGCCCGTATGGTGACACTATGCTCACCGACGGTAAGCCCACTAAACTTGTATATAGGTCTATTACCGTCAATCAAAATTGGTTCGCTGTCACCGACAACTACTTCATAGCGCATAATCCCAGAAATGCCATCAAAGGCGGTGAAACCAAACACATTATCGCCGAGATTGGTTACTGCCATTTTTTCTGGTGGCGTTGTATCAACTTGGAGCTTGTAGTGTTCTATAGCTCCCCAACCGGATGCCGTTTTGTACTGTACATGGAGGTATGAAATGCCCTCAGCCAAATCCTCAATCGTGCGGCTGGTAATTGGTGGCGTGTAGACTACAGTCGGCACTGAATCTGGTTGTTCGTCTACCAAGAGTCGCATCGCTACCACATCATCAGTCAGGGCAAAATTAAATGTACCAGTCGTTTCTTTTGACCAACTATCTGGAGCATGGCTCAAGGACTCGACTTTTGATACCGGCTGATTATTTACGCCATCATCAGTCACCAAGGTAACAGGCTGTATCCCTGTCCCTGACGGCTTTGTTTCCACCACTGGTGCAGATGGCGTATCAACTACCGGAGCTGGTTCAGTCAGCTGGTACGTCGCGCTACCGCGGCTTTGTAATATTTCGGTACCCAGTCCATCATTGGCGAGCACTGACGCAGTACTGTAACTGAGTACCGCGGTCCCCACCGCTTTTACTCTAAAGGTTACCGTCAAAATCGCACCGCCCTGACCGGTATAACCTGGATTGAGGCTAATACCTTCAAAATTGATAGTGCCGGCACTATTTGAAAACGATGGTTCTACGACCCAGAGTGAAATGAGGGAGTGACTTTTTGACACCGACACCACCTCGAGTTGATTTGATGGAAACGACACTGTACCCGATACTGCATTCACTGCCTTGTCGCTACTCCCCACCGTGATAGTTGTAACAATCGTCGACCCAACAGCATACGAACCGCTCGTTCGATCAAAGGATAAACTTGCCGCCGCAGTTATCGCCGGCATAGCAAATACAACGAGGAAGCCACTAAGGATTACACCAAGCGAGTACGGTAATAAGTACGAGCAAAATAAAGACCGAGTAGACACAATACTAGTATACCGATAATGCGGAGAGACTGTTCATACTGACCAACCCCATTTTGGGGATAGAGTACGGCGGTGCGCGTGTTACCATTTTTATCAACGGCCTTTACATAAATCTTTTTATCAAGATTTTGATGCTGTAACTCGTACGGACTTTCTGTTTGCTGGTAGGTACCAAACCAACCTTCTTTCACCGCCATGTAATCAAGGCCAGAGCCTTTGTCTTCGGTAGCAAATATAAGCGTCCACGCTCCCCCAAACATATCCGGGTCGCGAACAATTTGTGGTGTAAAAGCTTCTGGTAGTTCATCATCAACCATTTGTATTGACACCATGGACGGACCAGCCACCACCGCCAGATGCAGGTTTTCTACTTGAGTCTTTGCTGGTGTACCCATCCCATCATGGAGGAGAATTTCATGAGTAGTGATATCAATCTTGCCCTGACCTAGAGCGGTGGCTTTGAAGTGTAGCGTGATAACGGTTATCGCTTCGCCGCTAAATCCACCCGGGGTAATACCGCTGAGAACAATTTTTCCTTTGGTTTCTTCTTTTGGTCGTTCTACCCAGAGCGAGACGACCGAATCACCGTCATCAAAATCAACAAATTCAAGAAACTCAGTCGGGTACGTAAGGGCCATACCGACAGTATTCATTGTTTGCCCTTCAGTATCAAGCACTACAGCAACTATCACATCATCACCAACCCGCGAAGTCTTAAAATCACTTTGGAGCGTCAAATCAGCGGCCTGCACATACGGTACCCAAACAAAAAGCGCTAATCCACATATTCCCACTAGTAAAATCTGTCGCATACTACCCGGTCCAATTAAATGCCAATATACTAAAGTCGACCAAGTTAATCTTGCCGTCACCATTAAGGTGTTTCGCTTCACGGAGTGCAAACTCTGGTGTCATTGACCGTAAGTACCAAAAAGCGGCAATAGAAAAATCAACCAGGTTAACCCGACAATCCGCATTAAGATCAGCGCGCGGGCTACACTCTACTGATGCTTCACGATACACATCTTTGGTGCCAACCGAAAAAGCATACGCCGCACTCTGTGAAGAAATCGTGTCTTCGATACTCGAGCGCGCTTTGGCGTGATGCTCCCCCACTTCGAGTACCGATGAATCAAAACTACGCAGGTACACACCATCAGTACCAGCGGTAGTTTTTACAAAAAATTGTTGCTCAGAATTAACTTCTAGTGTTACGGCAGAGAGCGGGAAGCTCTGCCCAAAGAGGATGATCGGGTTTCCTTTTTTTACTTCAATTTTATCTCCCGTAATGGTAGGAGCGACATAGACACTTTCGATTTTGGCAAGAATGTTTCTGGTCACGGTGACTGGAAAGGTGAGCAGTGACGAACGAATCCCTTTGGTGTCTTCACTATAGAGTGAAAAAATGTAGGTACCAGCGGCTAGACCCCGCACGAGGACTTGAAACGTAGCGTTCTCATCCGCTATGGTAGTTGCTACTACCTGCGCATCCTTAAGAATCGTCACTTCACTGCCTGGATAAGCCCGACCAGTAATCACCACTTGGGCTCCACGGGTTTGACTGCCACCGCCACCTCCGCCGCCGCCACTTGGTGGCGTGTAGACACAGGAGAGGGTATTAAACAAACACGATGAGGTACAAGCAAGGACGCCGCTGGTGAATCCGCGTGACTGACACGAGGCACCACCAAAGTTTCCGCTATCACATTCTTCGCCGCTATCAATGATGCCATCCCCACATCCAGGCACTCGCCCTTCTATTATGACTGTACTACTACCAACTCCTTGAGCAAAAATTGTGTTTGTGTAAGCAAAAACCAGCACTAGTACCAACAACGCACTTCCCGTTAGCAAATACCGCATCGCACATTAGCTACTCTTTTTACTTTTTGAGATAATCCACGCGTTGTATCGTTTGAGCAGAACGATAAGGATGATGATTGCGACCACAACGACGGTGAGGAGTTGCCATGGTACTAGCAAAAACCACAGCGAGTCACTGACCGTTTGATTGGTTGCGCCATAGACGACAGATAAGTTCGCTTTATACAAACCAAAGTGAAAATCACTGAGCTGATTTTTTACAGTACCAAAAAATGAAGTGGTGGTAGTAGCGCCTGCGAGACTGCCCCACACTGGTTCAAACTTACGAGTGCTATTAGGCAACACACTTCCTTCGTTTATGTTGGCAGAGATAGTCGCAGCCGTTCCACCAAACATATTTTTGATCGTGATATCACCAAGCGGTACTACTCGGTCACCGCCACTGTTAGCAAAGCGGTATTGAAAACTAACCGGCAGATCAACCTGTAGACGAGAACCGGTAAGGGTAAAATCTTTGATACCCGCCGCTTCAGGAATGTCTCCCGAGACACGCAGGAGAATGAGTACGCCGAGCTTCCCACCAATTGCTACTTCGCCAGCGGCTTCGATCTCTGGATCTTGTTCGCCCCAAAAGATAGCAGCAAAATACCCACCCGGTTCGGCATCATTTGGAATCGTGATGGTGAACGGTACTTTTTTGGTTTCGCCGGTGGCCAGTAGGACACTGGTTTCTGTTCCCAGCCAGGTAGCCAGCCCATCGGACCCGCCAATAAACTTTGGTGAGCCGGTATCACCACTTGGTTCAAAGTTTTCAAACGATGAGAAAAAGGTCTTCGATCCAGCCTGCTCATTAAGCATCTCAAGTTCACCATGGAGGGTTTGTCCGGGGTCACCAGTCACCTCAATAGTCACCGGCGAAATCGTCAGGGCCTTGGCTTCATGGTTCCCCACAAAAAAACATAACAAAAGTGCTGCGACCAATGTTATGTTTTTGAGTGATTTCATGAGAGGAATAATACCCTAATTTGGCGCCCCTGCAAGTATGGAGGCTTAGAAGTTGGCCGTAGCTACGTAGGTTACCGCGCCTGTATATGAACCGGCTTCAGTGTTCGCGGTAATGTTAGCAATATAACGAGCTGAGTATGTCGTGTTCGCCGATGCCCCTGAAGCTGAAGCGATAATATCAGGGAAGGCAGCAGTATCAAATGCAAATCCAGCAGCGGCGTAGGGAGCAACCACCGCACCAGAGCCACCGGTGGCTGTCATACGAAGACCAAATTGCTCAGTACCAACTGATGAGGCAGTGTTTGCTGCACCAATTGCCGTGATGGTATTGGCCCCCGAGGTGAGCGTAGTACCACCAACGGTCATGGTGTAGCCATTGGCGGCGTTTGTACCAACAATCACATTGTGTGCTTCACCTTCAGAACCTGCACCGGCACCAGTACCATCCGCAAAACGAGCAGCCGAAGCTGATAGTGTGCCAAAACCAATGGTAGTGTCAGAAATACTGAATGTCAGTGACTGGGGCACGGTAGCGGTAATATCAACTTGGTTACTCGTCAACATATTAACGGTCATATCACCCGCATCACCAAACGCCCCACTAATCGAGATTACGTATGATCCCGGTGTTGATGGGTTGATTGCATTAGTTCCATCCATGGTGATGATGATTTTATCGCTTGGTGCTACAGCGGCTGCACCAACACCGTCAGTAGGCGCCGTGAGCGTCAAGACGCGGTTCTGTGTGGACGAGAATGCCGCTCCCCACGCTGTGGCTGAAGCCGAGGCGGCCAATGTTTCTGTACTTTCTGCACCAGTGGTTGCACCGTGAGTAAATGTCACGGTACCAATCGTTTTACTCGTGAAGTTGAAGTCTGACGGGAAGGTAATGATGATCGTATCAGTGTTGTTGTTGGCTCCAGTCGGGGTCGTAAAGCGAATGGTATGGGTTGAGGTTGCGCTCACCGTCAATGACGACATCGTGTCTGAAGCATTGGTGATCGATGCAGCCCTTGCCACCTGCATTGGCACGATCGCCAACATAATAATGGCGACACTGAGAAGCAAACTGATGGTCTGCGTACTGTAATTTTGTAAAACGGATAAACTCATACGTTGGTGATAGAACTAAACAATAAATGCATGTAAATGAGACAGGTCAAAGTGACCACTTTTCCCATAGACCATTATACCCCACCAAGCCACGCTGGAACTGTTTACCTGTGTAGAAGATAGCCGTGTGGTCATGGTAGAATGTGACCATCTATACTATGCTCCGAAACGTATTTGGACTCATTTCAACCGCCAACAAAGTCTTCAGTGTTCTTTTGTTATTCGCCCTTTCGGTGGCGATTTTTCGCTATGTCTATGCGGCTACTCCGAACCCCGGACACAATTTTAGCGCGATTGGCGGTGGAGCAGTCCAAGGTGATCTGCTCTATGGTTCAGCGGCCGATACGCTCTCAGCTCTCCCTAAAGATACTAACGCTACTCGTTACCTCTCAAATACTGGAGCGAGTAACAACCCCGCCTGGGCGCAGGTGAATCTCACAAATGGTGTGACAGGAATTTTGCCGGGTGCAAATGGCGGCACCGGCAATGGCTTCTTTGCCGTCAGCGGACCCGCTACTGCCCTGCGCACCTTTACCTTCCCTAATGCTGACGCCACCGTCCTCACAAGTAACGCCGCGGTGACAGTGGCTCAAGGAGGCACCGGCCTGACGACCTTGACTGTCAATAACCTCCTCGTTGGTAACGGGACCGGTAACGTTACCTTTATTGCCCCGTCAACTGATGGCAATATCCTCCAATCAAACGGCACCACCTGGATTAGTACAACGGGAGGTGTGATTCACGGCCGCCAAACCCTCACCTCAGGTACTACCTATACACCAACCACCGGCACCAAAGAAATTTGGATCCGCATGTGGGGTGGTGGTGGTGGTGGTGGTGGTTGTTCTGCTGTGGCTGGTTGTGCCGGCGGAGGTGGCGGTTCTGGCGGTTACGCTGAATATTACCTCACCGGTGTCACCGGAACCTATACCTATGCTATTGGTGCCGCCGGAGCTGGGAACTCAGGTGCGGCCGGAGGAAACGGTGGTAACACCACCTTTAACACCGGTGTTACCACCATCACTGCCTTTGGTGGTACGGGTGGAACCTTTACCGCCGGTACAGCCGCGATCAAATTTATGCCTGGTGGAGCTGGTGGCGTGATTTCAACCAATGGTCACGTTAACGGTGCTGGCGCCCCAGGAGACAACGGTATGACCAGTACCGTAAACACGGTGGTGATGTCAGGCGCTGGAGGTGCTACTGCTCTTGGGGGCGCTGGTAACGGTCGTAACACCACCGGTGCCGGGAACGCCGCCATCGCCAACACCGGCTCTGGTGGTGGTGGCGCTGCCGCTGCGGCCGCCACGGCCAATGCTGGTGGCGCTGGTGCTGCTGGTGTCATTATTATCACTGAATTTAGATAACAATGACTGCACGTCTGTACCACCAACCAAGCCCGCTCTTACTCTTTCCAGTCTTCTTACTGCTGATTATTTTTTGTATACCAACTACCCACGGACAAACACCAACAGAAACACCCGACATCGCCACACCGGTGGTTTCTACACCAAACTTTCTACTCGATACACCCATTTTCACAAACGTTGAACAGTCTGCCGTGCTGTTGACGCCGACGTTTTCTGATAATAGTACCAACCTTGCCTTTTATCTTCGTTGCCCGCACACTCTGTGTGGGAATGAAGACCTGTCGGCATCACCGTATTACCAATTTAGTGCCGAAAATATTGGTCGCGGTAGCCTCCCCTTTAGTGAGTACTGGGCGCCACCCACTGCCACCGACTATGCGGTAATTGAATATGCCAACGACAACCAGCAATTTAGTTGCTCGGGACTGACGTTTGAGGCCTGTCTTGCTGATACACATTTTGTGCAGGTATTTTATTTTGCTGTGGTTGACGATAGTAGCACCATCACCCCCGAACTACGCGCCGAAAAAGAACGTCTCAACAATCCAAATCCGCTGAGTGCAGAGGCAGATACCGCAGCCGTCAGTGAAGAGCTGCGGTTACTCTCGATCAATCTCTCCTCTACTTCTATCAGTTCTGACCTCGATAACGGACTGATCGTGACCGCTTCACTCGATGGCATCCCAAGTGTCGTACTCGCCTCTGATAGTACCAGTAGCACGGCAACAGCGACAGACAGTACTCCTGAAAGCAGTTCTCCGATCAAGGATTTTTTTGCTGATGTTGTTGAAACGGTAGTGGGATTATTTACCGAACCAGACACGCCTCCCCCACCAACTGAAACGGTCACACCTCCTGAGTCTGTCCCGCCACCAGTCACCCCAAGCGACCTTGAACCAACCACAACCAACGACACACCATCGCCATCTTTTCTCGATACGGTACAATCATTCATATCGACGGATGTAACCACCCCAGACGATGTCACGACTGCTTCATTCTAAAATTATCGCCGGCCTCCTCATCTGCGGCCTCATTATGCTTGTCACCCCGCAGACAAATGCCGGTACGCTTTCATGTTCGATTACCACTAATGCCGCTTGTACCCAAACCAAGATTCTTCGTCTCTCAGATACCACCAACGCCCACGCTGAACTTCCAAGTCAATCAACTGCTGCTTATGATAACAATGTGGTCTGCTGCACGAACGTCATTGGTCTTGGCAACTCTTGCGCGGGCACCAATGCTATTGCGGTCAAACTATCCGCCACCACCAATGCCCACGCCGAACAAAACACCGAAGCCAACTATGCTGGTAACAATGCCTGTATCTCGGTTCCAACTGGTGGCAGTGTGACCGTTGGTTACCAGGCGTCGAACTGCACCGGCTACGACACCACTATCGGCTCAATCGAATCACTCACAAACTCCCACGTCGGTGATGCAGCAGCGTATACCACCAAAATCTGCGCGACCGCCTCGGGTGTGCCGCAGACACTCGTCTTTAGTATCTCTGATAACAGTATTGGGTTTGGTTCACTCTCACCGGTCCAAACCAGGTACGCCACAGGAGATACCGTCGGTGCTACCAGTGACAGTGCTGACGCACATACTATTTCTATCGCCAGTAACGCAACAGGAGGTTATAGTATGACGATTAGTGGACAGACCCTGACCTCTGGGGCTCATACTATTACTGCCATCGGCGGAACGGCCGTTGCCCCTGCTGTAGGTAACGAGCAATTTGGTGTACGCTTGAGCGTTAACTCCGGCACTGGCTCAGCAGCTTCACCATATAACGGCAGTAATTGGGCACTTGATACCGGTGCCTTCCCAGACACTATAGTGACCGGAAGTGGTGACTCGGTAACTACGGTGTATGGCGCCCGGTATATGGTAAACACGGCCACACTCACCGAACCCGGCAACTACAACGCTGTTATCACATATACTGTTACGGCTACATTCTAATCTTGATTACAGACCCTGTTTGCGCGCGCCCCGACGATCATAAAAAGTCCAGAGGTAGTACTGCTCCACTTTCTCTCTAGCCCACGGTGTTTTACGCAAAAACGTCAAACTCGAATTGACACTCGGTTTATCGACGAAACACTTGATCTTGATTTTTTGCCCAAGCGCTGCCCAGCCGTAGTGCGCTGACAACTCTTCGACCTGTCGCTTGAGAGTAATACCGTGAAGCGGATTATTTGGTTGTATGGTCATTATATTGCTAGCTTCCTTGATCAAATCGTTCAAGACTTTGATTCAATTGCCGATTCACCCGCACAAACGTGGCTCGCTTGGCAAATTCTTTGAGCGTGGCTGCCCCAATGTACGTACCGGTACTCCGCAGTGCTCCAAACAAATCTTGCAAAAAGTCATAGATTGAACCCTTGAGGGGAATCAACGTGTAGCGTCCCTCACTCGCTCGATGGGTATCTTTTTTTCCGTATAGCTTCGTCATAGCGTGATTCGAAGACGAACCAAAATACTCCTTGTACTGCCTGCCATCTTTTTCGACTGTTTCACCAGCACTTTCAATAAAACCCGAAAACATTGATCCAAACATATTAAAGTCGGCGCCAGCCGCAAACGCTTTAGCGACACAGGATGGATACTGCTGACCGCCATCGGCAATAATAAGTCCGCAGCCCTGCCCACTATTGAGGCCATGGGCTGCGTCTGCACACTCAATCACTGCACTGAGCTGTGGGTATCCCACCCCGGTCATCCGCCGAGTCGTACAAGCACTGCCGGGACCAATACCAACTTTTACAATATCGGCACCCGATAAAATAATCTCTTCGGTCATTTCGTTGGTGACCACGTTCCCGGCGATAATGATATGTTTCGGAAACATTTTTCGAATCAGTTTTATCGTATCAGTAAAACGTTCAAGGTAGCCATTTGGTACATCAATACAGATGAAGGCAAAATTATCCATGAGCTTGGCTTTCTGCATCGCTTTAATCTGCACAATATCTTCATCTCGAATCCCGATGGTGAACGCAATATAGGGTGCGATAGCGAGCAGTTCTTTTTTGGTCTTGAAGCTACCAAAAAACTGTTCAAAGTCTTTGACCGTGTAGTACTTATGAAAAGTGGTAACGATTTTTTGCTGTGACAAGATGCGTGCCATTTCAAAGGTCCCGCAGGTTGCCATATTAGCAGTCATAATAGGTACACCAGTCCAGACTTGTGGCGAGTGATAAAACTTGAACGTGCGTTCGAGAGAGACATCCTTCCGTGAGGTCAAGGTACTCCGTTTTGGGCGCAAGAGTACATCCTGATAATCAAGCTTAATTTCTTCTTCAATACGCATAATAATCTCAGTATACCAACTAATAGCCAACACCGCACGAAACTCACTTCGGTTTTGAAAAGTACTTGGCAGCACCTGGCCTTCGGTGGGGACAGCCTGGCCAGCAGCAAGGGCGACGTTTCCCGCGTCCAAGGTCGAGGGTCAGGCGGCGTAAGTGGTCCGCACGCGTCTCGGCTTTTTTTACATACGTCACCCAACAGATCCACTCGTTGCGCGCCAGTGGCGTGAGACCATTCCAGATGTCTGGTATCCCTTTAGTACGAAGTAGCACCTGCCGCATATCAGTCGGTAGTCGGTGGTTTACCCCAGTAGCAAGAGTGGTTGTCATGCCTCTATTCTAGCGTATCTCTGAACAATAATGAAAAGGACCCTGAGCACGCATGCGCCCAGGGTCAGTTCTTTGCTCCTTGCCTCGTTCCGCTTGCTCACGGATGTACGCTTGCAAGCGTTCCACTGCTTCTGCTCGTGCCGCCTCCTGGTATTCGCTGTGTTTTGCCGCTTTGCACTGGTTCCGAGCTGTCTCCTGAGCATGTGTTCCTCCTTCTGACCAGAAAGACAACATATCATAATTTTAGAACCGTGCAATTTTATTGCATCAGCTTCAGACGGCGCCAAGCTAACAAACTGCATTCAAATAAAACCCACATCCCGATAATAAATAGAATTAACCGCACATCAAGGAGCTGCAAGGCATCTTTACCGAGGGTATAGACAAGCACTCCCCAAAAGGTATTCCAAAGCAAGATTGCCAGTCCTGCCCGCACGACAAACCGATAAAGGCGCATCTGCACAATACCAGCGGCCGTCGAAGAAAACGCCGCCAGTCCAGGATTCCAAAACGTATAAAAAATGTACCGGGTATCGTGCCGTTCCAAATTTGCTTGTGCTTGTAGAATACTGCGCCGTAATCCAAACCGAAGGAAGAGCCGGTACCATCCATATTTGCCGAGTAGATAATTGATACTATAGCCACCAGCCATACCAACACTCACGGCACAGACCGACCAAAACGCTGCCGTCGGATCTGGTGCCAATCCCACTCCCAAAAAGATAATGAGGCTACCCGGAAAGTATAGTCCAATAAAAAGAAGTGATTCTAAGAACGAACCAAACAGCAGCACCCATAGCCCGTATTGGCTCAACCAACTTGAAACAATAGCGATCATTTCGGTCTCTGGCGGCAAATCAAACAGACGCCACAAGAGTGCGAGCCCAAGCACTAAACCAAACCAAAATAACGCTGACTTAATTCCCATTACGATTGTTCGCCTTCAAGTGCTGCTTTGATAAGTGATTTGTTGAATGAGTTCGTCGTCTTTATTTGACTAAGTGCTTCTGCTTCAAACATCCCTACCGACACCTCAAGTTCGTAAGCTTGATTTAGTGCATCAAGCCGGGAAATCACTTCACGCATGTCATCTTGTGATGCTACATCTGTATCTAATTTAATATAAGCCTCACTTAACGCTAACTCAGCAGCCGCTACGATTTCTAATTGGGATTTACCCTTTACACAAGTGAGCGTCGGTGTCTCCCATCCATACTCATAATTTTCGCAATCTAAAGAATCAGCCATCTCCTGTGTATTCTTGCTTTCCTTCAAATAATCATTCCCAACTTCCGCAAAAGAAACCATGTCTTCTTCTTTCATGTTTGTTACATACTCCGTAGCTTCTTCCTGTGTCATTCCTGTATCTTCAGAAAAATTGTTAATCACATCTTGTTGAGTAAATGTGTACGCAGTACCACCAATCAGTAGCGTAACCACCCCACCAACAATAATGTTTTTGATGTTATCCATATGTATTAACTATGCCATATGAAATATATTTCGTACATCCCATATACCAAAACAACATCCTGCAGGATGCTGTTTTGGCTTCGGCGATTGGTTACTTCTTTGGCTGTACGGCAGCGGGCTGTGAAGCATCTTTACTCTGCGTATTGGGAGTTGGGGTCGTGGTTTCTACTTTTTTTTCATCTGCCATATGAGTTGTCTTATGAGCGATTAAACCGCGGTACTGTCAGTATACGCTACATCACACAAATAGATAGTCAAAACGTTAGTCGAGTCGGCAGAGCGTTCTTGCCTTATACCACCCGGACCAACTTCCCTTTTCGCTTTACGAGGTTTTTGTAGTCCCACTGTATCTCTTTAGCTTTTTTGAGCCAACGCTTCACTTCCTTTTCACTCACCTGCCCGACCGTCGTGAACGTGATACTGGCATCCTTGAATTTGCCCGTACCTGGCATCAGTGCCGCTTCACCAAAATCAGCACCGCTCCAAAACATCAGTCTGATACCACTTTTTAGTTTTGAATAGCCTACTACCGGATTGCCGTCAAGAAACCATACCGGGTGACGGTGCCAGATTTTGCTTTCCGCTTTTTTGAGATGAGTTTCAATAATGCGGAGCAACTCGTCACAAATCACTCGTTCACTAGCAGCCTGCACTTGATTGTATTCGTGTATTTCCATAACAACTATTTAGCTCTCGTTCGAAGAATCTTTTCTATCGGCTTACCTTTCGCCGATTCATCAATAAGCTTATCAAGGTACCGTACCTCGCGCATCAAGGGTTCTTGAATTGCTTCTACTCGCACCCCACAAATAACACCAGTAATCAATTTACGATTCAGATTTAGCTTTGCTTGCTTAAAAAATGTTTCAAAGTTTGTCCCTTTTTTTATATGCGACAGAATACTCCGCTTCGAGTAGCCGGTAAGCCACAAAATCACCGCATCAACTTCAGCTTCAGTCCGCCCTTTCTTTACCGCCTTGGCCACATAGAGCGGATACACCACTCCAAACGACATGGTCGCTACTCGCTTCAAAGTTGCTGGCGATGTCGGTTTCATACTACTCTATGTTACCACAAGTACAGGCAGTGTAACTGAATCAGTATGTACCGAGTTATAAGTAGTATATGAAATGGCATCCTTTTTTAAATGCATTGGCAGCAACTTTATACATTACCGGCCTCGTTTCTTTTTTACAGTGGATTGAGACGTTTAAGGCCAACACCCCCGATACCCTCATCGATGGAGTCGGGGCTATTTCCCTCTTTACATTCTCCGGTTCAGTCATGGCTTTTCTCATTTTCTATCAACCACTCGTGCGCCTCATCGACAAAGACTATCGTGGCGGACTTAACTACTTTCTCGCCACCCTCGGCTACTTTGGTCTCACTACCGCCATCATTCTGACAACAGTATTGTGGCACTAGACTAAACGCTCGTACCAAGATTTGTATTTTTTAACCATTGCCGGTATACCCTTAGAAGAATCAGCGATTTTTTGTTTACCATGTACGAGAGTGATTGTGGTTGCTACCGTTTGAAGATTAGTCGGAACAGCTTTGCTGATCTGAGTACTATACTTTTTGGCTTCGCGAATGATGTCTTTTGGCGTACGCGTTACCTCTGCAATGAGAGATGTAGCGCTTAAAGGCTTACCTGTCACTTTGCGTACGGCAGTCTTAAAATCATAACGGGCTCCCCAAGACCAAGCGGCTTTTAATTCTCGCCCAACTGCTTTGTTATCAACTATTGAACCGTACTTCTTTTTGAAATAAGTGCGCCACTGGTAAAGTGCCACTCGCGCAAGACCATACCCATGATATGAACAAGCACTCTCCCACGCATAAATATGTGGTGTATTGAGAGCACGGAGTGAATCAACTGAATGATCAAATATCTCACAATAAACCTGTTTAGCTATTCGTTTGATCGCATCAGCGGTTGGTGTTTTAAGTTCATAGACACGCCGTTCAAAAGTAGCCATAAATATAATGGACATAATATCTCTAGTACGAGTTAATGCGCCAGCTTCTGTTTTTCGTCTCAAAAGATCAAGTGGATATGCGTGGCCACCTGCATTTTTTGCGTAACGACTTCGCCATTCGTAACTCGAAAAAATTGTATCGATGAACATACTCTGAGTCTCGGCCCAGGCAGCGGTCATTGGAGCGTATTCATGATTGAGGCAAACGTCACGTTCAGTGATATTCAAAAAGTGAGCTGCATGTCCTCCTTCATGAAACAGGGTTTTATAGGCAAGTTCTCCTGACCCTACCTGTCCCGGCACCACATTACAGGTAAATTGCGCTGATCCAGGCAAACGTTTTCCTTTCTCGTACATCACAAGCTTTGGCCAGTGACAAAAGCCATTGTTATATTTGCCTGTCCGTTCAACTAAGTCTAGACGCAACGTACCACCGGCAAAATTGATGCCGAGCTTTTGAAATGATTGCAGCCAACGCGACACCGCTTCCACAAACGGGAAATACTGGTCTTCCTCTTTGGTAAAATCACCACTCGTAAAGTAAACAAAGTTCCAGGGCTTACGCAGGCCAGATTGCACTTTTTCGTGTGCTCGTATCGCCACCAGGTCAGATTTGGCAGCGGTAGCAATAGTCTCAAAAATCCCAAAGAGCTCGGCTTTGGTCATACCATCAATATGACGGAGTTTGTAGTCATAAAAATCATCATACCCTAGGAGACGCGCAAACTCATTACGTAGTGATACCAGCGACACATATTCACTGAGACAATCAATGGCTAATGCTTCACGAGCCTCAAAGCAGGCTCGTCTCACTGCTTCGTCACTATGTGTTGCAATCATTGACATCATTTTTAATGTCGAAGCTGACACAAACGTACCGGTCGCAGGATCAATATAGCCTTCTTGCCGGGTTGCCCGCTTTTGTTGGATGAGAGTCTCAAGTTTATTAATTTTATTACGAAGCGGTAACGCAGTTTCTGGTATTTGATACTGGGCAAAGAACCGCACCCACGTATCGAGTCGCTCTTTGGTGCGACCTTTAGCTTTTTGGGCCAGCGCTTCAGCGGTCGCCTTGTGTGCTCGATTGCCCCGAAAGGCGTCAAGTGCTACTAGAGCTCGATCTTTCTGTTGACCGACGTCACGAATACCCATATACGATTCCCAAAAAAGTGTTTCGTAGCGATAGTGTAAACGGTAATATGTTTTATTAACAAACGTCAAAAAGTCGACAGTGTTCATAGCTGGCACTATACCATATTACCCAGAGATTAGGCTTAAGAACCAATACCGAATGCACACTCATCGCTAAACACCAAGAGTCTGCTCATCATACAGTCGGTCAATTAATTCACCGACTTATTGACTGCCATAATTTCAATCCAAGCACCCGGAATACCGTAGTGAGGATGATCTTTAAACGTGTCCGCGACCATCTCAAGCGATTCGCCTTCGACAAATGAGTACATCATGATATCGTTGCGCACGTCAGTGACACCGGCGGCATCAACCCGCTTCGGCTTCCCGACTCCGGCCGTTTCGAGAATCATACCAGCATGGGCAGCCATCCAGGCATTCCAGTCGCCCTGCATTTTCTCTTCGTCGGCTTTACGCACTTCTTCGGGAAGCTTCATCCACTCATCAAGACCAGCATGTGGCATCTGGTAGGTGACAAAAAATTTCATACCCCTTTAGTATACTCCTAAAAAAGTAACTTGTGACGTATCAACAAAGTGGGCAGTTTAGACCAAGGCTGGCACCTCAGTCTCAACAGGTGGGGTCGGGAGTCGTTTGGCAAGCAGACGGTCAATTACTGCCAGTCGCATACCAATCAGCTCAAAACCGGCGAGCAAAGGCAAAATTCCCGGAAGAACCGGCAAAATTAATCCGAGTACTCCAAGTAGTATGAGGCTTATGCCGACCGTCTTGCGGAGCCAATGGCGCTGGTAGATATACTGCTTCATAGGGTTCTATATCCCTTCTGACGCCGCAGTTTGTACTTTCTTACAAGCAGCCCCAAATCCTCACAATTTGCTTATATATGAGGAAATTCTTTCTTCCGATTCTTCGTATACCAGTACCAGGGTCGGGCCGGTGCACCGTTCATAAAATCAATGACCGCGATATAGGTATCAAGCACGCAAGGATCTTGCCGGACACCAGACACTTTACACATTAGTTTGTACAGCGCTAGTGGATCCTTTTGTTTCAAATCACTTGGCTCTTTGAGTCCAAGTAAGGCAAAATCCCGCGCCATCGCCGGACCGACGTTCGGGATGTCTTGAAACTTTTTAACCTCAGTATAGTGCGCTACTTTCACATTTATGCGAAATAACTCGCCAAAAGCGCAATCAGGAGCAACGTGACAAGCGGGTACAGCGCATCAGCAAAAAACTTTTGCCAGGCAATAGCTCGATCGTAATTACCCCAAAGGATGTGCCCACCGACGGTTGGCACGATAAAGCAAAGCCAGTTGAATACCACAAACCCGAGCGCCATAGCAAGTGGTACCCCATTTTTTATACTCATTGTCACAATGAGCACTACCGCTACTGAGGTCAACAGAGACAACAGCATCTGACCCGCATAAATCTTTGGCATAGTTGGCTTGGCCTCTTCTATCTTCCGCTGTTGTTCTTCAGGCGTTAGCTTATCAAAACCGAGATGACGCATATGGAGACGTCCCATCGGACTCTGCGGCATATGCCACAGAGTTCCCACCACAAATGCAATAACAACGCCGGCCAACGAAAGTGCTATAAGTGTGAACATATAAAAGTATATCTAAACTGCCTGATACCATAAAATTGTATCATGAACTGAGGTAGATGATTATTTTTGCTGCCGGACTTGGAATCGAACCAAGATACGCAGCTTCAAAGGCTGCTGTCCTACCTTTAGACGATCCGGCAATGTATATCATTTAGCTGCAGCAATGGCCTTGATCCAGCCCATTACCCGCCGATTCAACATAGTACTATGTCGTACACGAATTGCAACCAGACCTTTGTACGTTTCTTTGGTATTTTTTCTGACTGTTTTTGGGTTGTGTTTCTTAATTATCGGCTTCATGACATTTTCCTTGGTAAGACCAGTAACCTTGAGCCAGTAGCGAGTAATTTCATCAAGTCTTTCAATATGTCCTTGGTGTAAATGTAAGCGCATCGTAATATCTGCCTTGGGAACTGCCAAATTTTCATATAACCACCTCATATGAAATGCGATCATATCCGAGTCAGAATTAGCAAAATCGAGCGGAACAGTAACTCGATAAATCTTCTCTTTAGCACCTTCAGCCCAGTAGAGAGCGGTGCCAATCAGTAATCGTTCACGTACAGTCAGATCCCCTACCTCTTTGAGACTCTCACCAAATATTTCTACTGTATCATTCTCTCGATTGGTTCTCCTCTGTGCAGCACCACGTTGCTGTGCCAGTCTTCGCTTTTCGGTAAAAACTTGCGCTTGCGCCTTACTCAAAGCTACATCACGTAGCCATAGCGAAAGAGTTGACTTAGCTACTGGTACAACACGCAATATCTCATTGTACGAATTGCCTGCTTTTCGCAGTTTAATCGCCTTCAATTTTTGTGTATTATCTCGAACCATAATAACTAGGTATATACCGAGTATACTACTATCAACTACATAAGAATACACTTCTATACCACAAAACCGCCTTGAGGTGGTTTTGTGCTTTTGTCACCACTAAGATTTCAGAAACGGATGGGATTTGAGGCGAAAGGCTAAAATAAATTGAAGTGGCTGATTGCACATTGAAAGTTATTTTTGGCCTTTCAACAAAGAAGGCCATCATTTCTGGAAGCTTAGGCCCTACTCTTCTTAAAGCAATCCATGCACTTTAAATTCGAAGTATCCCGGGGTGTAAACGGCAAGCTCGTAATCGCCGCCCCACAGCCACTACAGGACCAATTCCCCTCCACCCGTGGTTTTGGCGCACTAGCGTCACCACCACCTTGAGCACTGCCTTCATCGCGCTTTTTCATAAAGCAGTTACGGCAGGTAAGGCCGTCGGTACGCTTTGGTTCAAATGGTAATTCAGTAATCTCTCCCCCACAGGTGCTACAGGTCCAGTTGCCTTGATACATATGCAAATATTCAAATTAGGTAAATCTCGTCAAATCTCGTTTAATAACTTTTTCGTGACTCTTTTGTAGTGCGGTGTCGAGGTTAAGTTCGTGAGCATTGGCAAAACAAGCGAGTGCATACAGTATATCACCAAGCTCATCTTCAAGTGCTTGATTGGCCTCACTGGCTTTGCGCTTTTTGGGACCATACTCATGATTCACCACGCGCGCCAGCTCCCCCACTTCTTCGGTGATACGAGCTAGCATCTCGTGGGGGGTCCAATACGCCCAGCCGTGGGTCGCCATCCACTCATGAATTATCTTTTGCTCCTTGTTCATAAAATAAATTGGTATTTTGACGCATTACTTTGTTAGTTTACGGTAAAATAATCGTCATCGTACGAAAGTACGTCTCATATTATTTTCCTTGACTGCCTCGTACTGCATGCAAAATCTCTATTTATTGTGTATTGCAGCCTTTATAAAGGCAGTGAACACCGGATGCGGAGCCAGTGGCCTGGCGGTCAATTCTGGGTGGAACTGCGTGCCAAGGAAAAATGGGTGGACCGACTTTGGGAGCTCGACCATCTCCATAAGGCGACCATCGGGTGAGGAAGCACCAAAGACGAGCCCAGCCGCTTCAAGATCAGCGACATAATCCGGATTCACCTCGTAGCGATGACGGTGACGTTCATGAATAGTGGTAGCTTTGTAGGCTTCGTACGCCACACTACCCTTCTTGACCGTCGCCTCATACGTACCGAGTCGCATGGTACCACCGAGTTCCTTCTTGGCTATCTTCTCACGCTGTTCGGACATGATGCCAATCACCAGATGTTCGGCTTTGGGGTCAATCTCTTCAGTCGAGACAGATGTGAGCTTGAGGACATTGCGAGCATACTCGAGGACTGCCAGCTGCATACCATAGCAAATACCAAAATACGGAATCTTCTTGGTACGGGCGTATTCAATGACCTTGAGTTTGCCCTCAATGCCAGTCTTACCAAAACCGCCCGGGACGAGAATGCCGTCAAATGCATCAAGGTCTTTGAGCGGTCTCTTACCAGTTTCAAAATCGAGTGACGAAAGGTACGTAATTTCGGCTTTGGTGCCGAGCTTATACGCCGAATACTTGATGGCTTCAAGCACTGAGATATAGACATCCGAAAGTACAAAGTCGCCAGAACTAAAATACTTACCCACGACCGCAATCTTCGTCACGGACTTGGTTGTCTTTGATCGACTCACAAACTGCTTCCAGGCTTTGAGGTCACTTGGTTTTGGTTTGAGACCGAGGATATCGCAAAGGGCGGTCGAGACACCTTCTTTTTCAAAATTGAGTGGAATATCGTAGATACTCTTCACGTCTGGTGCTGATATCACATGCTCTGGCCGTACATTACAAAAGCGCGATAGTTTTTCTTTGCGCTTTTGGTCAATTGGCTCAGTGCTCCGCGCCACAATCAGGTCGGCAAATACGCCAGCGCTATTGAGAGCACGAACCGCGGTCTGAGTCGGTTTCGTCTTCATCTCGCCGATACTACCCGGGACCGGTAGGTAGGATACCATCACCACCGCGACGTCTTCTGGCGCCTCGCTCTTCATCATACGAACGGCTTCAAGGAACAACACATTTTGGTATTCACCAACAGTGCCCCCAACTTCAGTAATAACGACATCCGCCTTAGCTGCTACTCCAGCTTTTTTGATTCGATCAATAACCTCAAGCGGAATGTCTGGCACTACTTCAACGTTACGTCCACCGTATTCAAGATTACGTTCTTTTTTTATCACCGATAGGTAGACGCTGCCGGTGGTCATATAGTTTATCGCTGGTAGGTCAATATTGAGGAAACGCTCGTAATTTCCCATATCCTGATCAGTCTCAAGGCCGTCCTTAAGCACAAAACACTCGCCGTGCTCGGTCGGGTTCATGGTACCCGCATCTACATTGATATACGGATCAATTTTGATAGCCGTTACAGCCAGTCCCCGACCTTGCAGGGTAAGTGCAATCGATGACGATGACACGCCCTTCCCCACACCACTCATGACTCCACCGACGATAAAGATGTACTTGGGGTGTTTGTTCTTGGTCAAGCCTGTCATCTTCTTGGTCTTGCGGGTCGTGGTCATAGGTGGAACTATAAAATTTATTAAACGCGTAGATAGCGTGTGATAGCGAGGATACTGGAAACCAGTCCGAGCCCAACGCCTATACCGACAATCGTGAGGAAAATGGAACCAAAGTTATTAACGAAATAAACGTAGAGATCAAACTCGAAGAATTCGGCGGTCGCTGGTCCTATCCAAATCATTATTGGATACAAAAGAGCGAGTGTCAGGATACCAGCAATCACGCCATACATGACACCCTGAAGCATAAATGGTCCACGAATAAAGGCGTTGCTCGCACCCACGAGACGCATCACCGAGATCTCTTCTCGAGCAGTATAAATGGCTAGACGAATGGTATTGAACGTAATAAGTACCGCTGCAATGATAAGCACTACCATAGTGATGGTGCTTGCTTGTTCAACGGCATTAATTATTTTTGTCAGGGTAGTAATCGATTCTTTATTATCAGCATAATTAATCTCATCAATCAGCGGTGCCTGGGCCGTCTCTTGGGCTTTTTGTTCATCGAGGAAGCGAGCGATACTTTCGTATTGAGAAGTCTCTGTCGCTCGAATGGCAATCGTAGCACCGAGTGGGTTTTCACCAAGTTCTTCGAGTGCCTGCATGGCCACACTATCGTTTTGGTTTTTCAGTCGATATTCGGTTAAAGCATCCTCCCGCGAGGTGTACTGTACCGCAGCGACATCGGGGAGTGATTCGACTTTTGTTTTCAAGGCCAAAATATCCGATTCTTCGGCGTTCGTCACAAAATAGACATTGATATCAACTTTTGATTGTATATTAGTTAGAGAGACCGTGAGCAGTTGATCAAGCAGCATCGTCATCGCAATCACAAAAAGCGCCACGGTGATAACAAAGATTGACGCCAAAGAGACATAAGCACTGCGCCAAAAACCAATAAACCCAGACCGTACCACTCGCCGAAGACTCGTAATCATACCCCAATTTATAGCACGTACTTACCACTTTCGTCGTCCCGAATTATCCGACCACCATCCATGGTAATCACCCGGCGACCGAGTTCATCAATTACTCCTTTGTTGTGAGTAGTCATCACCACCGTGGTACCAAGATCATTGATCTTTTTTAAAATCTGCACCACTTCGTAGGTAGCAATTGGATCAAGGTTACCAGTTGGTTCATCTGCAATAATAATATCCGGTTGATTCACAATCGCCCGCGCAATCGCGACCCGCTGCTTTTCACCACCAGAAAGTTCGTTCGGAAAGTTCCAGGCTTTATCAGCAAGATCAACAAGCGCCAGGGCCTGGGGGACATTCTCAGCAATCTCTTCGTCGCTACGGCCGTTCGCCTCCATCGCAAAAGCGATATTTTCAAATGCAGTTTTATTAGGAAGAAGTTTAAAGTCCTGAAATACCGTACCAATTTTGCGGCGGTAGTGTGGAAGTCTCGTCTTCGGGATGCGGTGGATGTCGAGTGACTCAAAAAAGACATTGCCGTGGGTTGGTTTATCTTCGGCAATAATCATCTTGAGGAGGGTAGTCTTGCCTGCACCCGAGTGCCCTACTATCGACACAAACTCTTTTGGATCTATCTGAAAAGTAATTTCTTCCAAAGCTGCCTGACGGCCATCATTGTAGAGTTTTGAAACTTTATCAAAGTAAATCATATAACCTTTCTATTTTACGTTACTTCGGGCTTCGCGTCGAGGAAAGCCTGTATATCACCAGCTAATACCTGATCAATTTGGCGTACTTCCACCCCCGTACGGTGGTCTTTGACCAATTGGTAGGGATGGAGCACATACGACCGAATCTGACTCCCCCACTCGATTTTGACGGTCTTCTCAATCGACAAGCCCTGGAGTTCGCGACGATGCTGTTCTTCACGGAACGCAATGAGCTTGCCGGCTATAAGGGAGAGAGCGCGTTCACGATTCTGCTGCTGACTCCGCTCGGTCGAGACATGGACAGAGATGTTGGTCGGGATATGCGTGATCCGGACTGCGGTCTCGCGTTTGTTGACGTTTTGGCCACCAGCACCGCCAGAGCGTGCAAAGGAGATTTCGAGTTCATCATCAGGAATGGCGACACTTGCCACATCATCTATCAGTGGTGATACTTCTACGAGCGTGAATGATGTTTGGCGTTTGCCATTACTATTAAACGGCGATATGCGCACGAGGCGATGGACACCTGACTCTAAGGCCAGAGTGCCGTAGGCCCCTTTACCCGAGACAAGTACCACCACATTACGATAGCCGCCATGATCATTTTCATTACTATCAAGTTCGGTCACGCTCCAACCCCGCCCTTCAGCGTAGCGCCGGTACATCTCAAGAAGCATCCGCGCAAAGTCTTCGGCATCGTCCCCTCCCGCTCCTGCCACAATCGTCATCACCGCCGGATTACGGTCATACTTTCCTTCGCCTGACGCTTCTGACTTGAGATCCTGAAGCTCTTTGATCATCGCTTGCGCTTTCCCACTGTCTTGCCAAAAAGTTGGGAGAAGCATGGCCGCTTCAATCTCGGCGATACGGATGGTTGGGTCGGTCATAATTGGTAGAGTATAGCAAATTTCTCCAAAGGCGGGTAAGGTCGAAATTGACTGCAGTAACAAACGTGATACTCATCACGTTTTCCCCTGTCTAAAATTTTCTTCTAAAATTTGAGCCGATGGTCGGGTTTGAACTTTGCGTATTTGAGCCGACTCGGAGGATCGAACTCCGGACCTTGTCGTTACGAGTGACACGCTCTACCAACTGAGCTAAGACGGCTTTATCGTGATAATAATTTAATATCTATAAAATCACAAGCGTAATTCTTTTGCCTTTTGTGCACGTTTACTTGCTGCTCGGTTTTTCCTGCCTCTACCTTTATTCAGTGCAGCAAAAGTTGGACTCAGAGCATCACAATTTGGACAAACAAGTCGTAAGTTATTTTCTGTATTATTCATCCAGTTACCATCAATATGGTCGGCTACCAATGGCACTCTTTGGGTTACAGGGTTAATTTTTGACCAACCACACAAAATGCACTTATCTTGATATTTTTTTCGCAAATAAAATTTTACCTGACTCGAAACTAATCCAATACTGTTTAAGCCGGTAATTTCTCCAGCTTTCCATTTATTAATATATACAGCTCGTTCAAAATCTCTTTGACATTGGTTGCTGCAATAAATATATGTCGCTTTTGCCGGCTCCTTACCACATTGACGACAATTATTTCTTGGTTTCTTTGGATTAGCCATTTATTCTATAATAACCCAACCGCATTCCTTATTTGTAAATATTTGTGGTCTTCGGTTGTTGATAAATAAACTTATAATTAATTTGATTTCAAATGGTTTTTTGGTATGATGCTGTACGTTACCGCATGTAAACGCAAGTGCACAATGGGTAACACCAGGAAACGTCGTCCGTAACTATAATGGACTAAGCGGC
>JBJOPW010000004.1:0-77754 GCA_046050355.1 Candidatus Parcubacteria bacterium
AACTTCACCGTACTCAGTGCGTAACAAACGAGAGGACTTCAGTCCGTGCTTGAAGCCACGAAGAACCCCTCGCCTTGAGGCGAGGGTGGTTCAGTTTGTTTCAGAGTCGTCTGACTGTTTGCCGGAATCAAGAAGGCGTTCTATCACTGCTTCATGGGAGATACCTTCTTTTTCATCAATATCTGCAGCGATTTCATCGATGTGTTGGCGGTGGCGTTCGCCATAGTCCACTGAGAATTCGAGGTGGGGGATGATCTTGAGCTTCGTGTGCTTTTTTACGTAGTCGCGGATATCGCTCGCGGAACGCTTGAGAAAGATAAGCGCATCATCTTCGCGACCATCGGGGATGGTGGTGAAGAAGATGGTGTACTTGCGGTAGTCGGGTGAGACGGAGACGTTTGTGACGGTGATGAGGGGATTGGTGTTTGCCTCGTTGCGGATATAGGTCGCCACCACCTCGTGGATAAGGGAGGTGGCACGGTCATGTTTGTCGTAATTGAGTTGCTTGTTCATATTTCTAAATAATCAGATGTCCACAATAAGAGAGTGATAAAAATGAGATGATGGCGAGGCCGAGGAGTAAAAAATCATGAGGTGTACACTTTGGTACATTGAATGAATTTTTACGAACGAGAACAAAGCTAGCGCTCATTTTTAGTGCTCGTTACGTTATTACCAACTCAAAGCCTTCGAGGATGTCGCCGGGTGCAACTTCAAATTTGGCATCCACCTGCATACCAAACTCACCTTCGTTCACCTGCTTCACGTCAGATTTCATCTGTTGGAGGTTCTTGATGGTGCCGCGACCAACCTCGATATCACGACGGAGCACCCGTACGCTCGTATTGAGTTTCATCGTGCCGTCTTCAACGCGGGCACCAAGGACGTGGGTGTACTTTTGGGTACTGAAGTGTTTGAGAATCTTGGCGTGGCCAGTGACGACTTTTTCTTCCATCTTGGGCGTACGGTTCTTTAGCGCGGTATTAAGCCAATCTGATAGCTCGTAGATAATTGAGAAGGTATCGATTTCAACACCAAGGCGTTCGGCGAGGTCTTTGGCCTCACGGTCTACTTTTACATTAAACCCGACGATGATGGCATCTTTGGTGGCACTCACGGCCTGGACATCGTTTGCGGTAATTGGACCAACAGCAGAATCAATAACCCGTACGGTAATACGCTCTGAAGTGAACTGTGACAGTTCGTGTTCAATCGCCTCGACCGTACCAAGCACATCAGCTTTGATGAGGACCGGGATGGTAGGTAAGCCAGACTTCTTGTGGGTCGCAGCAATTGGCGTCGCGGTACCACTGATAGCTACTTCAGCCTCTTTCTTTGAAGCAACGGTATAAAATTCAGCTCCTGCCTTCGGGATAGTAGTCCAACCAACGATACCGACAGGTTCAGAGAGGTGTGCTTCTTTGATGGCTTTGCCCGTAGCGTCTTCCATGATGCGGACTGGTGCGAAGGAATTGCCTGATACGACAAACTGCCCGGTCTTTAAGGTGCCGTTTTTGATGATCAGTGTAGCTGTGTTGCCGCGCTTTGAGTCAAGCTTACCTTCAACCACGGTACCAGTGGCGGCAGCGCCGGTGTCTCCCTGGAGTTCGAGGATATCAGCAGCGAGAATAACGAGATCGAGGAGGTCAGACACACCCGTACCTTGCTTCGCAGAAATTGGTGCCCACGGGATATC
This sequence comes from Candidatus Parcubacteria bacterium, assembly GCA_046050355.1. Classification (GTDB taxonomy): domain Bacteria; phylum Patescibacteriota; class Minisyncoccia; order Phycocordibacterales; family UBA918; genus OLB19. The sequence goes on from JBJOPW010000004.1 coordinate 1,697, forward strand.
ACCACCCATGCCTTCGATGTAGATTTCGTGTTCAATGAGGCTGGTCTGGGTGCGCATGATGTCCGCTCCGGGCTTATCAATCTTGTTGATAGCAATAATCATCGGGATACCCGCTTCTTTGATGGCGTTAAGGGCTTCAAGCGTTTGTGGCTTCACCCCGTCTTCGGCCGAGACCACGAGGATGGCGACATCAGCGACGTCAGCGCCACGGAGGCGCATCTTTTGGAAGGCGGCATGTCCTGGAGTATCAAGGAAGGTGATTTTTTCATCAGATCCTTCTTTGGTTTTGTGGTTTACCACATAGGCCGAGAGGTGCTGCGTGATGCCGCCGGCCTCACCATCAACCACATTGGTCTTGCGGATGTAATCAAGGAGCGTTGACTTACCGTGGTCGATATGACCCATGACGACGACCACCGGTGGTCGCTTTTCGATACTGCTGGTTGTTTTTGCTGCTTTTGCCATACGTGATAATTGCTTCGTTTTATGAGAAATCTGCCGGGGAACGGCGGCTACTAAAATAAGTGGTCGCAGTATAGCAGATATTTACAGAAATAACAGCCCGTGTCATGATTTCGTAATGATCCCTTGGCTCAAGAAAAACCCTAAGTTCGAGGAAGGACCTCGAACAAACAATCGCATCTATCTCGACTACGCCGCCGCTACCCCAATGACCACAGCTGCAGCTGCAGCTATGACCCGCTTTTTGAGTGAGGATTTTGGTAATCCTGGTGGTATTCATAAAGAAGGGGTGACCGCCAAACGCGCTTTGGAGGAATTTCGTACCCAAGTCGCACGCACCCTTGAAGTACAGGAGAGTGGTGTCGTGTTCACCAGTGGTGGTACCGAGAGTAACAACCTTGCGATCCGCGGGGTAGTAGAATCGCTCCGGGCAGCCGGTCGTGAGTACCCGTCGATGACTATTGTCTCAACCAAGCTCGAGCACCCGGCGACTCTACGCACCTTAGACGGACTCGCGGCAGAGGGAGTTACGGTCGTGTATGCACCAGTTCGAGAAGATGGACAGCTTGATATGGTTACTTTGCGAACACTCCTTGATGCTTCGGTAGTATTGGTTACTGTTGCTTACGTGAATAGTGAAGTGGGGGTGATTACTGATACGCGAGCCGTGCGCCGCCTCCTCGATGAAGTTGAGAAAAAATTAGGAACTAAGATTCTACTCCATGTTGATGGAGCACAGGCACCGCTGTGGCTACCATGCCAATTGGTGCGCATTGGCGCCGACCTCCTCTCGCTTGATGGTGGTAAGTGCGGTGGTGGCAAAGGTATCGGTGCGCTCGTGATGAAAAAAGGAGTGACGGTGTTACCGCTCTTGCGTGGTGGTGGGCAGGAGATGGGACTGCGTCCGGGGACTGAACCAGTGCATCTCGTTGCAGCATTCGCCACCGCGCTCTTGGAGGCGCAAGAAAGTTGGCAAGCACGTAGTGAGACGGTGACTCTTGTGCGCGACTACGCAATTGCTGAAATTGCGAAACGTATCCCCACCGCCGTACTCAACGGTCCGCTTGGTAGCGATCGAGTCGCTAACAATATTCATATTTCAATCCCTGGTATTGATGCCGAGTTTGCGGTCATCACCCTTGATACCCACGGTATCGCCGCGAGTACCAAAAGTGCTTGTAGCAGCAAAGGTGGGGGAGCGAGTGCGGTCGTACTTGCAATGACGGGTGACGAAGCTCGCGCGCTGTCGACCCTCCGCTTTACGCTCGGACCAGATACGACAACCGACGATATCGATCAGATGCTCGCAGTGCTCACTGTGCATATTCAAACGGTCATCAAATAATAGTTTTGAGGTCCAACAACAAAAGCTCGTCTTCATTGACGAAAATGTTTTTTAATGTTATTATACTGCCGCGGTAATGTTGCCGTGACAGGAGGACTATATGCCAAAACGTGAGGAAATCATCGCTGTCTTTCAGGCAGACGAAACTTCGCGGGCACTGAGCGGACTTGAGCCCCGGGAAATCGCGATACTCAAGGCCAAATTCGGTGTTGAGTCTGACGCCGGAATCGTCGAAGCTGTTCGTGAACAGTTGGACATCTCCGGAGAAAGAAGACGCCTGATTGAAGCCAAGACCCTGCGTAAGCTCAAACACCCAAATCGGGTGCGGCGCTTGGCCAGCTACCTTGATGGTGCAGATACGGAAGGAGAGAAGTAACCACCGGAAACTGCTGTTAACATTTAGAATTTTGTTCATCTTCGTAACCGTCAACTACTTAACCGGGTAGATGATAGGGAATATGAGGCGTCTGTTGTAAAAAACGCCAACATCCGAGGAGAGACTCCAAATCGGATGCGTCTACATGAGTCTCGCGACACTAGTCGTGAATAACGGGCCCTCCTCACCGAGACGCCCTTTTTGATTTTAGGGGTCCAACCCCGAAACTTCGGGGTTGAATCTACCACCCCTAAATTGGACAAAAGGCGTTTTTTATAGCATTATGAGAGTACTTCCACTCCCGATTGACTGACTCCGGTAACGACCCCACAGTGCGACCGTCTCCCTTTAGGAAGTACTGTATAATTCTATTGTCATGCCTAGTTTTCACAATTTTACATCCAAAGCCAAAGAAGCTATTCGGAAGGCCCACGAACTCGCCATTGAGCGAGGTCAAAACCACGTGAGTCCAGTCCACCTCATGACCGCTCTTGCTCTCCAAGAAGAGAGTATGGTGATTTCTGTACTCGACCGAATGGATATTGATATCATTGCGCTCACCGACCTCCTCCTTGAAGCACTCGAAGGACCGGAGTCTGCGACGACGGTCTCGCAGTCGTACCAGCTCTACCTCACCGCCGATCTGGCGAAGGCGCTTGAATACTCAGGTCAGCTCGCAGAGCAGCTTGGTGATTCGTACGTTGGGGTGGAACACCTTTTTGTCGCAGTACTCGAAAACCCAGGACCAGCCATCGAAATTATGCAACGTGCCGGTATCGATAAGACTCGGGTCATGAACACCATCAAAGAGATTCGCGAGAACCGTGTCTCAGATGCAGAGACACCAAAGAAGTTTCGCTCACTGGCGAAGTACACCCGCAACCTCACCAAGCTCGCGCAGGAGAACAAACTTGACCCCGTGATTGGGCGTGATGTTGAGGTGCAGCGGGTGATTCAGATTCTCTCACGCCGTACGAAGAATAATCCCGTGCTCATCGGTGAGGCTGGTGTTGGTAAGACCGCGATTGCCGAAGGTCTCGCCCAGCAGATTGCGCAGAACCAAGTGCCAGAGTCAATCAAAGGGAAGGAGATTCTCTCGCTTGACTTGGGACTCCTCGTCGCGGGGACCAAGTTCCGTGGCGAATTCGAAGAGCGTCTCAAGGCGGTCATGAAAGAAGTAGAATCATCACAAGGACAGATCATCCTTTTTATTGACGAGCTCCATACCATTGTGGGGGCTGGTCAGGCTGAAGGCTCGATGGATGCAAGTAATATGCTGAAGCCCGCCCTCGCCCGTGGCGAGATGCGTGTCATCGGTGCCACCACCCTTAAGGAATACCAAAAGCATATCGAACGTGACCCAGCACTGACCCGACGCTTCCAGCCGGTGTATGTGAACGAGCCAAGTCACGAAGACGCGATTGCCATCCTCCGTGGTATCGCTGAGAAATATGAACTCTTCCATGGTGTCCGTATTACCGACGATGCGATTGTGAGCGCGGTGAATCTTTCTTCTCGCTACATCACCGACCGCTTTTTGCCTGACAAGGCGGTAGACCTCATCGATGAAGCAGCGTCGGCCCTCCGTATCTCACTTGAAAATAAGCCAGATGAACTGGTCGTCTCTGATCGCCAGATTCGTCGTCTCGAAATTGAAAAAGAGGCTTTGAAGAAAGAGTCCGAAGTCTCAGAATTATCGACTGATCAGAAAAAACGCATCAAAGACCGACTCAAAGAAATTGATGGTGAGATTGGCGAGCTTCGTGAGACCACCTCAGCGCTAGAAACCAAATGGAATAATGAAAAAGAAGCCTTAGATGCGATGAGTAAGCTTAAAAAGGAGCTTGAAGAACTCCGTCTCGAGGCAGAGAGTGCAGAAGCCATGGCTGACCTCGCTCGGGCCGCCGAGATCCGCTACGACAGTATCCCCACGATTGAACGCGAACTCGAAACCCACCAAAAGCGCCTCAAGAAACTCCAGCGCAGTCGTCGTCTCCTCAAAGAAGAAGTCACTGAAGAAGATATCGCGTCAGTGGTATCACGCTGGACTGGCATCCCAGTCTCACGCATGCTTGAAGCCGAGGCTGAGAAGCTTGCGCGGATTGAAGACGAACTAAAGAAGAAAGTCGTGGGGCAAGATCATGCGATCAAGCTGGTCGCTGACGCTATTAAGCGTTCACGCGCTGGTATCGCTGATCCGAACCGCCCAATTGGTTCGTTCCTCTTCCTTGGTCCAACTGGTGTTGGTAAGACTGAGCTCTCGCGAGCCTTGGCCGAATTCATGTTCAATGACCCCGACGCTATGGTGCGTATCGACATGTCTGAGTTCATGGAAAAACACTCAGTCTCAAAGATCATTGGTTCGCCACCAGGCTATGTTGGTCACGAAGAGGGGGGTAACATCGCTGAGCGCGTTCGGCACCGACCATACTCGGTGATTCTCCTTGATGAAGTTGAGAAGGCGCACCCAGAGGTATTTAACGTCCTCCTCCAGGTACTCGATTCAGGACACCTCACGGACGCCAAGGGTCGCAAGATCAACTTCCGCAACACGGTTATCATCATGACCTCAAACATCGGGGCCGAACATATCGACCGCATGTCTAACTGGGGCTTTACCCACGACCACGGCGAGAAGGCGCAGTACACCCAAGCCAAGGACAAGGTGATGGAAAGTCTCAAACACTTCTTCCGTCCAGAGTTTCTCAACCGTCTTGATGAGATTATTATCTTCGATATTCTCTCACCGGAGACCGTGCGCAGTATTGTCTCACTCCAGGTGGAAGACGTGACCAAACGTCTCCGTGGTAAGGAAATTGCGCTGTCTGTCAGTGATGCGGTCTTAGATTATCTCGCCAAAGAAGGCTATGATCCGAAGTTTGGTGCGCGACCTTTGAAGCGTGTCATTCAAAGTAAGATCTTGACCCCTGTGGCTAACATGATGATTCAAGAAGGGATGCTTCGTGGCGGCACGGTGCGTGTTGATATGAAGAAAGATGAACTATCCTTTGATGTGAAGAAAAAAGCTCTCTCTAAGAGTGCACAAGCCAAAAAAGAACCAGTACCAGCGCCGGTGGTATTGGCAACGAAATAAACAGAATTCATAAAACAAAACCTTTCGATTGATAGAAAGGTTTTGTTTTATTTTTCTCCATGTAATCTAAATTGTTTTGCTAGTAGTGGTTCCATACCAGGACGATTATCGGTAAAGGCTACTTCATCAGCGAGTGTATCAGTGGGGAGTACTATCATCTGCTCGTTGAGGGGGTAGTCATAGGCATAGAGCCGATTTTTGATTCTTGTAGTTGTAGCAAATTTAATTGGGTCGTTGTCGTGACGAACAATAATCATAATGTTTTGAATGCTTTTGCTGGTTGTGCTCGTGATTGGGACGAGGGTATGGTTGGGGAAAACAGTCGTGAGGGTCTTGATGAGTGATCCGGTCATGCTGGTGCCGTGGGTATCGAGACTCCCAATGTAATTGAGGTAGGCTACACCACCGGGGGCGAGCACCTTTTTAAAACTAGCAAAAAACTCAACCGTGAGAAGATGGGGAGGGATGTAGTGACCACTATTCATGACGTCAGAAAATATGACATCGTACGTCGTGGTGGAATGTTCAAGGAAAACTCGAGCGTCAATAGTGTGATTACGGAGCTGCGTTGAGGTAGGTAACTCAAAGTAGGTGGCAGCCATGGGAAGGAGATAGGGCTCAAGTTCGACAGTATCGATAGTAAGTGTGGGGTTGTCGAGGTGTACGTGACGGGGAATAGTAAATGCACCACCACCGAGGACGAGATACGACGAAGCATCCTTGATCATGTCAGGATAGGTCAGTGCCAGTTCTGCGTACGGAAAGGCTATTTCGGTACTGCCAGGAATAATCGCTGATGAGTAGTTGCTATCGTTTTTTAAAAAGCGGTACGTCGTACCGCGAAATTCCTCCTCAAAAACGGTGAGTTTTGAGTAGAGACCATCTTGCTCGTAGACGAGCGTCCCGCGACTCTGTGGCGGAGTTTTGATAGTGGCGGCAGTAATCACTAGCGCAATGGTGACCAGCATGAGAGCCACTATATGTATCTGCAGGGTGATGGTTCTTGTACGCGCGTGGTGGGTGATAAGTACACTCATGCTCCAGAGGACTAAGAGAAGTCCAGTGACAGCCAAAGTGGTCGAAAGTCCAAGGTGCGGAATGAGGTAAAAACCAGCTGCGAGACTACCAACAATACTCCCTATAGTACTGAGAAAAAAGACCGTGCCAACAACTGCACCTTCTTTGTCTTTGTCTTGGGCAAGTAGTTTTGAGACAAACGGTGAATCGGCGCCCAAGAGACAGGCGGGCAAAAAGAAAATTAAAAGCGAAATAAGTAGCGGGCCAGTGCTCTGCCCGAGGATCGGGGCGAGGGTAGGTAATAGGGAGAGGGCAGTATAAAGTAGGCCGAGCATCAAAAGGCCAGCGCCACCGATGATATACATGAGGAGTGGGAGATGCGGAGCGCGGTCGGCGAGCCGACCGCCAAAAAAATAGCCAAGACTGAGTGCAAGAAGAATGACCGAGAGGACGCTTGATACAACGGTGAGGGACGAACCATAGTAGGGGGCGAGGAGACGCATTGCGCTGACTTCAAATATGAGGACGGCTGCGCCAGTAATAAAGACGGTAGCGAGGAGGGAGTGGCGCGAGAGGGTAGTCATTGAGAGATAGTATAGCGTATTACATGTTACGAAAAAAGAAAAGTTGCCCGCGCAAGCGCAGGCAGCAGTTTCAATTGTCGCTTTTTTCGATGAGTGGTCGAGCAACAGGGTCTGTCATTAGTTTTTTTCGCAGTTCACCATCAAGGGTTGCAACTTCCTCAATTCGTACTTGGTAAATCTGACATTTCCCATTCGTTAGTGCCTTGAATTCTCCCATGCCAGTGAATTGTGGCGAAGTAATATGAGCTGTTCCTATAATGCGGAAATTACCTTCCTTGGTGACTTCTACTGTATTGACGGTGAGGTCACGATACCGGTACTCCCCACTTGGACTCTCGAAGGATGCCTTGAGTACGTTGGTAGCAGCTTTGATGGCAAGGGCTCGCTCTGCATCAGTTAGTGTTCGAAAATCTTGACCGAATGCCCGACGAGTGATTGATTCGATTGCTAGAAACTTCTCAGGGAAGCGACGTTCATTATAGGCAGAGAGGAGTTCGTTTGCACAAACCCTCGCTTCCTCAGTTGTGAGAGCCTGCACTCTAGTTGGTGCGATGAGTGCTAGCAGAAGAACGGCAAGGATCAAGCGCATATTTTCCCCTCGCGCTAGAGTGTTACAACTCATCTAATCATACGCTTGTTTTTGGGAAAATGTAAGCTTCTATAGTGCTGTTGCTTGTAAGCTGTTATTTATGTGCGCCGGGAGGGATTCGAACCTTCGTAGACAATAGTCAGCAGATTTACAGTCTGCCCTCGTTGACCGCTTGAGTACCGACGCAATTATTCTTCTTGTAACGTGACCGCTACGTGGACTGTACGTTACCACAGATTGTGGCTATTTTCAAAGGGGGTAATATGCTACCCTGTAGGTATCAATGTATGAAGCGGTTTTGGGGAATACTACTATTTTTGGGGTTGGCAGCTATACCGCTTCTTAGCTACGCGGCCGGACTCGTGCCCTGCGGTGGTCCAAATGAACCGGCCTGCCAGACCTGTCATGTAATAGAGCTTGTCAACCGAGTCGTGTCGTGGCTGGTGCTCATCTTGGGTACGGTAGCCGCCATTATTATTGTGTATGCTGGTTTTAAACTCGTGACATCGGGTGGTAATCGTCATGCCAAAGAAGATGCCAAATCAATGATCAGCAATATGATTATTGGGTATTGTATTGTCCTCGCGGGTTGGCTCCTTGTAGACACCGGAATGAAGATGTTGCTCACCGATGGAGAGACAGCTCTCGGCGTATGGAATCAGGTTAGTTGCACTGCTCAGCCAAAGCCAAAGAGTCGAACCTTTACCCCAACAGTATTTGAACCAGATACCTCGATACCATCGACACCGGGTGCTGGTGTAAACGTTGGTAATACACAAACTCTGGCTTGTTCGGTTCGTCCCAATGGTTCGGATATCTGTACCTACCAGCAAGATCAATGTACTCGCAGTGGTGGGGTGCCGACCATAGATAGTTCTACGTCACCACGATCGGTTGTTTGTAAGTATTATGTGGCTGGTGGGGTAACTGGTAGTGGAGGTACCTTACCACCAAATATTTCGGGTACGGGTGCCTGTAACCCCTATACGATTGCCAAATATTTCCCCACTGGGCTGGTCGGGAGTGCGCAGTGCATTATTGGGGCCGAAAGTTCCTGTGGTGCGCGGTCGCAGAGTATTACGGATGTCATGAATATAGATAAACGCCCATTCTCATTTGGTCCGATGCAAATCAATCTTACTGTCCATGTGCTCCAGGGCTGTAGCGGTTATCCGGCGACGCTTAATTGTTACGCTGCATTTTCTGGCAAGAATTATAGCGCTCGGGTAGTTGATGAAGCGCTGTATCAAACTTGCGCCAAAGCCGCTCAAAATGTCGACTGTAATATTAAAAATGGTTATCGCATTTATCAAGAGGCGGGTAATCGTTGGAGTCCGTGGTCGACCGCTTCAGCGTGTGGTCTATAATATGTGGTAGTATCGATGTATGAGTAAATCATTTATTGTCACGATGTCGTTCCTCTTAGGTACTTTTTTAGTCGCTTTGGTATTTCTCTATACACTCAAAAACACAGACAATACACCAACTGAAACCACTCGTCCATTTGGCGGATCTGAAGGGGGTGTCGTCAGTAGTGGTAGTGGTGTACGATTTAATGACCCAAAAAATTCAACTGACTTTACCGACATCGGCGCAAATGTGTTTGTTAGTGATGAGCGTTCGCTTGGGACAGATGCCGGTTACAGCATTGCATACTTTGCCGATGATCAGTCTTTCGCGATTGATATTAGTGGTAAACCCATCGCCGTGTATCGAGACCAAGCCAGTAGACATTTGCTACAAATGCTACAGGTGAGTGAGACTGAGGCATGCAAATTGAATATTTACGTTGGCGTAACGTACGAAACAGATAATAAACTGTTTGGTAAGAATCTTGGACTCAGTTTTTGTCCGGGTAGTGTACAATTGTAGACATACGTATGCGGATCGGTTTATTTCTTTCGATTTTCAGTTTTGTCTGCCTTGTTCCGATGATGGTGCCGAGTGTCGCAGTGGCGCAGATATCGCTTGCTGAGTACGCTGGTTGTTCGGGGACTGACTGCTCGGCTTGCAATCTGGTTGATCTCGCAAATGGACTCATCAAGTGGCTCATAGGCTTCCTGTTTCTCATTTTTGCCGTCATTTTGACCTATGCGGGCGTTGGTCTTGTGACCTCTGGTGGCAATCACCATGCCCTTGATGAAGCGAAGAATCGGTTCGTGAACGCACTGATTGGACTCATGATTGTGCTCGCGGCATGGTTGATTGTGGACACCATCATGCGTGGCCTGGTGGGTCAGTCTGGGGCAGAAGGACAGATTCCTACTGGGGGTGACGTATCTGGGTGGCTCTACTGGAGTGAAGTGCAGTGTTATACGCAAAAGACACCAACCCCTAAGACATTTACTCCTAATGTATTTGAACCAAATACATTTTGGCCGGGTGATTCTGGTAGTGCTGGTGGTCAGATAGTATCTGAGTCGCCTTGTGCATCGACACCTGCTGGTAATGTCAATTGTATAGCAGCTGAAGCAAGCTGTCGGGCACAAGGCCTACAGCCGATTATCAATACTGAAAACCCAACCAACTATCTGGTGTCGTGTGTGCAAGTAGGAAGTTCATCAAATGGAGCAGATGGTACTGGCGGAGCAGGAAGTGGCTCAAGTGGATGTTCGGGTGGGACATGTATTGCGTTGACTATTCCATGTTCAGCGCGAGGCTGTACTATTGCTCCAGATATGGTAAGTCGTCTTGAGCGGATGCATAATACTGCTGGTGTCTCTGGAGCTAGAGTTACTGAGGCGATGCCGCCTTCACGTCAACATAAAAGTGCCTGCCATAGTAATGGTACCTGTGTCGATTATAGTAAGAGTGGCGGTATGTCTGCGTCTGAAGTGTCCCGTGTAGTAACAGCGGCATCGGCAAATGGATTGCGTGCAGTCTATGAGGTACAAACACAATCTCAAAAAGACAGCTTGGTCAGTGCTGGTGTGTCGGCGGGAAATATTCTTGTGCTTGGTAGCTGGATTAGTGCTCCGCACTTTTCTATTTATGGCTACTAAGGTAAGAAAATACATCAGTAAGATACTGATGTATTTTCTTAACGAGTGCGGGCCCATTCCGACTCGAACGGAAGACGGCGGTTTTGGAGACCGCTGTTTTACCACTAAACTATAGGCCCGTGTGCGCACCATAGTACGCAAAAAACTAAAGAAAGGCAAATTAATTGGTTGGGATTGGTGTGGTAAGAAACGATTCAATGTGAGTTGTGATGTTGTCAAAATCTTTGGGATCGACCCAGACGATTGAGATGTCGCGTTTGAGCCAGGTGTACTGTCGCTTCGCGAATTGGCGGATTTTGGTTTCGAGTTCGGTGACCATGGTGTCGTGGTCGATAAGTCCGCGCAGGAACCTACTGATATACCGGTACTCAAGACCAAGTGATTCTAAGCGCTCATGGGCTACACCACTGGCGAGAAGCCCTTCAACTTCAGCTACCATACCTGCCTCAAGTCGCTCGAGGAGACGGACGTGAATATTGTGGTGGAGTGTCTCTTTATCGATTGAGATACCGAGGGTGAGTGGTCGGTATGGCGTGTCCGTCACGGTAGGTGTGGGGACGGACCCAAGAGCGGTCGCAATCTCAATCGCGCGGATAAGGCGATGTGGGTTGTCTCGATCAATAGTGCTCGCACGGACGGTATCAAGTGCCTCGAGTCGGGTGAGGAGGGTGTCGGTATCGAGCGAGAGGAGTTCCTCGCGTAGTGGCTCATTTGGTGGTACCTGCGGTAAGGAGATGCGACCAAGGAGGCTATCGATGTAGAAAAATGTTCCACCAGCAATGATAGGGAGGTACTGTCTAGTGGCAATGTCTGTGATAGCGGCTTTGGCGTCACGCACAAAATCGCTCGCATTGTAGACGGTCTCTGGGTCCGTGATATCAATGAGGTGGTGGGGAACACCTTGCATCTCAGCCTCTGTCACTTTACCGGTACCGAGATCCATGCCCCGATAGACTTGGCGGCTATCAGCCGAAATCACCTCACCTTGAAATGCTTTGGCGATTTTGATGGAGAGGGAGGTCTTGCCGGAGGCGGTTGGCCCGACAATGATGATTAATGGTTGTTTGTCCATATTCGTAGCGGCAGTGTAGCAAATAAAACAAAAAAAGAAACGCCGCCCGAGGGTGAGCCAGGGCGGCGGTAGATGGCCTGATGATCACTAAGTGATGACGATTTGTTCGCCCGCTTGCTCAGGCTACTTGATGAGCCTCGATCTCAGCTTTGACCTTAGCAAGACGGTCGCTGTCCCATCCCTTGATGTCGAGTTGTGATAAAACCCAAACGACGTCAAGGAGTTCGAAGAAGGAATGGATCGTGTATCCTTCATGACGAAGATGAGTGACCTCTCCTTGCTGCCGATCCATGAAGACGAAGTGGGTCATCGCCTTCACATCATAACCGTCGTTCGATTCGAGACGTTCGAGGGCTTCGAGTAACGAGCCGCCACTGGTCACCACGTTCTCGATGGTGAAATAGATGTGATGTTCCGGGTTGGGACGGCCGTTGACCCAGTAGCCACGTTGTCCGGTGGCACCGTGAGTCTCCTTGAGCTTTTCGCGCATAATGCGATAGCCTAGCCGATGTCGACCGAACGTTCGAGGATCATAGTGGGTCACCATCGGGGGCACTCAAGTCATTCTTGAGGTCCTGAAGCCAACTCTGTGGCTCCAAACATAACTCTCCTGGACTGAGGGTTCGGTACGAGAAGAGATTTTGCACCATCTGACGTTTTTCATCGCCTATCGCCACTTTGTATTGCAGATCAAAGGTCGTTGCGAGTTCGAGGAAGTTCTGTACGTCCTGTTCTGTCGGAAGGTTTTCGGTCAGTCGTGAGCGTTCTTGGGTGAGGTCAGCGAGTTCAAGTGTCATGTTCTGCTTCTTCGCCTCGAAGTCTGGCTTTGAGATTGTGCCATCGATCAGTAGATCTGTAAGTCGATCCAAGCGCTGCTTCTGTTGTTCGATACGCAGGTCCAGCGACCGTCTGGTGCTGTTGAGGTCCGGATCATGGATGAACTCTAGTAACGACGCACGGAGTACCTCTGCCTCTTCCTGCCTGAGTGCAACTGTCCGGAAACACTTCTCGACGGCCTCTTCGATCTTGTCTTCTCGGATGGTTGTCGTTGGGCACGATGCTGTCTGGCATCGATAGTACACTCTGCCTTTCTGCCTCTCTGGAGAAAGTGGGCCGTTACACAACGCACAGCGAAAAAGCCCGCGATAGCGATGGTTGTGGCGGGTGACCTTTTTTCCCGCCTTACCGACTTTCACGTCTTGGATGTTTCGATACGTGCTCACAGTGATGAGCGGCTCGTGTATGCCGTCGTACGTCGCGCCGGTTTGCCTGATGCGCATGACCCCGCAGTAGAATGGGTTCTGCAGCATGGTTTCGATCCCATGCAATGAAAGACTTCTGCCCCGGTGGTTCTTTAGGCCGATGCGCACGGCTTCTCGGTGCAAGCTGCGAAGTGAGTGCTGTCCTGAGGCGTATTTCTCCAGCAGGTCACGGACCAACGGAGCTTTCTCCGGGCAAGGAGTCTTTGGTTTTCCTCGCCCGTTGTCGAGATATCCCAAGGGTGCTTGGAAGGGATAGAGGCCCTGGCGCAGCCGACCGTCGATGCCCTTCTTCGTCTCTTCCCGGAGGTTTCGGATGTAGTCAGCTGCGATCACGGCTTGGATGTCCGCAGTTAGTCGCCCTCCGCGAGAACGGAAGTCGAGACTCTCAGTCGCGAAGTATACACCAACTCCCTTGTCGGAGAGTTCGCTGATGATCGCCCAATCCTTGAGATTCCGTGCGGACCTATCGATCTTGTGGATGATGAGGCCAGAAGCTTTTCCACGCTCCAACAATTTGAGCATCTTCGTGAACACTGGGCGGCCAGACTTCGCCGCCGTTTCCTTCTCTTCAAACCAGTCAGTAACTTGGAGATTGTTACGACTCGCAAATGCCGTAATAGCGTCCTTCTGAGCTTCGAGAGAAACGCCTTCTCCCTGCTTCTGGGTGGAAACCCGTATGTATCCAAAACACGACTTCATAGTTCGGTGTTGCTATCGTCGGATTCTATCAGATCTTTATTTTTTGGCGAATCACGCCACGGCCAAGATTGATCGCATAGCATCCGCAAGTAGATCTTCTTGCAGTGTTCAAGATGCGCTCTCAGAAATTCGTCGTGGTTCATCGAACCAGTCTATAACCTCCAATTTCTTCGAATAGTCCGCGAGGTTTCGAGCTATTGCCTCTTTCAATGCCGTGTCACCAGAGAGAACGGCTTCGAACGTTCACCTGAAACCATGATTTGTGCATAAGCATGATGGTTCGGAAGTCCAATGAGGTCCGCTGGAGATACCCCTTGCATTTGAGCGGCAATCACCGGGGCATCCAGTGCTCCGACACGAAATGCAAGCGTGCTGCCGACGTTCCCCATGATGGCCTCGAACACCGTTCTGTCTGCCTGGAGGGTGTGTTGATGAGCCAACGTGATAGCCACACCGTACTTCCGTACCTCGGAAAGCATTCCTGCGAAGGCGGTCGTCGTAAATGAGTGGAACTCGTCCACGTATAGCATGAAGGGTCTCCGGCCACCTTCCGCGACACTCTGTCTGCTGAAGGCTGCGTTCATAACGGCTGATACGATCAGCCCTCCAAGAACGTTTGCGATGTCGCCACCGATTGCACCCTTGGCGAGGTTCACTACAAGAATTTCACCGTTGTCCATCAAGCGCCTGAACCGAATGGGCTCAACAGGTTCGCAGATCGCCGAGCGAACGACAGGATGAGACAGGAACGCCCCTAGCTTGTTGGCAATCGGGGCAACGCCATCGACGGCGTTCTTGTAGTTCATCGTCGGATATTCGACTTCCCAAAAGTAACGCACCTGAGGATCGGTTATGCGGTGAAGCACTCGCTTCTGAAATTCTCGCTCGATCAGCAACCTGACGACTTCGCGGATGTCTGCCTGCGGCTGCTCAAGCAACGCCAGAATTGAGTAACGAAGTAGGTGCTCCATGCGGGCACCCCAAGCATCCTCCCATTGACGTCTGAGTGCTTCGATGAGGCCAGAGCATACGAGTGGGCGCAACGATGCCTGGACGGGACGAATAGGGTTGTAGCCCAGACCGCAGTTTGGGTCGGCAAGGTTCCAGAAGTGGAGCGGACGCTGCACAGTCGCTGATAGGCTCAGGGCGAGATCGCCGTGCGGGTCGATCACACAGAAACCGCGTCCCTCGGCAACATCTGCCTCAGCGAGGTTCCTGATCAGGGTAGACTTCCCGGTTCCGGTCTGACCGACAACGTACAGGTGAAGAAGCCGGTCCGAGAGTGCGATGGATACTGTTTTCCCGTCCTGGCGACCGGAAAGGAGCCCAAGTACGGACGCATTAGACTGTGTGTTGTTCACGCTGTCAGTCTGCCGGACTAAGCGCGAGATCCAAAGACTATGGAAGCTCGGAGATCGACCTGTTCGGAAGCCCTGAGATGTGACTTAGCAAATTTCCAAGGACTTTTTGGAGGGCAAGCGGGCCCCGATAATGAGGGCAGACCGATCTTTTGCTCATCGCCTTTCGTAGGGTCTGCCTGAAATCACTTCGGGCAGCGACCCAAGCGGAAGGAGATGAAGAATGGGCTACGCTGTAGAAGACGACGAACTGGGTGGTATCGGCTATACCCCGACCTGCAAGAGTTGCGGTTCCGAACATGTATCCAAGGATGCTTGGGCCTGTTGGAATCCGGCTACTGGGATGTGGGAACTCGAAACCACTTTCGATCATGAGTACTGTCATGTGTGCGAGGCCGACACGTCGTTCACCTGGCAGCGAGTGGAGAGCGTTCCATCAAGGCGCGTTCGGGCCTTGAATGACAGGTTCCGCAAGGAAGGCGGAAAGGAACGGTCGGTGGTCGTCACCTCCGGCGTTCTGGCGCTCGGGACAGACTTCCTTGTCGCCGCGCTCGTAGCCATCCGGGACTTCGACAGCTTCACTGACGACAATGACCCCTGGGGCGAGCATGACTACGGGAAGGTCACCATCCACGGCCAGCCCGTCTTCTGGAAGATCGACTACTACGATCTCAACCTCGCGGGACGCTCATCCAATCCCGCCAACGACGGCGAGACGCATCGCGTACTGACCGTCATGTTGCCAAGCGAGTACTAAGATCCCGCCTCCCACTGTGGAGGCGGTTTTCGCAATGGCATGTCCGAGACGTCAAGACCCTGAACGTGAAAGAGCACGGCCATGAGTTCGTCTTCACGAATAGACTGTGACCAGTGCTCAGCCGGTTCTTGTCGCTGTCTAGCCAAACGAGCGGGAATTTCGATATCCTGATACTCGGAACGATAGAAGGTAGCCTTGGCGTTCGTAGCAAGGTCGGACTGGCGTCAGCCGGAAGGGTGGCAACCCTTCCGGGGTGAAGCGCTGGTACGAGGCCTTGTCGACGACCGATCACCAAGGCCACCAAACATGCTGAACCGGCACATTGCGCCTTCTAGGTGCTGAGGGAGCATCGACATACACTGCTTGTATTATCAGCAGTAAGTCACAAACCAAATGTCCACCGAGTTTGCCCTGGACCTGCGCCTCGCGCGCCGGAAAGCAGGCTTCACGCAGCGCGACTGCGCACATTTATTAGCGATCTCTCCGTCGGTCTTGTCACAGATGGAAGGCGGCAAGCGCCTGCCGAGCATTCTTCAGATCTGCATGCTGTCCGTCATCTACGGTCGATCCTTCGAAAGCCTTTTTGGCTTTCTTCTTGACGAGGCTCGTGCCCAGCTCCGGACGCGCATTTTGAGCTTGCCTGAAGATGTCCGTCACTTCGCCGGGACTCGCAACCGCGACTACAGCATCGACCGACTGGCGCAGCGCTTAGCAGATGAGCAAGACGTACATGGCGGCGCTTAGGATACTCTCCATTGCGGCAGCCACTGGTCGGATAGCGTACGTCTATTTGATCGGCGATCGGCTGATGGACTGGCGCATTTCAGACAAGGCTAGTTCGTCTGCGCAAGACGCGAGAGAAGCATCGGCCCATTGGATCGAGACGCTCCGTCCGGACGTCGTTGTTACGGAGATTCCGGTGTCGAAGACTCGAAAGGGCGACAACACCAGACAGTTGATCGAAGCAATGGCTAAAGTGGCCGAAGAAGCGGATGTACTGGACGTCAAAGTCACCCGAGAGCAATCCTATGCGAACAAGTACGAAGAGGCCGCTGCATTAGCAGAGAGCTATCCGGAGCTGCTGCCGTGGGTCCCACGCAAGCGCCGCTTCTTCGACAACGAGCACCGCAATACCGTGCTCTTTGAGGCTTTGGCCCTAGCGCAAGCAATCGTTCGGTCGCCTGCAACTACCCTTGGGGCCGCGATGGGATAGTTCACAAAGACGAAATTGTTGACAGGCTGCAACATGGTGTTGCAGCTTTTTTGTACTGGTATTTAGGAGGTACCCATGCGCTCATATCATGCCGCTCGCGCGGTTTTTTCTCTCTTCTCTGGGTTGGCCTGGACCGTGATCCTCATCGGAATTCTTGCTGTGTTTCTAGGCATTGCACGGGGACGCAGCATAAACCCGTACAATCCAGACCTAGGAGCTGCCGTGGTCGCAATACCCGGAGTCTTGGCTGTCGTATTTGGCTTGGTTATGCTGGTAATGGCTCAGATGGGCCGCGCCGGGGTTGATACCGCAGAGTATTCTCAGCAGATGCTGCAGGCATCGCGGGATCACATGGAAGTCTCACGACAACTGGTTCGCCAAGGCGAAAAACTCGAACAGGGCTATGCTGCTCTTGCGGCGAAACTCAGCATACCCCCGTCGGTTTCGTATGATGGTCGCATTTCCACAGCGGAAGCGTCTTCTTCTGCGGCACCCGCAGCTACACCGCTCTCCGCCACTGGCGAAGGTACGACGCAAAAGGTGGGCTACAGCGACCGGCTCCAGATCGAACAGGGTATCCCGATGACCACCCTCCAGGGTGCTGACGCGAAGTCTACCGCGTCGTCCTAATCCCCACACCGGAACACATCCTCTATGGGGACTCTGTATGGGGGTACATACCGACACATCCTTGGCCATAGCTTCTCAACTTCGTCCCTCAGATCATCCTGACATATGCCACCTTCGTGGCATAGGCTGGTCGGCACCTAGGCCGACCAGCCGCACCATTACCTGGAGCTTCGATGCGAATTTCGATCTCTCACCATGATGTCCGTAAGGGACTATTGTTCAGGAAGACTATGCACGAAGTCCACTTGTCGGTGGCCTTCACCCACGAAGAAAAGCAGATTGTGCGCCAGCGCCGTCTAGGGGATCAGGTCATCCTGCAGCGCCGTCCGGCGAACGCCAAAGTTGATGATCGCGACAGTAAGTTCGTCCTGCGACTAGGTGACCTGCTTGACGGTCGTACCGACCGCTTTCTCCTCGCAACACCATCTGCAGCAAAAATCTACGAGGAAGACCTGATCCGAATGTTGGCCCAAGTGAAGCTTTGGATTTCAGACAATGCAGAGACCGCAGGTCGGACGGTGATTGAACTTTGAGCACAGAACGCGAGATCAAGGAGTTCTTCAACTCGACGCTCGGATTGGGCGTCCTTTTTGTTTTCCTCCTCCTCGGCGTGGTAGTTGCACCGATATTCCTCATAGGGGCAGCGGTCTATGTAGTGGGTCGCCTTTATCTTGAAAACCCCGCCAGACTGGAGCGGGTAGCGAGACGAGAGACAGAGATCCTATACAATCACGCGCTCGCCGGGCAAGTTATCTTGAGCCGTGATGATATTGATGAAATCTTGTCAGCTAGCTGGCCGGAAGAATTGCCATTTCCAACGCGTGCACAGCTGCTTGATCTTGGCTATGAGCTTTTCCGAGACGAGGGACTTAGTCCAGACATTCCACCAGTTCCGGCACTTTGCAACACGGTGGAAGGGGCAAGATACCGCGACCTGCTTGCGAGACTAGGACAAGCGCGAACGGATCGTGTGATGGTTACCGCCGCTCTTTCGCAAATTGGAGAAAGTCTTTCGGTCGTCGCGCGGGCAATTCCAAACCTTGATGGAGATGTACTTGTTTCTGTCTCTCAGTTCTTGGAACCGGTTGGTCCGACCATCGAAGAGATCATTGCGCCCTTTTATAGGGAGACTGGCTATATCCATTTCAAGGCTCTGAGGGAACGCCTCGATCAGAACTTGGAACGGACCCATCGGACAAACCCGGTCTTTCCCCGCGACTACAAGGGTACTGATGCGGTTGAAACCTACTTGGCTGGTACCCGGCTCAAAGCTCTCTTCAGCATCAAGACGCCCTTTGAGATCCCCGAAGCTTCACGCTTCGAGCATGTGCACATGGTTGCGGGAACCGGTCACGGGAAGACTCAGACGCTCCAATACTTCATCGCTAAAGACCTCCTCGACGTCGCGCGGCGTGACAAGTCCATTGTCGTCATTGACAGTCAGGGCGACCTGATCAGAACGATCCTCGCAGCCAAGCACCTTCCCCCCGAGCGCATCGTCTTGATCGATCCGGAGGACATTGCGTTCCCGGTAGCTCTCAACTTGTTTTCGGTCGGCCAAGAACGTCTCACGGGCTACAGCGCGGTCGATCAGGAACGGCTCACCAACTCGATCCTGGAGCTCTATGACTTCGTGCTGGGGTCACTCCTTGGGTCGGGGATGACGTCGAAGCAGAACGTCATCTTCCGCTATGTCACCAGGCTCATGCTTCATATACCGGACGCTACGATCCACACCCTTCGGGAGCTCATGGAGCCTGGAGGGACGGTGAAGTATCAAGACGCTATCGACCGGCTGGATGGAACCGCGCGCAAGTTTTTCGCCAGCGAGTTTGACGGCAAGGAGTTCACGAACACAAAAGCGCAGGTCCTACGTCGCCTCTATGGTGTGCTGGAGAACCGTACCTTCGAACGGATGTTCTCGCACCCAACTTCACGCTTCGACATGTTCACCGAGATGAACGCGGGGAAGCTCATTCTGATCAACACGGCGAAATCTCTGCTGAAAGAACAAGGCACGGAGATCTTCGGCCGCTTCTTCATCGCCCTGATCGCTCAGGCCGCGCAAGAACGTGCCACCCTGCCAGAGTACGACCGGCTCCCGTGTATGGTTTTCGTGGATGAGGCCCAGGACTACTTCGACGAAAACATCGGGATCATCCTCAGTCAGGCACGCAAGTATCGGGTCGGCATGACACTGGCACACCAATATCTTGGACAACTGTCTTCCTCGCTTCAGGAGGGCGTTGAGGCGAACACGGCAGTCAAACTTGCAGGCGGTGTCTCGGCTCGGGACTCCCGTGCTCTTGCAGGACAAATGGGGGCTGACCCCGACATGATCGCCCGACAGCCAAAGGGAACGTTTGCTGCCTTTATCCGTGGCGTCACAGAGAAAGCAGTCCCGATCTCGTTCCCGTTCTTTGTCCTAGAGAAATCAGAGAAGACGACAGACCAAGAGCGGGCCGAAATCCGGACTTTCAGCCGCAATGCCTATGCGCACGCCTGGGATCGTCCCGAAGAAGACCAACAGCCGACGGAAGCGAACAGCGACATTCCTTCCGGAGGTTCAAGAGACGACCGCATAGACCCACTTTCTCCTTCCACAGAGCTATGATTTTGCTAGCATTTCCTTATGGGAAAGCTGGATGCTCTCGGTCGCGCAACATTCCATCACATAGCTGAACAATCAGCTGTGCGGGTGACGAATCGCGAGCTTGCTTGGCTCGCGCACATCCATCGACATGGCCCCCAGTCGTCCACAGCGCTGTATGATTTGACGGTTTCCACGCACCGCTGCCGCGACACTAGTCTCCGCGCCCTTCAGCGGCTTCGTGCTGGCGGTGTCCTTTCACTCCCTCGCCAACAGCGCATGACCGAAAGAGCGGAGTTCAATCCGTACATTTACGATGTCACTGAGTTGGGCAAAGGCCACTTGGAAAATCGCGATCTGCTTGAACCCACTCTCCGCCCAAGTGGGCATTGGTGGCACGCTTACGGTGTCGGTGCGATCACAGCCGCCATCGAGCGCCGCGGTGCCGAGAAAGGCATTCGCTACATACCGCCTCAGTCAATCTTGGCGCGGGCAAGATGCGAACTTCCGCTACCCACACCTGCTGGCATGGTCATTCCGGATCAGCTATTCGCCTTGGACTACGGCGGCACCTTCAGAGCCTTTATGCTGGAGCATGACCGTGGGTCTGAACCGCTGTCTTCAAAGGCAGCACGTGAAAGCCTGGAACGAAAACTTCATCGATACTCGACGGCTGCATCCAGCGATTTGCATCGTCGGCACTATGGCCTGAAGTCGCCGCTTGTCTTGATGTTCACCTTTGCGTCACGAGCGCGAGCCGCGCGGTTCTTAGACCTTGTCACCACGAAGTACCCGGTACTGTCTTCCATCGTCATCTTCGCCATTCTGAACGACGATGATCCACTGCTTCTGTGTTCTCGGGACATTGTCTTGGGTCCCTGGCAACGCGGGTCCGGTGGAACTTTCGAGCTATTCCAATCCTAGGCCTAACTGGGGAACTTCGCCCAAGCAGAAGTTCCACTGTCTAGGGCAGGATGCGGCACGACCGTATTCTGAGCCTGGACCGTTCCTTATCAGAGCTATGCCGCAAGGCCTGCTCACTAGGCATGTGTCCTTTCCCAGAAACGTGGAGATACCCATGACCCTTATGCTGCACACTGGCGGCGAAGCCATCGACTTCGATGACCTTCGTCTGCTTCCAACACCAGAACCAACGGCGAGCCATGTCCCGATACCGCACCACTCGGTGGTGGATATGGTCCGCTACGCGCTCGGCTTCTTCGGTCACGAACTGCTCGAAGAGCATCATGCCGTCACACCCGACGGGATGAACTACTTCGGCGTCCTGTCTCTGCGGTCGCCATATGGTGACTACACCGACATGGTAGGCCTCAGGAACAGCCACAAAAAGCAGTTTCCAATTGGCATCGCCATCGGAAGCAGGGTGTTCGTCTGCGACAACCTAGCCTTCCATGCTGACCATGTGATCCGACGAAAGCACACGGCGAACGCCAAACGAGATCTTCCTGGCCTCGTCAGTGAAGTGATCGAGCCGTTGCATTTGGCACGGCGCGACCAAGCGCAGAGAATTGAAAGATACAAAGCCTTGGCGCTACCCGATGCACTGGCTGATCAAGCCATCATGGCCATGTACCGTCGCGGGGTGATCAACTTGACCCGCATCGGCGACGTT
Organism: Candidatus Parcubacteria bacterium; assembly: GCA_046050355.1. GTDB lineage: Bacteria > Patescibacteriota > Minisyncoccia > Phycocordibacterales > UBA918 > OLB19. Next base: position 23,380 of record JBJOPW010000004.1, read on the forward strand.
CTGACGATCTACGAGGAGCCACCGCATGATTGGGGTGACAAGACGCCATGGCGACTCTTCAATGCTGCGACGTTCGCCTTAATGGGCAAGGTGGCAGAAAATCCCACCCATACCAAACGTCTACACGATGTAATTGATGGGATATGTGCAAAGGCATGAAGGAAAAGGACGGCTCTTGAGCCGTCCTTATTCTAGACGTGCTTCATAACTACATCGACAGAGGTGGCTTTAATGAAGCGAGCCGGGTTCGGTTCAGTGGCAATGGCCTGGAAATGCTTCTCGCCGCATTTGATTTTAGCGCCCTCATGGTGGCGTAGATCATCCCACCAGCCGCTGCTCTTCGTTTCGACAACGAAATAGAGCTTTTCCTCGCCGTCCTGGTCGATGAGCACCGCCCAGTCGGGGTTGTAGGTGCCGAGCGGGGTCGGAACTTTGAACCATGCGGGCAGCTTGGCGTAGACTTTCACGGCCTCGTTGGCTTCAAGGTCTTCAGCGAAGGACTTCTCAGTGCCCTCGGAATCGTAGACCACGTACTCGAAGACCGACTTTTGCGCCGGGATGGCGTTCTTGAGGTAGGTTTTCAGCTCTTCCTGCTCGAACAGCTCCTGGCAGTAGTAGTCATCGTCGCCAATGCGGCGGTACTTGATACCGTCCACCAGGGCGAGGCGCTTGGTGCGGTTGATGGCTTCGGCGGCCTGGTCAATAAACTGCTGCGGGTTGCGCTTGAAGTCCTCGATGCGGTCGCTCTTGAGCAAAATATCGACAATGCTGCCGCGCGTGAGCTGGGTCTTGTCCTGAAGCTCGGTGATGATGTCCGGCAGCTCGATGTCATCTTCATTTATCGTGGTGTAGGCGCTCTTGGCCCCGTCTTCCTTCGTCGAAACACCGCCCTTGCCGATTTCCAGTCCAGCCTTGCGGAAGCGCGCGCGGGTCTTGGTTATCGGTTCGGAATTGCGGATGTTCTCCGCGCAGTCCTCGATCAGTTTGGCGTTATCGAATTCCACCCGGTAGGTGGTCTTGTGCTTGATGCGCTCCCAAAGGGCCTTGAACTCGGGGCTTTGCAAGATGGCCTCGCGGGTCTTGATGACCTTGCGGTCGTCGGCGTTCTTGATGTCGAGGCGACCGGCGAGCTTCTTGAGGATGGCGCTGATCTCGCCAGCCTGGGCGGTGAACTCTTCGGGTAGCGCAAGGGTGCCAGCCTTGAGGGCCGTGCGCAGGCTGTCCTGAACCCGTCCCTTGGCGTCAATCAGCTCTGCGGCCTTGAGATGCTCCCAAAGCTTCTCGGAAGCAGTCGCGCCAAGCGGCTTAGCTTCGCCATCTTCCGACTGCACCATGATCGCAGCGAACTGATGCGGTTCGACGACGCCGAACTTGATGCCGGTATCCTGCTCGATCTCGCTCTGGAGGTTCTTGGCGAAATCCTCGTAGCTTTCCGTGGCAATCACGGTGAGCGTGTTGACTTCGTGGCCCCGCAAGCGTTGGCCGCTCTGGTCAACACAAAGGCGAAGCCCGCGACCGATGGTCTGCCGACGCTCGCGCTCGGTTCCCATGTCGCGCAGGGTGCAAATCTGGAAGACATTGGGGTTGTCCCAACCTTCGCGGAGCGCGGAGTGCGAGAAGATGAACTTCAGCTTCGTGTCGAAGCTGAGCAGCTTCTCCTTTTCCTTCATAATCAGGTTGTAGGCCCGCTCGGCGTTGTCGCGGTTGGACTGGTTGTTTTCTGCCGTGTCCGTCCAGCCCCCCTTCTTGTCGATGGAGAAATAGCCGTTGTGTAGCTCTTCGGCGTCCTGACCGGGGTCGATCTGGGCGAACAGCGTATTGTAGGCCGGGCTCTTGGCGAGCTTCTTGTATTCCTCTTCGAACATGACAGCATACTTGCCCTTGTGGGCGTTTCCGGCTTCGTCGTACTGGCGGTAGTGCTCGACGCTGTCGATGAAGAAGAGGCTGAGCACCTTGATCGGGCGGCCTGTCTCTTTGAAGCGAAGCTCCTTGTCGAGGTGCTCCTTGATGGTGCGGCGGATCATGAGCCGTTTTTGCTCATCAGGATCGACACCACCGTAGGACATGCCAGGCTTAAGTACCTTGTCTAGGCCAGGTCCCTGAAGCTCGATAGTTTGCTCGGGGCCAACGGTGATTGTTGCGATCTGCATGTTCTCGTAGAGGGAACGGTTGGTGAGCTGCTCCAGGTCGTCACCATCCTCGACGGTCACAATCTTGCGCTTCACATCCTTGCCGCTGGCGATGTCGAGCTCGACCTTGGCGGTGATGGAGCCTTGCCTATTGTGCGTCGAAAGCAGCTTCACGTAAGGCTTGTTGTGGCCGCCCTCTATCTCAAGCGAAGCAACCTCGATTTGCTTCACTAGGCCGCGCTCGTAGGCGTCCACGGCATCGAGCCGGTAGACCATGTGGTGCTTTTGCAAGTGAGTGGCTGAATAGCGAAGGGTACAAAGCGCGTTCATATCCTTTAGTGCCTGTCGCCCTGCACCTTGCAGACCGCCATCGACGCTTTGAGGCTCATCGACGACAATGATGGGGTTGGTCGCCTTAATCAGGTCAATAGGCTTTTCCCCGCCTGTGTTCTCGCTTTCCCGATAGATAACATTCGTCTGGCGGGACAGAGCCTGAATGGTGGACACCATTATCTGAATAGTCGAGCTTGTAGCGAAATTGCGAACCTGCCCAAGCTTCGATGATTCATAGAGGAAATACTCGTAGCCCTTGGCCTTGGGGTAGAGGTTCTCGAAGTGGTCGCGGGTGATCTCCAGCGTCTTGTAGACGCCTTCTTTGATGGCGACAGACGGCACCACGATGACGAACTTCGTGAAGCCGTACTCGCGATTAAGCTCGAAAATCGTCCTGAGATAAACGTAGGTCTTCCCGGTTCCCGTCTCCATCTCGACGGTGAAGTCGCCGGATTGCAGCAGCTTGTCCTGGGCCAGGCCATTGCGTAGCTGCACCTCTGCCAGGTTATCCAGCAATTCTTCATCGATCAGCTGAAGCCGATTGCCCACGCCAAGATCACTCTCGATAAGCCCAAGCGTGGCCTGAGACCCGGTCTGCGGACGGTAGGTCACGGTGAACTCTGAACGGGACACTTCCTGCCCCTTGAACAGCTCAACAACCGATGCAATCGCCGCTTGCTGGTAATCAAGGTTGTCTTCGAAATGTAGTTTCATTGCAGGCATACTCGATCAGGTTACAGGCTGCGAACGTGGCTGATGCCGTTCTGCTCAAGGATGGCCACCATGTTGGTCTTGGCGATGTCATCGGCGAAGGCACTGTCCCGGAAGAAGACATGGGAGTCAGTCTCAGGCTCGAGCTCCCTGTGCCAATCCAGAATACCTTGAGCGAGACTGTCCACGAGGGTTGCTTCAACTGAGGTATCAAGACATGCGAATAGCACGCCATAACCGACGCTGTAGACTGATTTTCCGGCAACTTTCCGTTCTTCTATTGGGGCAGTCAGCTCTATTCCACGCTTCAACAAAAGTTCGCATAGTATATCTGCTTCGGACCGACCTTCAACAAGGTGATCCTTATTTAGAAGCAAGGCTCCCTCCATATCATTGCGATCTGGGGTCCAGGCTTTGATACCAGATCGATTCAGCTGGAAATAGCGAAAGCCTAGATCCTTCACCTTTCCTTGCATTGTTTTTCCAGCTCTCCTAATTCTTTCAGCCGACAGCTTTGCTATGTTTTCGTATCCGGCAGCTCCAGCTACAGAACTTTTGTCAATTTCCTCTGGCAACTGAATCTGGATAAACCTACGCGTCCCGCCATCTTCTGCATTGGCGGAGAGGACAGCATGGGCCGTGGTCGAAGAGCCGGCAAAAAAATCTATAATCAGATCATCTTTGCTGTCACTCTGTGACAACTGAATCATCCGACGAATCAATCTTGTGGGCTTGGGATTGTCGAACATTCCGGCCATTCCTAAGGCCTTCAATTCACTATTGGATTCGTGATTATGGCCGACTTCGTCATATGGCCACAATGTCGTTGGCGTAACCCCATCTTTTATTTCGCTCAGAAAGCTTTTTCTTGATGGAGTCTGGTCTCCTTTTTCTCCAAACCAAATCTCATCACCTTCATCCATCATTTTCATAGATGCATCATTGAAACGTCGATAGGTTCCAGCAGGTGGGGTCCATGTGACCCCATTTTTGAAGGTGTAGCTCGAGTTATTTGTTCCACTCTTGGCGTGCAAAGGCGTTGCCTTCCACGGTCCTTTGGGGTGACCATCTGGGTTCTTATAGGCACTTACTTGGTCTTCCGTGCGAGGAAGTTGATTTAGGACAAAACTATCTTTGTTTTTGGCGTAGCATAGGACATGATCATGATTTGATGAAAACCACTTAGCGTCGTTGGCGCGAGTGTATTTCTTTTGCCAAACGACATTAGCAATGAAGTTCTCTTCGCCAAATATTTCATCACAAATTTTTCGCAGGTTCGCCTGTTCCGTGTCATCTATTGTAACGAAAATTACGCCCTCATCGGATAGTAGGGTTCTTGCGAGGCGGATTCTGGGATACATCATATTCAACCAATTGGTGTGTAATCTCCCGCCCGTTTCCATATTGGATGAAAATTTCATTCCATCCGAGGCAATCTGGCCGGTATACTTAAGGTAGGTCTCAAGATTGTCTTGGAATCTGTCGGGATAGATGAATTCATTCCCAGTGTTATAGGGCGGATCGATAAAAATCATTCTAGCTTTTCCTGCATAACTTTTTTGCAGGAGCTTCAGCGATTCAAGGTTATCCCCCTCAATAAAAACATTCCGAGTTGTGGCCCAATCGACACTTTCATCCTTTCGCGGTACGAGCGTCCCTGTGCTTGGCGTGAGAGCAATTTGTCGCGCTTGCTTCTTGCCATGCCAGGTTAGGCCATACTTTTCCTCACCCTCATCTAGCACTTTTGCATCGCCAAGCAGCTGGCGAAGAACGTCAATATTCATCCCGCCTTCGGTGAAAGCGTCGGGAAACAGCGCCTTTAGCTTGGCAATGTTCTCGGCGATGATGTTGGCGCTCTGGCCGTCTTCGTGGGTGACTTTTTTCATGGTCTTCTTCTTGAATTTAGTTGCTAAAGTTCAGGCGAGCTTCGAGCTTGAGTATAGCATCTTTTCGTTCCCTGATCATGCTGTTCAGGGTGATCTTGCTTCCCATCTGGTGCTCGCGATTCAGCGTGGTCCGGAGCTCAGCAATCTCGCGTTCCAGTTTGTGAATCTCCCCGAGAATGACAGTGTGTTCCTTGGATGCCGAGATCGAGGCCGAAACGAACGTCCCGGTCCTGTCCGAGGTGATCAGCCCGATGACCTGGCTCTGGAATGCTTCATAGAGGGCATAAAAGTTGGTGGCGGGAAGCCGGTGAAGCTGAATGGCCTCCAGGAAGGCCGCCTGTGATGTCGAAGGCTTGTTCGGATCGATCCATTCGGTCTGCCAACGATCCACCAACACGAGCTTGGACTTGTCGGCCTGGTTGATCCGCTTTTCCGCAACACTGATGGCGATCTTGCCCGCGTGCTCGAACGCCAGGATCAGCGGATATGGAATGGCCCGGTGCATGAAGGCTGCGACGCGATTGAGGCGAGCAGGATTCGACAGCTCGACCGAAAGGACGGCGATCTCCAGGTATTCTCGCTCGCTGTCCTGGAAGGGTGCGATGTTGATGGTGTCGGGCTTGAGCGTGTATTGCCAGCGGATGCGCCCGACATCCTCGCTCAGCGCCTTCCTGTCGGTCTGGTCTAGCTCTGCGTGATCGAGGAACATCTTCTTGTAGACCGGCTTGTCGAGCAAGCAGGCTTCAGGGATGCCAAGGCTGGAGAGGAAGGCGTCGATCATGCTGCGGCTTGGATAACGAGGAAGCTCACAACCTCAAAATCGTCTCCGCCCTTGAGGTGATCTTTGGTGAGCGCCGTACCGCCACGGGAAAAGAGGCTCTCGACGCCCTTTTCTTCAGTCTTGCCGACGACGCTCTCTATGGCGCGATCCAGCAGCTCTCGATAGGCGCTCATATCGCGCCCGTTCTTGGTTTTGGTGTTAAGGGCGTCGATGCTGGCGCGGTCTAGCTCAGTCGCAGACGCGGCGAGCTTCTTGTATACGTCCAGGCTCTTTTTGGCCTGAAGGTGATTGAACACGATGGTGCCCGCCTCGGAGACATAGATGAGGTAGAATGGCGTGAGCGCGTAGCTGTCTTCGTTCTGCACCTTACCCTTAAGGTCGCGCAGGCAGAAGATCACGCCTGGCACGGCTTGGTCAATGTTGGGCGACACAACCGCGTGAAAGCCGGTTGGTGAGCCTTCCAGGCGCTTCAGGTTTTCCTTCATGAAGCTGGACAAATCCATGCGGAAGTCGTTCAGCGTCATGTCGGTGATGGAGACGCTGCCATCCATGTCCTCAAGATCGATGACGGCATCTTGGAGCTGCTGCATTTGTTTGCGACGGTATTCCAGATCGTTCATCTGCTTGTTTTCGTCATATTCGATGACGTTCTCTTCGCCGGTCGCGGAGATGTCCAAGAGCACCATGCGACCGCTCACGCGGGCTTCGAGGTTGATATACTCGTCGAGCTGCATGTTAGGCCAGAAATTGGTGAGCTGGATCGCGGCGTTCTTCGATCCTAAGCGGTCCACGCGCCCGAAGCGCTGGATGATCCGCACCGGGTTCCAGTGGATGTCGTAATTGACTAGCATGTCGCAGTCCTGAAGGTTCTGGCCTTCCGAAATGCAGTCCGTGGCGATCAGGATGTCGATGTCAGTCGTGGCATCGGGGTCGATCTTGTCGCGCTCTTTTGAAACCGGCGAAAAATTAGTCAGGATGCTGTTGAGGTCGCGCGGCAAGCCGTCGATGGTGCAGCGGTTGGTTCCACTACCCGTCACGAGCGCGCTGTGGAGGCCAAATTCCTTCAGCGCCCAGGTGTGTATGTGCTTGAAAAGATATTCAGCCGTGTCGGAGAAGGCGGTGAAAACGATGACCTTGTTGTTGCCAGGGTTGATCGGCGTTTTGAGCTTGGCGGCAATGGTGTCCTTCAGCTTTTGGAGCTTGGCATCGTCCGCAGCCGCAATCTTCCGCGCCTCGTCGAGCAGGTAGCCTAAAAGGATGTGATCGGCTTCGAGGTCCTGACGCATCCGGATGAGGTCCAGGTCCTGGATCAGCACCTTGACCTTTCGGCCAATCATAAGGTCTTCGAGTTCGGGAGAATCTGCCTCGATGTCCTCGATGAGCAATTCCTCGATTTCCGTAGCCTCATGAGCATCGATCTTCGCGAGGAAGTTGCCGACCTGAGCATGAATCTTCTCGACGGTGAGAGCGAAGGAATGGATCGAGCTCTCCATCCGCTTAAGCATGTTGACGCGCATGAGGTGGATCAGGCTGCGCTCCCGGTCCACCTGCTTGAGCGTCGATTTCCCACCTTTGACTTGTTGGTCGTACTTGCGGCTGTAATCGTCCTGCTTGTCGGCGCGCACATAATCCAGGGGCGCGTAGGCCGCCAGAGAAAGCTTCTTGATTGAGCGGTTGATGTCCTTGAGCGGCGGGAACCGGCCATCCTTGTCGATGTCCGACTTCACATTCTGCGGCTTCAGACGCTCGGGGAATTTCCCGATTTCCGCAGTGTCGTAATACTTCTCGATATGCCGCCGCGACCGCGCGATGGTAAGCAGGTCGAGTAGCTTGAAATAGCCGAAGTTAAGGCTTTCGAGCAGCCCTTCGGTGGTGCGGCTTTCAGCCGGTAGCTTCAGCCAGGTGTTGAACTGCGTCTGCGCGCGACGGAGTGTAACTTCTATGCTTTGAATGCCCGCATCGGCTAGCGCTTTGTCCTGCCCTTCGGTGATGAAGGCGACCTGGTTCTTCAGGTCATTCAGGCGATTGTTCACCGGGGTGGCGGAGAGCATCAGGACTTTGGTTTTGACGCCTTTCCGGATTACCTCGTCCATCAGCCGCTGGTAGCGAGTGATCTTGTCTTTGCTCGGGTTGTTGTTTCGGAAATTGTGGGACTCGTCGATGACGATGAGGTCGTAGTTGCCCCAGTTGATCGTCTCCAGGTTAATCTCACCGGAGCGACCCGTCTCGCGGCTCAAGTCTGTGTGGTTCAGGACATCAAAGTTGAAGCGATCAGCCGCAAGCAAGTTGCGCTTGTCGTTGATCGTGTAGACAGTCCAGTTTTCTCGGAGCTTCTTGGGCGCGAGCACCAGAACGCGGTCATTGCGCAGTTCGTAGTATTTTATGACGGCCAGCGCCTCGAACGTCTTACCCAAACCGACGCTGTCGGCGATGATGCAACCGTTGTAACGCTCAAGCTTGTCGATAGCGCCGAGAACGCCGTCTTTCTGGAACTTGTAGAGCTTGTTCCAAACTAACGTGTCCTTAAAGCCAGTCTTCGACCGTATGATGCTTTCCTCATCGATTTCCTCGATGAAGTCCCTGAAGATATTGAACAGGGTGATGAAGTAGAGAAGGTTCGCAGGCTTATCGGAGGCGAGGAAATCAAGGCTTTCAAGCACCGCATCCTTTGCATTGCGAACGGCAGTTGGATCATTCCAGATTGTCTCGAACCAGTTGAGCAACTGCTTCGTTGCCTCCGGGTCTTTCGCCACGGTGTTCATCGCAAAGCTGTTGGATCGCACAACGCCAAGACCAGCGGCTGTAAAGTCCGAAGTGCCAGCGACGGCAACCACTTCACCAAGGGGTGGTTGAATGTGAAAAATATTCTGCGCGATAGGCGCTCCTGCGAGCTGTCGGACCTGAGCCTTCTTTCGAACCCATTCCGCACACTCGGCGGCGATGCGCTGGAGGTTCAGCTCATTCTTCAGGCCAATCTCTTCAGTGGTCCCGGCTAGAGGCAGCGGGAGAGCGGCATCAGGTCGCGCCAAGAGAATGCGCAAGTCCTGAACCTTGTTGAGCTCTGACTTCAGGGCGGAATAACCAAAAACGGAAAACCAGGCGGTCAAAACCAACATTTTCGAGTCTGGGCTCAAGGCCGCTCGAAGTTCGTCTACGACCTTGCCGTGGACCTTGTTATCTAGAAGCATGTGGACTTTTGCCTTGCCTGAAGAGTCGTCGTATGTGGTTGATTTTTTATGGGAATCCATGCCTTTTCTAGTCTCATTATCATTCCACAGATCGAGACTACAAGCAAAGGTTGGGTGACCGGATTCTGCAGACCCGGCCACCCGCGCTCCCACAAGGGGAGGGTCGTCAGGTCTCGCGGCGCGTGATCCGCTCTTGGAGCCATTCCAGCACTTCGCTTTCGACCCATCCGACCCGGTTCGGCCCGAGGTTTACCCGCTTGGGGAATGCTCCGACCTTTTCCAGCCTCGCGACGTGTTGCGGCGAGTACAGGACCAACTCTTTGAGCTGGCGCTTTGAAAGTATCCTCATCACGATCTCTCCATGGTGAAGAGCATCGCGATGCCCAGGGTTACGACGTTCCTAGGTGTGAGGAGAGTAGTGCGAGATTAGTTGCCATGCCATAGAGTTGTGCCGCTCTTGATCCGTTCCTGCATGGCCAGTGTGCGCTTTGATTGAACCGGGATAGGGTTTTCGATTAGACTCCTGCACATGAAATGGAGGTACGAATGAGCAGTATTGACTTGAACGCTCTCGACTTGGCTGAACTCAAGCAGTTAGCCAAGGACGTGTCGAAGGCGATTTCGGGGTTTGAGGATCGGAAGAAGTCGGAGGCTCGGGCTGCGCTCGAAGCTCAAGCCAAAGAGCTTGGCTTCACGCTGAGCGAGCTACTCGGGACTGGTAGCGGAAAGACGCGCGCACCGACCGTCGCCAAGTACCGCCATCCCGAGAATGCTTCGATTACATGGTCTGGCCGTGGCCGTAAGCCGCACTGGTTTTCAGACGCGATCGCAAAAGGTGTCTCTCCCGAGTCGTTAGCGGTATAGTCTCGTGGTGCGATCATACTCTCAGGCGCGGCCACGGCTGCGCTTGGGCCGCCTAGATCGTTGATCGACCGGAGGTGGTCTAGAAGGTGGACCGGATTCTCAGCGCTCTACAAAAGCTATATTTTTCAGTGCATTGGAAAATTTAGTGGTGCCCAGAGCCGGAATGGGATTGCCGGAACATTCCAACACATAGCCTTGCATTTTCAATTTCTTAGACCAAGTCGCGGCTCCAAGGGCAACACATCGCCGAACATCGCTGAACATACAATCACAACCCTTGAGGTGGACTAAAAGGTGGACTAGAAAAGGTGGACTGCGGGAGGATTCGATGGTTCTCTTGAACAGCCTGAACCCACTGAAAGCAAAGAACCTAGTCGCAGGAAAGCACGCTGACGGCCAAGGACTTTGGCTAGTGAAGAGTGAGCGCACTCGGGGAAAGTGGGTTCTCCGCGTTGTCGTCCAAGGAAAGCGTCGGGAAATGGGTTTGGGCCGGTGGCCTGACGTCTCCATTGCTGAAGCGCGTGAGTTGGCCGCGGAGGCGCGGAGGAAGCTCCGGACAGGCATCGATCCGATAGCTCAACGTGTTGAAGGCCGGAAGAAAGTCGTACGCCTAACGGTACAACAAGCAGTGGACGCGTGCTTCGAGGCACGAAAAGCAGAACTCAAGAGCGACGGCGAGGCGGGTCGCTGGATGTCTCCGCTCTCAGTCCACGTGCTGCCGGTGATTGGAAAGACTGCGATAGAGGACGTCGATCAACATGTGCTGAAGAAAGCTTTGGAGCCCATCTGGCACTCAAAGGCCGACACAGCTCGAAAAGCTCTAAACCGCCTCAGCTTGACCCTAAAGCATGCGGCTGCACTTGGACTGGAAGTAGACCTCCAGGCAACGATGAAGGTCCGGGCTCTCCTAGGCAAACAAAGGCACGTGTCCGAACACATTCCTTCGATGCCATACAAAGACGCACCGGCCTTCTATCGCTGGCTCTCCGAACAGACCTCGGCGGCAGCCCTACCGCTTCGCTTCCTCATTTTGACAGCTGCCCGAACTGGAGAGGTGCGCTATGCTCGGCATAGCTACATTGAGGACAAAGTTCTTACACTCCCTCCCGAGATCACAAAGACCGGGCGTGAACACAAAATTCCGCTTACATCGGAAGCCGCAGCAGTGATCAACGCTGCGAAGCTGCAAGACAGCCAGGACCTGTTGTTCCCTTCCCCAACCGGAAAGACCTTCTCTGATGCGACAATGTCACGATTAATGCAGCGTGAAGGCCTAGTTTATAGGCCCCATGGCTTCAGGGCCACATTCCGGACGTGGGTCGAAGAACAAACTGACACTCCTCTCGAAGTGGCTGAGGCCGCACTCGGGCACGTCGTAGAGGGACAGGTCATCCGGGCCTACCAACGATCTGATCGACTTGAGAAACGACGATCCTTGCTAGTCAAATGGAGCAAGTATCTGCAAGACACAGGACACCCCAACCCATAGCAACCAAAAATACGGTCAAAGCCTGATTATTGTATCCTGAACCTGCAGAGCGCTCATCGCCGAGCAGAACTCAGTCAAGCCAAAGTCTCGATTAAATCGGTCATTAGACTCATGAACCAAAAGCGTCTTCGCCGCGAAGACAGCGCCCGAATCACGTGCGAGTACTATAGCTCTCAAGTACTTCCGGTCCAAATCTCCAGAAATGCTACCAGACACAACCCGAAGATAACTGGTGTCTGCTCCTACAACATAGACACGATCTGCCTGGCAAAAGTAATAACCCTGATGATCGGGGTCAACGCTTTTCCGAGCAACTTGGAATGGAGAAACGTCATCATCACCGATCGATCTGTAAGCGTCAAAGAACTTATCGAAGTTCTTGCGCTTAATGAAATTCATGAACCGGAATAGACCACAGTACTCAAAGAAAATTAACCCTCCAGAAACTAAGTCCCCAAACCCATCCGACCGGTAATAACGAAATGCACCAAGCAGAGTCCGTGCCTGCTGAATAGACTGACTATCTATCCCCAGACTCTCGCTAAGCGCTGAGTACGTTCTAAATTGCCTGTTTGGAACTCTCAAACACACGTCAACTTTTGCAAGAGACGAAAGTTCAACTTCTTCCCCCCTATAGATTTTTTCAAGTGTCGCAATGTCTGGCGCACGCGAGCCAAAGACCTTCTTGAACGCCCGAGCAGTCTTGAAGCCGTCCGCTACCGCTCTAGCCAAAACTTCATCACCGACCAACGTTCGAGCGCCTGACTTCAACACCACTACCCACTCCCGAATCTAACGATTCCTCATCAAATCGCAAGATTCTCATACCAGTCCCGGCACTGCAAGATCAAGTCGCACGAGCGAGGTAACGATCCCAACAAACAACTGAAAATCGGTGTTTTACCAGTGACTCGTAGGCGTGCGACCATGGAGCCGCAGATGAGAGCAACTGATCTGCGCGAACGTAGACGGGAGGAACAGAATGCGCATCGCAATGGTTTACCCAGAAGTCTTCGACCTTGCACGGTTCAATGAAAAGCGGAAAGAGTTTCCGCCTTTTGGGGTAATGTACCTATCCGCCATGATGGAGCAGGCAGGGCACGTTGTCCAAGTATTTGCCATATCCTTCGAAACGAGTGCGATCGATTTCCGAGGCTTCGATGCAGTAGGATACTCCATCCCATCATCAGCAACTTTTGGTATAACAAAGAAGGTACGGTTTGCTAGTAAGTACGACGAGGGGGCACTGATCATGGCTGGTGGAGTACACGCAAACCTTTACCCACTGCAGACTCTGGATGAATTGGAACCGGACGTTGTTGGCATTGGTGAGTGCGAACAGACCATACTCGACATCTTGGAGAGGGGTAAGAATGCGGATTTTGGTAACATCCTCGGAGTCGCCTTTAAGAAGAACGGGGAAGCAGTGAAGACACCTCCTCGTCGAGTAGATAAAGACATTGACTGGCTTCCACTTCCATCCCGACACCTCCTGCCTCGGTCAGACATTGTGATGAGCAATCGACTATCTAACACGGACATCGAAATGGCCCACGTCATGTTCACACGTGGATGCCCGTTTCCGTGCAGGTTCTGTGCAGTTGCGCAAACTAAGATACAGTATCGCTCAGGCGCCAGCGCAAGACGTGAAATAGTTCACCTAATGGAAACTTATGGAATAGGTGGTTTCGCCATTGTCGATGACAATTTCATCGTTGACAAGCGTAAGGTTCATGACGTAGCCGAAAGCATCCAAGACCTCGGTGTAAAATGGTCGGCTCTTTCCCGAGTCGACACCATTGACAAAGAACTGCTCACGGCAATGGCCTCATCCGGATGCATCGAAATTAAGTTTGGAATGGAGTCAGGGAGTCAGAGAATTCTTGATGCAATGCAGAAAAACACGACCCCGGAACAGATCCTAGAGGCCGCAAGGCTTTCATATGAAGCCGGCATCAAGGCCAAGTTCTTTATTGTTCATGGTTATCCTGGTGAAAACATGGAGACCACAGCCGAGACAATCGCCCTCCTTGATAGAGCTAAAAGATATGTAGATCGAGTTTCGCTCTTCAGGTTTGCCCCATTGCCGGGGACATATGTCTACAATCACCCTGAAGAGTTCGGCCTCCGGGGAACGGACCGGCAAGCAGACTGGGATGGCAACTGGGATAAATATCATATTTATCACAATGCGTACCACTGGTGGGGAACGGATGATCAATTTGAAGAGCTGAACAGGGCGCACACGGAGATCTCCAACTATATTGACGAAACTTGGCCAGCGACTTTTCAACCGCCCCAAAATGTGTAAAACTTAGAGAATGGAGAGGATTGGAACTGTAGAAGCGGTGTTCCTACGCAAGGCACATGGCCGTGCTGTTGAGGAATCAACAGTCCTCAACTTAGTGGCTGATTTCGGGATCGTAGGGGATATCAACTTCTCGGCTTCGTCGCCTCGCCATTTGCTACTTAAGAGGATTGGACGTCCAGGCGATTGGACGGACAACGCCGGTTACTTCAATGAAAACGTTTCTTTCACTTCTGAAAGTCTGAATTCGCTTCGTCCGGGAGACATCGTAAGAGTTGGCTCCGCAACTCTCCTCGTTCGTTCAAAAAATGAGCGGTGCAACATTTTTGCGCCAGAGGTCCGCGTGGCACGAGGCCTTCATTGTGTTTGCATAGACGCCGGATCCATTCGTCGTTCGGATGACATCATAAAGCTCGGTAGCGTTTCTATCGCAGAGGACAGTCGCGCGGCACTATTGGTAACGGGCCTCAGGGCTGTTCCGCTCGGAAGAGTGGTGACTTTTGAAGATGCATGCACTATGATTGGTGGCAGCCGCCCACACTTGCGGATCATTCCAAGACTGCTAAAGATTGCAATTACTTTGCATCCAACTGGGGTTCCATTTCACAGGTTAGTCAAATCTAAGGGTGATCTAATTGACAACATTGTCACTGATCAGATGCTCCTCCTGGCGGCGGAAGGTATATCGACTTCAAACGGAAGAACTGTAAATCTTCAGTTCCGTCATGTTTTCGGGAGAAACCCATTTTGCGAAATGTAAGCTGCTTTGTCTCGATGGCAATTGAAGCTCGTGAAGCACTTAGTGAAGAGCTCTCCGCAATTAAGAGTGTGTGCAGTAGATTTGGTGTTAGAGCCCATGTCTTCCTAGATGAATACTCATTTGAGAAAGGCAAAGAATCCCAAATGATGGCGGAGGTCGTTTCGTGTATTAATGGCTGTGATTTCTTGATTGCTGAAGTAAGCAAGAAGGCGATTGGGGTGGGGTGTGAGGTTGGCATCGCTGCAGCATTGGGAAAGCCGGTGATCTATTGTCGGCAGGCAGGGAGTCCAGCTTCGCTGACGGTTGGCGGACTGGCAAGTTTTACTCTGACTTATAGTGAAGCCAACGAACTTGCGCGGAAACTAAGTTTCGTATTAGAGAACAGGTTCTTCGAGTCCGACTAGATTTCGATGCTACTTGGACCGGATCCCGATCTTTTATCTGGGTGTCCGGCATCTAGTGTCTTAGTCAAGGCAATGAGAATTCATTGAAGTGAGGAAGTTTGAGAAGTGTTTCGAAGTGGGTCACATTTTGGAAGTTTCGGAGCCTTCCTCGTTGCTCCGGCTCATTGTTTAACTTGATGACGGTCGCCGTCACGGGTCAGTGTGTTGATCGTACAGGATCCATGAGTGGGGTTTCGAAGCGGTCCCTGCATACCTTGGAGTTCCGGGTAGCTCGGGTGGAGGATAGTGATATTCGAGGCGCTCTCCCGTGTGGAGTGCTCGCCAATGACAGTTTGGTCGCGCATGCTGTCAGGCGCAGGACGCTAGAAGACCCTCATTGACAACTCATGGTATAGTATCTATGTCTTACTAGCTAAATGTAGAGGTAAACCATGTCCGAGAAATACAAATTCAAAGTTGAGAATGAAACCTACGAGTGGGGCGATGCAACCATCACCGCAGCGGAAGTACGCGGGGTCGGTCCAGGGATTCCTGATAGCATGGATCTCTTTGTGAAGCTTCCCGGAAAGCCTGCGCGCTTAGTGTCGGATCCAGGCGAAGTCTTTGATCTCTCGAAGCCGGGAATCGAGAAATTCTTTGCGCAGAACTCATCGTCGGAAGCGGGCGCCAACTAATTATGCCGTTATTGTTCGAAGATGACTACGAGTACTTGAAAAGTACTGGGCTAAAGTACGATGAGTACACGGACCAGCGCTTCTTGGTGGTCAGGGCTTACCCCGTTCCGGAGGGTAAGTACATCTTCGAAGGACAACCGGTTCGGACGGTCGATGTCCTGTCCATTATCCCGCCAAACTACAACACCGAAGGCTGCGACATGTTCTGGGTGCACCCAGCGATATCGCGTGCTGATGGAAAGCCCATTCCGGCAACTGGCGGCGACGACAGAGTCTTCGACAACACGACCTTCGTTCGTTGGTCCAGGCACTGGCCTGCCGGTCGATGGAGACCCAAGGTTGATACAATAGAGACCATATTGAGCCGTATCGACTGGGCCTTGCATAACCCAGACCCTGCTGAAGCATGAGCCAACCCCGCATCACCCTCCTGCAATCACATCGAGAGCGCTTGGAGCGTTGGTTACCGTCTCATCCAGAGCATCACGAACGTGCCGCTGTAGTACTGTTCCGCTCGTTTGCACGAGAGGTACTGGAACAGACTCAATCAGAACGGCTCGTCTCGGTCGACGTGATCGAAATGACTGATGACTGGCTCGTGGAGAGCTCAGTCATCAGTGTCAAAGTCAACCTTCGAAAGCTTGTGGATCTGTATTTCCGCTGTGAGCAGGAGGGCTTACACTTAGGCTTCGTACATAGTCACCCACTTGGTGCTGACGCCTTCTCGGGTCAGGACGATCAGAACGAACAAAACATCTTGCGGGGCTACGCTGGCTGCAATGGACGAGACTCAAGATTGGTGGCTCTTGTCTACGTCGACGGCGAGTGGATTGGTCGGGTGCGTTATGCGACCAAGCCAACCGAGAGCTCGCCTGTTCGTCACATACTTACACTGGGGGAAACCCTTGCTGTACACCATTTGACCAACCCGGAGGGTGATCTGGCTACACTGGAGCGACAGGCGGCCGCTTTCGGTCGACCATTTAATCAAAAGCTTCAGTCTCTTAGAGTTGCAGTGGTTGGGTGCGGAGGTACCGGCTCACCAACTGCTACCCTTCTGGCTCGCGCAGGTGTCGGCGAACTTATTCTCATTGATGGTGACAACCTAGAGGAAAGCAATCTCAACCGGGTTCGAGGCTTGCGGAGAGATGATGTCGGACACAACAAGGCAGAGAGGCTGTGTTCGTACATCCGCTCCTTATCCCTGCCAACATCCGTGTCGTTTGTCCCCAATTATCTTGAGGACAATCGGGCAGCTGTCGACGCACTTTCCTCAGCCGATGTCGTATTCGGCTGCACCGACACCGTGGCAAGTCGAGAACTCTTAAACGAGGCTCTGTACTATTATGGGTTTGTGCTCATTGATTGCGGACTGTCGGGAGAAGTTGCCAGCACTGCTGATGGGAAACCAAGGCTCATTGAGCATCGCGGTCGCGTAAGCACCGTGCAGCCCGAAACTGGAGCTTGCCTGCGCTGCCAAGGGGTCGTCACAGACAACAAACTGAGATACGAGAGAGCGGTCAACGAGAACCCAGAGCTCAAGAAGCTCGACGCCAAAACGCTGCTCCGCGAACATTATCTAGTTGGCGGAGGCGAAGCCGCTCCGGGGGTCGGACCGTTCACTAGCGCAACTGCCGATCTTGCTGTCTCCTCACTATTTGAACTCATTCATCCATACAGACAACTGGGCGGCGATTTCCGTCCTGACAATATTTGGCAAGATTACTTGCATATGACTTATCACAGTAACGAGCCCCGAAACCTTTCTGCCGATTGTTATTGCTGTGGCACGCGCGCGATCCTACTGAAGCGTGAGCGTCAAGTTCTACTGGACAGACCGGCACTTGGTACGATTTGATATGAATCTAGGCATTCCCAAGATATTTCTAAACTTCTGGAAGAAAGCACGGCTTCCAGAAATCCAAGAACCTACCAATCATGTGAGGCACTATCAAGCTGCCCTGATCTTGGAAAGAACACCAAGCAACTCGGCAATCGGAGATCGCGATTTTGTATTCGTGATCTATGAGACCGTTCCACGGTGGGCACTGTTTCGATGCCCCTGCGGCTGTAGCGAAGTCATCAGCCTACCCCTAGCTGCTCCACACAATCCTCGATGGGCCGTCTATGTCGACGAGGATGGCTTCGCTTCTCTGTATCCATCCGTTTGGCGCAACACTGGCTGCATGAGTCACTTTGTAATTCGCTCAGGATGTGTATTCTGGGCGAATAAGAGCGGGGTCAGCCCATTTGAAGCCAGCCCAAATTTCTATAAGCCTCGCATTCCCAAGTAGAAGGGACGTGAGCTCTAGTATTCCCAGCGAACAAAATAGCCAGACCGTCCATAGCAGTCGTATCCGCGCTTGTCCTTATGTGCCTTGAGCATTGTCCCGGAGCTCTTCCTCTTGAACTCTTTTCCGCAGTAGGTACATGCGATCACCTGAAGGGGTCCACCAGAGTAGGTTGAAGGCCTGCGATTCACTCGACCCGCCGAACTTCCTCCTCGCTTTGTCTGGGCACCAAGCCGACCGCCTCCTCCAAAGTAGGAATTTTCTGGCAGCTCACCTGCTTTTGACAGTTCGACCTCGAAGCGCGGTTCGAACTTTTCTTCAAGTATCTGTGGCTTCTCAACTTTTGGATTAACCAGGGACTTGATTCCGGTTGACCCTGAGGCACCTCCAGTTCGATCCCACACATAGAAGTATTCGCGCGGAGACCCGTCCGATGGACGTTTGTAGCTTAGAGCGTAAGGTTCGACGACCCTCTCGTATCCGTCATAGGTTAGTCGGATAAGCCGTTGTTGAGACCCGGCTTCCAAGAAGACGTTACGAAGTTCTGCCGGAAAGAAGGCATCGCTTATGCGATCTGCCATACCGCTCGTTTCGAATACACTATCGACGAACCGCGTGTACGCTTCTGTCGCGGTGTCGAAGTCTATTTTGCTTGCTGCCGGGCAAACTATGTATTTCTCCCATGCCGCCCGGAAGAAGGCCATGGGGAGACCAAGGAGTATTTGCCGAGCTGAACCCGGACTTCGTTCAAAGATGGTCTTCTTGAGAAAGACGCTTGCAATTGTTGATCGATCAAGGTCAATCCGATCATCAAAGAACGCAGCGTAAACTAGATCGTAGAGATCATGGGAGTGACGACGTTGCAGCAAGCATTTGAGCTTAGATGCCATGCCCTCTTCGAGAGCAACACATCTAAGATTTACTCTGCAGACATCTGAATCCGAATATGGATGAATAAGTGGAACCGTGCTCACTGGAAGATACAAGCGGTCGAACTCTGTCACATCCATCCGAACTGAAATTTCCAGCGCGCTTTTCTGGCCATAGAAATCTTCGAAGAAGACCTTTCCCTTGTAGATTTTTCTGTCGGTGTTTTTGCCGAGATTGGCCCGTGCGGCTTCTTTGAAAGAGCTTCTCTCACTTACAAACTTGATACCCGATACAGCTTGAGCCATCTTGCAGCTACGTTCAATTTGAGCAGTCAGTTCATCCAAGTCAACTGCACGTTCAGTTGAGAAATCCAGGTCAGAGGAGAACCTGGTGTTCGGAAAGTACGCTTTTCGGAAGCAGTTTCCGCCCTTTAGGATGAGAAGGTCACTGAGATACTCATTTTGGTATATTGCAAACAGGAGCCAGCCGAAGACGTAGTCACGCTGAACATTCGAGGTATTGATCTCGAATTCAGCAGATTTCTGGTCGATTTCATCTCTCTCGATCATGTGACTACTCTACACCAAATCCCAAGCTACGGCACCTTAAGGCGATGATGACGGTTTGGCCAAGGAACACAACCCGTATGGCACCTCTATGCTGCATCTGCTGTGTCTTGAGGCTTTTGATACTTCAAATTGTACTGCCACTGCGGGATCTTATTTGGAGTACACGCTGGTCTTTTAGGACAGAAGGTTAGAAGGTGGCTCAGGGACGTCTTCATCTCCTTTAGAGTTCGAGAAGTGTTCCGATGTGGGTCACACTGGCGGCAAAACCGGTGGCGGCAGTGGGGATGCCGATGATGATGGGTTGACGCCTTTCATCATCGGACAAAATGTCGCAGATGCGTTTGCCGATGAATCGTCCGCACCGCTCAGTCAGGGATGGGTTGTCGGTCAGGTCGCCACGACCATTGAAGTAGATGTGGCTCGCTACACCGCTTTTCAGTGTGAACGGATCTTCTGTCCACACCAACATTCCATATTTGACCATTTCACGGATCAGGTCGATCTCCTCGTTTTCGAAGCGACGACCTGCACCGAATGGTGAAGTAAGTTCTGGCAAAGTACTAATCCTTCCTGTTTGGGCCACTCCATCACGTATGGTGTGGCGGTTTGGCGATGGGGGTAGAGTACGCTTTGGCAAGTAAAAATGCAAGTACAGCAAAGAAAATGAGTAATCTCATGCTACTATTTACATATACATGAAAGCGCCTGAAGTAAGTACAATGAATGAGGCTCGCGCGGCTCATGCGGAGTTCACTTTGCAACGTGCCGCTTTTTCATTTTTTCAAGAAAATATAGAACTGTGTTCCAAACCACCTCGTGATGTAATGCCAGAGATTATTGCAGAGTTGCCAGAGTCGCCCAAATTACTCTCGAAACAAGAGATGGATCTATGGCTCAAAGAGAATACCTCAATGAGCGGTCAGCGGTTACATATGGACGTCGGGGCGCCATCAAAATTGGAATCCTATATTTTGTTTTTACTCATGACAACCAGTCCAAAAAGTACACAATTTGAAACAACGGATATAGAAACTACAGGTGACAGATTTTCATTAGTTGATAGTATACAAATTTTGCGTGATGAGGTACGAACTAAGCGTTTCCTGATGGGTATCAAAGAGGCAGTTGCAAACCTTCTTACAACCAAAGATAATATACTTGTTTGCGATGCCGGTTGCGGAGCGATTCCTATTTTAGGTATACAAGCAGCATTGCAATCGCCAAATGTGCAGGTTGTTTGTATTGAGAGCAATCCCGAATCGGTTATTATGGCGCGTGAATGTATTAATGCGTTTAATCTTGGTAATCAAGTGTTGGTTATAGAAGGAGACGCACGTGAATATAAGCCAAAGAGAGAAATTGATCTTGTTATTTCTGAGACAATGGATATTGGCTTACTTAATGAGCCAATGTGTGACATTATGTCGAGTTTAAAACCTTTCACATCAAATGATAGCATTTTCATTCCAGAACAAGTAGAAGTATTGGCAACAGCATTAACAGCGTCTGATTATGATAGTGCTGATAGTTACGCCCTTATTGATAAGGATTGTTGGCCAGTTATTCAAACAAAGTGGCAAGTTATCGGTAGCTACAAAGCAGGTGATTTGAGTCCGTATTTTGAAAGTGATATTTCGGTACCGCAGAATAATGAAGCAAAAATTCCACTAATAAGTTCAAGGGTAAAAATTCATGATTCAGTGCCAACTCTCGATTTTTGCGAAAGCCGCCTTACAGCATTTTTGCCTTTGCCTGGAAGCCTCCAGTCGCGTGATAGTAAACTACATATTTCGTATCGAGCGGGTGATTCGATCAAAGAAGTACAAATAGCATGACCAGCATAAATGTATACATAGCAATGTTATGCAATACGGCGTAGATGTGGCGAGCACCCGGCTTGATGATCTCGATAAACGAGTGTTGGCAGATGTGCGTGAACGTATCGGTCGTGTGGAGGAGGTGTCAGTGCTTGATGTTGGGTGCGGGCAGGGTGGCTTGGCGCTGGTACTGACTCAAGCTGGAGCCATTGTTACTGCACTTGATATTCCTGACTACAGTTCGGCCTTTCAAAATGAGACTGCTGCGACAATTGAATTTGTTCAGGCAGATGTCCGTGAGTGGATACAAAATAATACTGTTCAGTTTGATATGGTCGTGCTGCAACGCGTACTCCATTATCTACCGAATCATGAAGCTAAGAAGCTTCTGAGAGCACTGCGAGATGTGACCGCTACACTCTATCTGTCAGTGACCGGCACGACGACTGCCATCGCGAGTCACTATGACAAAGTCCACGAGCTAATCGAGAGGCGGTGGGGTGTACTTGATACAGTGGGGCAGGAATTATTTTCTATCACTGCACCGGTGTGTCTCTATAGTAAGGAGGAGTTACTTGAGCTCCTCAAGGACTGTGGGTGGGAGGTAGTGTGGTCGCGAGTGTCTGATTTTGGGAATATTAAGGTGGTGGCTCGAGGGAGTTAAGTACAAACGTAAAAGTCCCCAATCGGGGACTTTTACGTTTACGTGTAGGGTGCCGGAGATAGGACTTGGTCACAGATAATTTCTTGCAGAAATTTCCGCGACCCCGCCTCATAGTCGCAGAGCGACATATTCCGGCTTTCAAGTCCCTCACGAAAGTAAAGCAGTTTGCTTTCTCTCCGGCTCATTAAAATCAAAATGCGCCATAAAGCGCATTAAGATTTTATATTGTGCCGGAGGAGGGACTTGAACCCTCACACCTTGCGATAATGGGTTTTGAATCCATCGCGTCTACCATTCCGCCACTCCGGCAATATTTCTCTTTCTATACTCGGCAAATATGAGGTATTTCCTCAATCGCTAGAGCATACCAGATAATCCAAAACTTATAAACACCCATGGCCGGGGAAGGGTGTGGTAGAATAGAGGGACGAGCAACCGCGTTAGAACGGTTTTGGAGGTCATTCTTGCTCGGCTTTTTCCGTGTTAATTAGTATTCTGTCTTATGGCATTTCAAGCTGATTCCATCTTCTGGGTAGAAGTAGAAAAAATTGTCCCAAACCCCTTCCAGCCACGTCGTGAGTTTGATGAGGCGAAGCTCAAAGAGTTGGCTGAATCAGTGCGGATGTACGGTATCTTGCAACCTCTGACAGTCACCCGCAAAGAAATCCAAGGGGAAGATGGATCGTTCCGTAGTGAATACGAACTGATCGCTGGTGAACGACGCTTGCGCGCGAGTAAGCTGGCTGGACTGCAACTG
Source organism: Candidatus Parcubacteria bacterium (assembly GCA_046050355.1). GTDB lineage: Bacteria > Patescibacteriota > Minisyncoccia > Phycocordibacterales > UBA918 > OLB19. The sequence goes on from JBJOPW010000004.1 coordinate 45,875, forward strand.
GTGCCGGTCATTATCCGTGACGGTGAGCAGACAGAACAAGAGAAGCTTGAGCTTGCTATCATCGAAAACCTCCAGCGCGAGGATCTTAATGCAGTCGATCGAGCGCTCGCTTTTCGGCAGCTGGCTGATGTATTTGGACTCTCTCATAGTCAGGTAGGAGTGAAGGTAGGGCGTAGTCGCGAGTATGTTTCAAACTCAATTCGACTCTTAGCGCTCCCCGACTACATGCTTGATGCGCTGCGGAGTAACGACATCACCGAGGGGCATGCGCGTACACTCCTCATGCTGAACGACCGACCCGAAGAGCAGGACGTAGTCTTCCGTGAGATTCTTCTCAAGAAGTTGTCCGTACGTGAAGTAGAAAAGATTGCCCGTGGCATCGCAACGGAGAAAGTGCGCAAGAAAGAACTAGTGGATGATGGACTCCTCGAGATGGAAAAAGAATTTAGTAGCACTCTCGGTACGCGCGTTAGTATCACCAAAACAGAATTTGGTGGACGTCTGACCATTGATTACTTTTCACTTGAAGACCTGGAGTCAATGCTTGAACGGATGCGGCAGGAGAAGCTCGGTAGTGTTCGCACTCCAGTTCCGGCTGACTACCGTGATGAGTCAAACGACACCGTTGTCAGTGATGCGGTTGACGAAGAAATGTCGACACTAGCTGAGTTGGCGCGCGCGACTGGGCTTGAACCAATTGTACCGAGCCAGGTTCCTTCCGAGTCTGTTGAGGCTCTAGAAGAGCGTGCGGCAGTGCTGGCGGAAGTAGTAGCGGAAGCGATGCCTCAGGTTGAGGAGTCGGTTGTCGCGGTGGAGCCGGTCATGCCGGACGCTAAGGAACCGGAGTCACTGATGGTGCCGGTAGCTCCATCGCCAGCCGCTGCGGACACTCCTACACCAACCGCTGATCTGAGTGCTAAGCCAAGCTTACGCGATCAACTAGCCTTACTCCTTGGTAATCGAGTACCGACACCGACGCCTCTGTCACCATCCACGGAAGAAATTACTCCTCTTGGTGACGACACAAAGCCAGCTGAAACGGCTACTGCTCCTCTCCGTGCTAAGTCAGCGACGGACGATGATTTGTATTCGGTGACAAAATTCACCATCTAAATAAAAACGAGCGACTCAAGAGGGTCGCTCGTTTTTATTTGCCAATCGCTGGAAGGCCGAGTTCGCTCCGGATATGGCGGCGAGCAATTGAGGTCTTCGCGATATCGAGCCACTTTTTGGAAGGCTTGGCTGATTCTTTGGTTTCGATTTCGACGATATCACCATTCTTCAATTCAGTTTCGAGTTGGACAAATTTGCGATTGACCCGTGCGCCCGAGATATGGTTCCCAATTTCGGAGTGGATGGCATATGCAAAATCAATGGGGGTAGCGCCAAGCGGGAGATCGACCACATCACCATTGGGGGTAAAGACGAAGATGCGGTTCATAAAGAAGTCTTGTCGCATATCAGCCATAAACTGACTACTCATCTCGTCCTTGGTATACATGTCACCAATCTGGCTAATCCATTGCGGTATCTTTTGCTTGTGGTCAGGGATCTTGGCATCAACAACCTCTTCTGGCATGGCGCGTTTGGAAAATGGCCGAAAGAGACTCGGGATTAGGTTAGAAAAACGTCCGCTGGTAGTGGTGTTGTTGTTTTGCGGGAGGGCCTGCTCTTTGTACAGGAGGTGTGATGCGATACCGAATTCAGCCTCTTGGTGCATTTGGTGAGTACGGATTTGGATTTCCATAATTGTGCCATGGTTTGAAGTCACTGTAGTATGGATTGATTGGTAGCCGTTTGGCTTCGGGAAGGCGATGTAATCCTTCATCCGACCTGGTAACGGCCGCCAGAGGTCATGGATGATACCTAGTGTTCGGTAGCAGTCTTCGACGGTGGGTACAACGATACGCATAGCCATGAGATCGTAGACGGCATTGATATCCCAGTCCTTGCGGATCAGTTTGTGGTAAAGACTGTAGAGACCTTTGACTCGATACGATGTATGAAAATCAAGTAATTTGGCTTCAGCGAGTCGCTTCTGGATTGACTTTCGTTCTCGTTCGAGCACTTCACTACTTTTACCAGCCCGCTGTTCGAGGAGGTGCTTTACGCGTTTGTGCTCTTCGGGGTAGACATAGAAAAAGGCGATATCTTCAAGCTCCTTACGGAGCTTACCCATACCAAGTCGGTGGGCAACGGGCACATAGATCTCAAGTGTTTCGCGCGCAATACGGAGCTGCTTCTCAGCCGGCACATGATTAAGCGTCTCCATATTATGGAGTCGATCATTCAGTTTGATGATGAGGACCCGGATATCTTGACTGGTTGCGACGAAGAGCTTTCGTAATGATTCATTGTGTCTATCTTTACCGTAGTAGCGCACTGAAGAAAGTTTGGTGACTCCCTCAACTAGGTAGAGAACTTCTTCCCCAAATGTCTCTTTTATTTCTTCTGCTGTGGCATCGGTATCTTCGATGGTGTCGTGGAGAAGGGCGGCCGCGACCGTTCGTGGCCCGAGACCCATATCAGCAATTTTGTAGGCTACTTCAGCCAAATGCATCATGTATGGTTCTCCAGAATAACGGGTTTGACTAGCGTGCTTGGTGGCGGCAAACGCATAGGCCTGTTTGATAAGCTCCTCATTTTGTTGAGTGAGCTTTGGCATTTTACCAATGATGTCTGCAGCGGTGCGCATAAAACTCATTGTAGGGTAAAAATAGAGAATAGGGAATAGAAGGATATTGAAAATAGAATAGAGAAGATTGAAGATGGAAGATTGAGAGTGGCTTCACTCAACAAAACTTGCTTCATTTACAATCCTGTGGTTAAATATTGTCCTGCCGTTTGGGACAACGGTGGGCCGAAATCCGCGGGCTCTTGCGGATAAAAACAACACCCGCGTGAAGCGCGGGAAGAGAAGAAAGAAGAAAAGATGCGCGAAATCACTACCGACGAAGCCAACCGCAGCTCTGGTGGATTCCCTGTCTGGCTCGACGTCATTGGGCCCGACAACAAGCCCACTGGGGAAAAACTCCACCACTTAACCAAACAGCGGGCGGTCGTCGCTACCTACGGCCAGGTCCTGGAAGACACGACCAAGCGAGGGCGCGGACGTTCACATCCCGACCAAAACATTGTGGTCGGACGGCGCGAGTAGAAGCCCGAGCAGGCCGCGAAGGTGGGCGGTGATCGCCCTCCTTCGACTAGTTCTTTAATGAGTGCAAGCAGTACAACATAATCGCGCATTTCGCGCGATCATCTAAGGCGCCTACTTTGGCGCCTTTGTTCTGTATTGATGAATCTAACTTCGAGGCAAGACCTCGTACTATTGCTTAAGCAGTTCGACAGCGACTTCAAGGGTGATGTCTTCAGTCTTCATGTTATCGGGGATACTGATCCGTTTGAAACCCTTGCGGAAGTAGCGACCAGACTTTGATTCGTAGAGGTTGATGAGCTTGCGGGTACGGGGATGGATACCAATTTGTTTGAGGAGCGTCTCTCCTTTACGACCTTGCTTTGGTTCTTTCAATATTTCAAGTGCGCGTTTGAAGGTGATGGTGTACGGGTCGTCATTGCCCTTCAGTGAACGAAAATCGCCGGCATGTGCAATATACGGACCATACTGACCAGTATTTGCCATGACTGGCTCGCCAGTATCGGGATGTTGGCCGAGTTCGCGTGGCAGTATGAGATACTTTGTCGCCATCAGGAGGGTGACATCTTCCATCTTCACACCAGTCGGTAAGCTTGCACGTTTTGGCGCAACCGCTTTTTTGCCCTTTACTTTTTCTGGGGTAGCACCGAGCTGGACATAGGGACCGTATTTGCCATTAAGCACATAGATGTCTTCACCGGTCTCGGGGTGTTTGCCAATTGGAGCCTCTGCCTTTAGCTCACTCCCGTCAATGAGGCGAGAGCCTTCACAATCTGGGTACTGTTCACAAGAGAGGAAGGTGCCCGAGCGACCGAGCTTTATGACCATCCCAGCACCACAGGTTGGGCAGGGGAATTGCTTTGGGCCGGCGCCGAGGTTCGTGAGCTTCGGAATATCTTCTTTGGCGGCCACATCTTTACTAAATGGGGTGTAGAAATCCTTGAGGGTCTTTTCATACGTACGCTTGCCTTCGGCGATTTCGTCGAGCTCGTCTTCCATATCACTCGTGAAGGTGTCACTTATGTATTCGCCAAAGTATTGCTCGAGGAACGTAGATACGACATCACCGGTATCAGTTGGGATGAGGGTGCGACCGTCTTTAGTGACGTAACCACGCTCGGTGATAGTGTTCATGATACTCGCGTATGTTGATGGACGACCGATACCACGCTTTTCTAGTTCTTTGATAAGACCAGCTTCGGTATAACGGTTTGGCGGTTGGGTTTGTTTGGCTTCGACCATAATGTCTGTCACGGTAAGTGCCGTACCAATGGCGAGTTTTGGCACTTCGACATCCTCACCCCGCGAGGCGGTGTCTACTTTGAGCCACCCGTCAAAGGTGATACGGGCACCAGTGACCGCGAAGTCTGGAATAGTTTCTTTACCGGCAATATTCGCTACCACTTTGGTGCGAGCAAATAGGGCTTCACTCATTTGTGAACTTACGGTACGACGCCAAATGAGTTCATAAAGCGCCTTTTGGTCTTGGGTGAGACCAGCGCTTTTAACCGCGATGTTTGTCGGGCGAATTGCTTCGTGCGCTTCTTGGGCTGACTTACTCTTTGTCTTGTACTGTCGGGGAGCGAGGTAGTCTTTACCGTACTCGGCGCTGATGTGCGCGATGATTTGCTTTTGCGCGACTTGGCTGATGGTTGTACTGTCGGTACGCATGTACGTGATATGTCCCGCTTCATAGAGCTTCTGCGCCGCTCCCATCGTCCGTGATGGCGAAAAGCCCAGGCGAGTAGACGCCGCCTGTTGAATAGTTGAGGTCGTAAACGGCGCCCGTGGTGCACGACGAGCCTCGGTCTCTTTGAGATCGGTTACCGTCCAGGTACCTTTCTCGCCAACTTTTTTGATACGGTCCGCTTCAGCGCTTTCGGTTGGTTCGATACTACAGGTGAGCGGCAGCGTCATCTTACCTGCTTTGGCTTCGGTGGTGAGGACAAAAAAATCGTCTGGCACAAAGGCGCGGATCTCACGCTCACGCTCCATGATAATACGGAGGGCTGGCGACTGTACGCGACCAGCTGAGAGACCGTACCGTACCTTTTTCCAGATAAGACCAGAGAGGTCGTAGCCGACGAGACGATCAAGGACGCGACGGGCTTCCTGGGCTTCCTTGAGATTTTCGTCGATGGCACGTGGATGGGTGATCGCTTCCTTCACCGCCCCTTCAGTGATTTCGTGAAAGACGACTCGCTTGAGGTTTTTGTTTGCGCCTTTAATCAGTTCAGCCACATGCCAGGCAATGGCTTCTCCTTCACGGTCTGGGTCGGAGGCAAGGAGGACAAGGTCAGCAGCTTTCGCCGCTTTTTGGAGACCAGCAATCACTTTTTCTTTACCGGGCGAAATGATGTAGCGGGGGACAAAACCGGCTTCAATATCAACCGCATCCTTATTTGTTTTGGGTAAATCACGAACATGCCCAATCGAGGACATAACGGTGTAGCCTTTCCCGAGATATTTTTCAATGGTTTTGGCTTTGGCTGGTGACTCAACGATAACAAGGGTACTCATCCCGTTAGCGGCTTTTGGGGTTGTTGATGTCTTAGTTTTAGTCCCGGTTGTCGTCATAATGTTTTTAATATACTTAAATCAATAGCTAAGCCTCTAACGGGGCTCATATATATGTGTGCCGTAACAAATACTAGGTTTCTACAGTTCTGTCAAATCTGTAGAACATTGCCAAAATGTCCGGATACGGCGTCACTGCTCGCTCGTCAATACTCACCGTATCATCAATACGGCTCGCATTTCCTTACTCGCGCTTCTTGTCTGCGAACATTTTTACAGCGTTCTAACGCGGATAAATTGACGTGGGGATAGTAGATAAGATCAGAGATGAGTAAGTGGGGTATAGATACCCCCTTCGGCGTCAATATGACCTTCAAGTTCCACCTGCATGAGGACAATATTGGCGGCAGCCGTCGGGAGGTCAAGACGGGTGATAAGGGTGTCTCTGTCTGTTGGTTCCCTGAGGTGAGTAAGGACAAGTATAGCTTCGGGTGAGAGATCACTCTCGGCCGCAACTTTCGATTCCGTACTGGTTGGTTCGATATTGAGCGCATCGAGAATATCCGCCGCCGAGGTCACCGGTGTCGCGCCGAGTCTAAGGAATTGGTGACACCCCCGTGAGGTGGGTGAGAAGATACTACCAGGTACCACGAGGAGTTCGCGATTGTAGTCTACGGCCATGCGAGCGGTGATGAGGGTACCAGACTTTTCACCTGCTTCAATGAGGAGGGTGGCTCTACATATACCAGCCATGATGCGGTTCCGTTGCGGGAAGGTCCACTGTGCCGCCTGAGTATCAGGGGCAAGCTCAGAGAGAAGTCCGCCACCAGCATCGATAATCCGCCGGGCCAAGCGACGATTGGTCGCTGGGTAGATAACTCGTTCGCCAAGGCCACTGCCAGGGACCGCCAGGGTATAGAGTCCGGCCTTGAGAGCTGCCTCATGGGCAAGCGCATCAATGCCAAGTGCGAGGCCAGAAACGATACCAATAGGGTAGCCAGCGAGACCGCCAATCAATTGCTCCACTGCCTGTTTGCCGTAGGTAGTGTATTGACGAGAGCCAACAACAGCGAGAAGAGCAAGATCGGATGGTGGGAGATTGCCTTCGGCCCAGAGGGTCTTCGGTGGTTGGGGGATTTCCGCCAAAAGAGCCGGGAACTCGTCCCGTAGTAACTGCCGTAATGGCAAGGTACTCATAGAAAAATTGTAGCATAGAGCGTAGCTATTTTGACAGCATTTAAAAAATGTGGCAATATAAAGAAAGATGCAACAAGCGCTTACGCGCAAAACACGGAGGCAGTTCTATGCAGCGTATGCTTTCGGCCGTGATGGCCTTTTTTTTGCTGGTTCCCATGCCGGCCCAGGCTGAAAAGTCGGTTTGGCAAGGTCCGCACCTGAGCTATGGTGTGCCGATACAAACCGGCAGTCATGACTTCACCCTCAGTCACAAGGACTGGGGTGAGTATGTGGTCTGGACCCTGCCACTTTCTGGGCAAGGCGCGGTCGGCGAGCTTGGATACCGCTGGCAGCTTGGAAATTCGGCCCTGACGACTGCGCTTACCGCGAGGTGTATCGGGGCGTGGTCGGGGAGCTTGCCACGGGAGAAGTGTACGTCAACCTCTCAATCGGCTATCAGTTCTGACGTTTGTCCGTACCGCTTGGAGGGCCCTTAAGTATCTTTGGGGCCCTTTTCTTTATCTATTGTGAAAGTCGTGTATAATTTTTTCACATTATTTAGTTAAGAACGCACCATGCTCGATATCAAATTCATACGTGAGAACCTTGACCTCGTCAAAGCCGCTGCTATCAAAAAGAAAATCAAAGTCGACCTCGACCGACTGGTCGTTCTTGATGATAGTCGTCGGTCTTTGATGACGAGTATCGAGGGTAAAAAAGCCGAGCAAAACCGTGTGTCTGACGAAATCGCCAAGGCCAGCGATACGAGCGTGCGTGAACCTCTCATTGCCTCAATGCAGACGGTGAAGGCCGCTATCCAGGCTGAGGAAGAAGCGTTGAAGCCGGTCCTTGATGAGTGGAAGGCCTTGATGCTCCAGGTGCCAAATATTCCCGATATGACCGTCCCTGATGGAGAGAGTGATGCCGATAATGTTGAGGTGCGGACCTGGGGCGAACAGACCAAATTCCCATTTGCGGCAAAAGACCATATCGAACTCATGCTCGCGCACAAGATGGTTGATTTTGAGCGGGGGGCGAAAGTCCACGGCTTCCGTGGGTACTACATGCTTGGCGATGGAGCGCGACTGATGTGGGCGATTTGGAACTATGCGAATGATTTCTTTGGTGCTCGTGATTTCGTGCAGATGTTGCCACCAACCATTGTCCGCAAGCAAAACCTCTATGGTACCGGACATCTCCCGAACGACGCCGACGACGTCTTCCGGACCCAAGATGATGACTACCTGATTGGTACGAGTGAAGTATCGGGCATGGGCTTTTATAGTGACGAAGTACTTGATAAGAGTGAACTACCGGTCAAGTTCCTCGCTTTCTCACCGTGTTATCGTCGCGAGGCGGGGAGTCACAGTAAAGACGTGAAAGGACTCATTCGTGTGCATGAATTTTATAAAGTAGAGCAGATTGTCCTCTGTGAAGCCTCACACGAAGAAAGTGTGAAATGGCACGAAGAAATCACGAAGAACACCGAAGACTTTATGCAATCTCTTGGTATCCCGTACCATGTTGTACTCAACTGTGGGGCTGATATCGGCCAGGGGCAGGTGAAGAAGTATGATATCGAAGCGTGGGTACCAAAAGAAGGCAAGTACCGCGAGACGCACTCGGCTTCGTACTTCCACGACTTCCAGACCCGTCGCTTTAATATCCGCTACAAGGATACTGACGGGATTGTGCGCTACGCTCACTCACTCAATAACACCGCGGTGGCAGCACCTCGTATTCTGGTCTCACTCGTCGAGAACCTGCAGCAAGCAGACGGATCAATCAAGATTCCTGATGTGCTGATACCGTACTTCGGCAAGTCCAAAATCGGGTAGAGCTTCTATCAGGTATATCTCGGGGTTGGACCCCTAGTTAGGGGTCCAACCCCGAGATGCATTGGCAGAAATAAATGTAAGGGGTCAGACCCCTTACTTATAGCTACAAACCGCCTTCAGGAGTATTGCTTCCGGGGCGGTTTGCCCGTTTTTGATATGCTACACTACCACCATGTTTAAGCAGAAGTCTCCGGTTAAAAAGAAGTTTGCCCAACCACTAAAAGCGAAGAAACCCCGTCGACAATGGGATCCGCGTACCCGTGCGATTTTGCGGCAGATTATCATCGGTCTTGGTATCTTGACCATGATTGGACTTCTGGTCACCGCGGTGTGGTACGGTACACGGGTACAGTTTTTGACCATCACCACAGTCACGGTCGGGGGTGGAGAAACTATCAATCACGAGACAGTCAAAAAAGCTGTAGAGGAAGTGCTCCTCGGCGACTATGTCGGTCTCGTGCCACGACGCTTTGCGTGGACGTATCCTCACGAGGAGATACTGAAGCGCGTGGTAGAGATTCCACGACTCAAAGATCCGATACTCAAACGCGTGAGTGGTACCGAACTCCACCTCAATTTCAGTGAATATATTCCCCACGCACTCTGGTGCAAAGGACGAGGGAGTGATGATTGTTACTTTATTGATAGTACTGGCTACGCTTTCACCAAAGCCCCCAAGCTCGACGGTGGAACGTTGCCCCGTTTTCATACGATTGGTACAGATGCTACAGAGCGCACAATGATGATTCCGACCGAAGATCTCCGTGCTATCGAGGTGATGCGCGAAGCCTTGCGTGAAGAACTCGATTTTCCGATTGCTTTTGTAGAAACAGATATGGTGCGTGACGTATTTTTAGGTCTGGCGGGCGGTGGTGAGATTAAGGCGACTTTGCGCATGACTCCAGAGGAGACTGTCTCAAATCTCAAGAGTATCCTCGCTTCGAAAGAATTTTCTGATATCAAATCGGGTAGTTTTCAATACATTGACCTTCGTTTCGGGAACAAAGTATTTATTAACGAAGAAGCACCAGGAAGTAGAGCGACCACTACCGCCACGAGTAGTGACTCCGTCAGTGAAATGACAGAGCCGGCAAATGAGGGAAGTGCCGATACCACTGATGATGCCTAAAATGGAACACCCGCCTGTCGGAGGATGTTCCGAGGCGGGTTTAGATTGGCCGGACATACAGAGTCAGATATATTGCCCGACAGACAGCGAGTGCTCGTTCCTGGCTGATGACGCCAATTAGTCCGCTAACTGCAATGATACCGATTGCAAAAGTAGCCAATGAATAGAATTCCCCCAACCAGAGCAAAGCTTCGGCATTGATGAGGAGGAAGATAATAATAAAGGGCGATTTAATGGCCCAACCTAAGAATAATGTCAGTACAACTGTCTCAAAGAGACGCGTCGATTCAGTTGTTTGTTGCATGTTCCACCTTGAGCTTTTTATACTATCGTGTACAGTACAACAATTATGAATTTCTGGCAACGGTTCCCAACGCCATTTCTTGCTATCGCCCCGATGGCGGATGTGACCGATGCTGCCTTTCGCCAGATGATAGCGAAGTACTCACGCCATGCCCGCGCGGATGGTACAGAAGGTGGTGCCGATATCACCTGGACTGAGTTTGTGGCGGCCGATGGCCTCGTCCGTGCTACCCCGGAGGGTAAGGTAAAACTGATGGCTGACCTCATTTACAGTGAGGAAGAACGACCGATTATCGCGCAGTTATTTACCCGGCACCCTGAGCACATGGAGTATGCCGCTCGTCTCTGTCTTCAACTTGGGTTTGACGGGATTGATATCAATATGGGCTGTCCGGCAGGGGCAATCATTGACCAGGGCTGTGGCGCTGCGATGATTAAAACCCCAGATATCGCTCGCGCCGTTATCCAGGCAGCGAAGCGGGGAGCAAAGAGCGACGAGGGCGGTATCCCCGTCTCGGTGAAGACCCGTCTCGGGTACAATACCGATCAAGTCGAAGACTGGATACCAGTAATCCTTAGTGAAAAGCCTGCGGCACTCACGGTCCATGCTCGTACCCGCAAAGAGATGAGTAAGGTCCCTGCCCGGTGGGAACGTCTCAAGCGTGTGGTCGAACTCCGCAATGAACTGTCGCCTGAGACCAAAATCATCGGTAATGGTGATGTTCTCTCCGCTGCAGATGGTCGTGCGAAAGCCATCGAATACGGCCTTGATGGCGCGATGGTGGGGCGAGCGCTCTTTGGCAATCCGTGGTTCTTCCATCCCACTCGTCGCCTCCCGACTCGTCTCACGGCCTTGCCAACGCATGGGGTCAATCGCGATACCATAATGACCACGGATACCAGTGCGGCGGATATCGAATACATCAGTATCGAAGAGCGCCTCCGCGTGCTCGTTGAGCACACAAAGCTCTTTGTCGAGCTCTTACCGTTCAAGAACTTCGCCGTCATGAAAAAACACTACAAAGCCTATGTCGGCGGCTGGCATGGTGCCGCTGAACTCCGTCACCTCCTCATGGAGCAGGACACACCCGAGGCGGTTGCCCGGGTGGTAGATGAGTACCTTGCGTCCCAGAAATAGAGGCGTATAGTATTTTGTAGTCAAAAACACCAACAGTGGGGGTAGTACATGAGCAGGTTCTTTCCGCCGTCAGAATACGTGCAGGAGATGGTGGGTGTCTTTAACTTGACGCTGACATCCAAACAGTTGGACGATTACTGCGCCGCTGTGATGATGATTCAGAGTGCAGACAAAAATTCAGTCGATCTCGTTTGCCTTCATAAGACACTATGTGCTCGCGAATCAACAGCCGGTCAATACCGTACAGGTACGTTGTTCTCGTTACGTGGTAGCATGATGGTCAAGCGTCCGTACCCGCGTGCAACCGCAGTCAGTCAGCTTCTCTTCAGTTTCCGCCAGGCATACAAACGAGCCTTGCGTGGAGAAATTCCTGAAGAAGTTGTGAATATCGAGGCGTTGGCGTGGCAAGTCGCAGCCACGGGACGGTGTATCCATCCGTTTTCTGTCGGGAACACCCGACTTTTCACCTTGATCGAAAACCATATCAGGCAAGCACATGGTCTGCCGTGGCGAATCGATTTCTGTGAGAAAGAAAAATTCGATGCCTTCCGTCGACTCTACATCATTCGTCATAAGGAGTTCTATGGAGAAATCGCGGGCGCCCCCTAGGCGCCCGTTTCTGTGTATTGCGAGCGGGGCGACTGAGCTACGTCCTGTACAATAGATATGATGAACGAAGTACTACACGCTAACATTTTCTTTATCATTGCGAGTGTGGCCACGGTTGCTTTTGCAATCATGGTCTGTATTGCTCTGTACTATGTGATCAAAATCCTCGCTTCAGTACAAGCGATTGTAGCTCGAGTCGAAGAGGGGAGCGATGTCATTGCTGAAGATGTTGCTGCTATGCGCGAATTTGTCAAAGGCGGTGGTCTCGTTTCGTCACTAGTAAGTTTTGTATCAGGAAAGCCGCGCTCGCATAGACGAGCGAGACGCGCAAAAGATGCAACAGAGGACTAATGGTATAATCTATTTCATATGGCAGTAAAGAAAAATAATGGTTTGAGTGATAAAGAAAAAATGAGCATTGGCGTGGGACTAACAGCCGCAGCGGTGGCAGCAGCTGGCGCGTACTTTCTCGCTGGGAGTAAAAAGGCTGCCCAAAATCGCAAGGCGGTAAAAAGTTGGATGCTTAAAGCTAAAGCCGAAGTGCTTGAAGGACTCGAGAAGGCGCAAGAAATGTCTCAAAAGGAGTACGAAGCGTTGATTGAACAAGTAGGAGCAGCCTATACGCAAGTCCAAAGTGCCTCAAAGGCCGATCTCTCAGGATTCAAAAAAGAAATGAAAGACCATTGGCAGAAGATTGCCAAAGCAGCCGCACCAAAGAAGAAGTCAGTTAAGAAAGTAGTAGCGACCAAGGCTGCCGCCGCTGCGACCAAGGCAGCGACGAAGGCGGTCGCTAAGAAGGTAGCGAAGGTCGCCAAAAAAGCGGCAAAGTAGGGGACTACGAGTCAAAACACAAAACACCACTTGGGGTCTACCGACCGTTGGTGGTGTTTTGATTTGGTACTATAGAGAGAGTCATGCAGAAAGCCGTTTTTGTACACATTTTTGTTTGGTGTCTGTTTGTGACCATAATTATGGGTTTTTTGGTCTGGTCTGTTGGTTCGGTGACGGCCACCAATCGTGAGATTTCTGCAATTTACCAGTATGTAATCACTCCGACAGCACCAGTGCCGGGTGTTGCTGGCTACATTGTCCTCGATGAAGAAACAGGTGAGGTATTGCTCTCTCTGGCACCTGATGTAGCGCGGCCAACTGCTTCGGTGGTAAAGCTTGTCGTAGCGGCCGCGGCGCTACGGTCTGGGCTCCTTGAGGCTACTACCACCATCACCAGCAGTGATGTAGCTGCTCCCGAAGATTTTGGCAAACTTACGGTGGGGGAGGTGTACACCCTCCGTGAACTCCTCTTTCCGTATCTGATGGAATCTTCCAATGATGCCGGAGCGGTGATTGAGCGCACCTGGGGTGAGGAGCTTTCACCAATCATCGCCGAGGTACTTGCAGCGGCTGGTGTGAGTCACTCGATCACGGCAGCTGACTTTAATGGACTCCGTCACGAAACTACTGCCACGCCGGCAGCGCTTGCCCGCCTGACCAAGTCACTTGTCAAGATCACACCAACCGTTTTTGATATCACAACACTTCCACAGTATCTTGGTCACCAGCCACTCGTGAATAATAGTCCGTTTATTGGAGCTAGTGACTATGAGGGTGGTAAACACGGTTATACACCTGAGGCGGGGAAGACCGCCGTGGTTCGTTTCCGCACCACTTATCCTGATGGCGAGCGAACTCTCATCGCTGTTCTGCTTGGGGCCGAGGATAGTAAGATCGCACTTGAAGCAATGAAGACAGTGCTCCGTGAGTCGGTTGCCCGCATTCCCCAGAGTACTGAAGATTCTGTTATAATACCTGCGACTTAATATAAGAATTATGACCGAATCGACCGCTCTCTATCGTAAATACCGTCCAGACACCTTTGCGGCTGTCCGTGACCAGGATCACATCGTCTCGGTCCTTGAAGGTGCCATCAAAAAGGGCAGTATCCCACACGCACTCCTTTTTTCAGGTTCGCGAGGGACCGGAAAAACGACCATGGCGCGTATTTTTGCCCACGCGATTGGCGCCAAGGATATTGATATCTACGAAATGGACGCTGCGAGTAATCGTGGCATTGATGATATTCGCGCACTCCGCGATGCGGTGCATACGGCACCCTACGAGTCACCGTTTAAGGTCTACATCATCGACGAGGTGCACATGCTCACAAAGGAGGCTTTTAATGCGCTTTTAAAGACCCTCGAGGAACCACCAGCGCATGTCGTCTTTATCCTTGCCACTACCGAAGAGGAGAAGCTTCTCGATACGATTTTGTCTCGCTGCCAGGTGTTTCGCTTCCGCTCACCATCACGTGCGGTCTTGGTCGCTACCGTGACTGATGTCGCCAAGCAAGAAGGCTTCACCCTTGAGCCAGCCGCGGCTGACCTCATCGCGATTGCCGCCGATGGATCATTTCGTGATGCGCTTTCAATTACCCAGAAGGTTCTCTTGGCCTCAGGGGATAAAGTTGGGACGGCGGACGAGGTCGCCATCATCATTGGTGCCCCAAAGGTGACCCTCATGGTCAATCTGCTCGGAGCCCTCAATAAAAAAGATACGCCGGTCGCCCTCGCTGCTGTACGCGAAGCAACTCAGCTCCATCTCGAGATGAAACTCTTTTTGCGACTGCTGCTTGAATCCGTACGCGCCGTAATGGTCATTCGTAATGACAAATCAGCCACCGAAACCATCCTCGGAAGTTTCAGTGGGGAACTGGCGACCGCACTGGCCGGCTTTAGTGCCGAAGCCAACTCGACCCTCAACTCGCATCTCCTTCTGAAGCTCCTCCGTGCCGCTGATGATGGTGCCCGCTCACCACTCCCATACCTGCCCCTTGAAGTAGCGATTGTGGAGCACTGCGGTGGGCAGTAAATATTGTATGGATATCTATTTTGTACGGCACGGCCAAACAGATGGGAATGTCGCTCGGCGTCACCAGCATCCGGATATTGAGCTCAATGAAATGGGGAAGCTCCAGGTCGCCCGCTTAGCGAAACTGATCAAAGGACTAAAGCCGACTCATCTGATTACTAGCACAAATAAACGAGCAATGTTGACCGCTGTCGCTATTGGTCGCGAGTGTGATTTGATTCCCGAAACTTATCCGAACTTTGAAGAAATGCGGCGACCTAATTTTTTGATTGGGAAGCGCTTCCTCGAATGGACAGCTCTCAAATACGTTTGGGGTTGGCTCTTTGGACTAAAAACTGCGTCGATGCACGATGGTGAGTCGTATGACGATTTTCTTGCTCGTATCCTGGCGGCCAAAGCGCAGTTAGCAGCGTTGCCAAAACAGAGCAAAGTGGTAGTGGTTTCACATACGGTCTTCATCAATTTCTTTTTGGAGCACATGCGTCGTCCAGAAAAAATGGGTATCATTCGGGCCACCCTTCGCTTTTTTGCCATTTTACGCCTCAAAAATACCGCAGTGACCAAAGTGACGGTGAAAGACGGTAGTTGGCGTATCGCTGACCGCTTTTAGTTGGGGTAGACAAGAGAGCTTCACTTTTTTGTCTTTTTCTGGCACTATATGGCCTGCTGTGGCGTGTGTGTCCCCCACTCTCGCTGCAGCAGACGCAAGGAGGGCTTCATTCGCCCTCCTCGCCCTCCTTGCGTCACCCAAGGGTCAATCGACCCTTACTTTTTGCCCGATCGTCTAATGGTAGGACTCTGGTTTCTGGCACCAGCTATCGAGGTTCGAATCCTTGTCGGGCAGCACGAGAGAATTAAGCGCTTTATAGCGCTTTTTCTCGTGCTGCCCGAAGGAGTGATTCAATATCACTCCGTCAAGGATTCGAAGCCTGATTGAGCATAATTTGTGACTGAAAGGAAACAAATTATCCAATCAGGATACTGCTCCTGTAAGGAGAGAAATTCCTTGTCGGGCAGCATAGAGATATAAACACTCATCATCACACGGTCACATAATTCGGTGCCATACTTAGTGTGTACAATCATAGAGTCGTTCTTTATTTCAATAGTTCATTTTTTATGCAATATAAAAGTGTACGGACGGTTGAAGGAAGAGGATTTACTTTAATTGAATTGCTGGTTGTCATTGGCGTCATCGCTATTCTGGCTTCGATTGTGGTGGTAGCACTTAATCCGGCGAGACAATTCGCTCAAGCGCGTAACACTGAGCGCGAAGCCCACGTTACTACTATACTTGACGCGATTGGACAAAATGTCGTCGATAACCAAGGGATCTTCACCTGTAGTGGTGTGACCATACCAAGTACCGCTACTCCGATTGGTACCGGGAGTGGAATGTTGATCTTGGTTCTTGTCTCGTGCCAACCTATATCCCAACAGCGATACCCCAAGATAGTGCGGGTGGTTCAGCTAGTGATACGAAATACACGGTTCGGGTTGATAGTAACGGCCGGTTTACTGTCTGTGCACCTAATCATGCCGAAGCGGCAATTGCGGGCAGTGTGGCGTACTGCTTGACAAGGTAACGAAGTGTAGGTCAATTATTACCGCCGGTAACGTTTGTGGTCATTTATCACATATACTACGTGAAGCCGTTTATTTGTGTAAATATTTTTTATGAAGCAGTTACCAATGTACTTACTCATGTTGCCACTGATGGTTATGCTCGTGCTGGCTCCGGCAGTAGTCTCAGCAAGAGAGGATGATGATTGGGAGGAAAGGGAGGATGAAGATGAGAGTAGTCTTGAAGTTGAGGCATCTGTCTTTACCGATACTACGATTGTGAAAGTGGAAGTTAATGATCGTAAAACAATCTTTGCTACTGAAGCAGACACCAAGGAAGAAGTGGTGACGGTTGTGTCCGAGAAATTTAAGCTCACCAAAGAGGCAGTTAATGCCGTACTCGAATTTGAGCTTGAAGATCGTGCCAGTCGTCCACAGGATCGCGGTAAGCTTAATCGTGAAATAAAACACGAAAAGAAAGAGAAGAAGGACAAGAAATGGTGGGGCGAACATGCGTCTACTACACCAAAAGTATGTCGCGATAATGACACGAAGCTCCAAGTAGAGGCTGATGTTTTTACGGACAAAACTGTCGTCAAAGTAGAGTTCGTTAATGCCAAGGACGTGGTCTTTACTACCAATGCTACTACCAGTGCTGACATCATCGCTGCCGTAACAAGTCGCTACAGTACACTGTCAACCAGTAGTATTGCCTCTGCACTAGACATTGAAGTAGAGGATAGAGCAAGTCGACCAGATGACCTCACCGTTGATAATGATTGTAAAGAGTGGGTGCGGTCAACCAGTACACCAAATGAAACGACCGAAGCCAAATTAGCCGAACTCCGTGCTCGTATTGCTGAATTGCAGAGCATTCTCGATCGGATTCTGAACCTGATGCGAGGGAGTTAAACACACAGTGCAGTAAATAAAAGGCCTTTACAGGCTTTTTATTTTGTCACCTGGTCGGGTTAGACTCTTACCTTATTGTAATTGGGAGTAAGAATATGAGAGTTGACATAATAAATAAAGTGTGATAGTATGCAAATGGTTAGCTTTTACTAGCAAGTATCTATCATTTTATGAAATTTATTATTGCAATTGCCATTATGCTCATGGTTATGCCGTTTGGTATGGCCGAGGCATCCACTACAAAGGCGGTAAGCAACGAAGCCAAGTTGTATGAAATCGAACAGAAGATTTCACATATTCGTATGCTTATTATGTCTCGTGTATTGGGAGCGAGTACTTCAAATTACTTTATGGTTACCAGCAATGGTAACATTATCGCTCAGAGTTATGTTCCGGTGACAGTGGCGGTGGCCCAGTCATGGTGTGCTGATATGAAAGCGATTAATTCGTTTAAGAACACTACCATTGTGTGTACACAAAACGGTGTAGTTTTTTAATCAACACAAAGAATTTCACAAACAAAACAACCTCTTGCTGAGGTTGTTTTGTTTGTGAAATCTTACTCTAGCAGGATTTGCAGTTACAGTCCGACTATAAATTCCACTGTGCGTAGTGTGATACAATACGAACTATGCAAAAAATACTACTGCTTTGTATGATGATGGTTGGTGTCTACTCATTTTGGACAACTGCCTCGGCAGCCACCTCGACTGCAGACCGTACTATAGCTACTGCAACAGTGGATAAGAGCACGGTTGTTGAAACAAAGCCGCCTCCGGTCGTGATTGAGGCGGTGGTCACATCATACTTTGCTGATACACCAGTCATGATTGAGATCGCAAAGTGTGAGTCGAAGTTCAGACAGTACACTGACGCTGGCAATGTGTTTTATGGCGGGGCAGGGGGTGGTATGGTTGGGATTTTCCAGTTTTATGAATCGATACACAAGACCACCGCTGCCGCTCTCGGGTATGACTTAGCGACTGTTGATGGCAATATCGCGTATGCGAAGCACCTCTACAAAGAGCAGGGTGTCACTCCCTGGCAATCATGTGTACCTACTACACCGATACTTGATGCCAATACGCAAAAGCGAATAGAGCTCATGAAGCAGATTATTGGGTTGCTCCAGCAGCTCCTCGCACTGAAGTTGGCGGAGGAATAGAAAGGTGTGTCTAGGTGATATTCATTAAATAACCTTAATCTAACGAGTTTAAGTGTAACTTTAGAAAACCTTAGTGAGTATTACTTTATATGACCCATGAATATCATGAATGAATATTTTAAAAATCAGCCAAAGAATCATCTGACCGGTAAGTTGCTTATACTAGCTGTTCTCATGACGATTACTTGGGTAGCCACTATGTTTGTGTGGGGGATAATTCAAGAGCGTCAGAGTAGGCAAACAGATGCTTCTAACGAAATTTCAGAGCAATGGAGCCGTCCACAGTTGATTGCTGGACCCGTCCTCACTATTCCGGTTGAGAGAACCACAATAGATTCAGTTGGTGGAAAAATCAACAGTATTACAAGTTTGACGTTACTTCCAAAAGATCTCGCACTATCCAGCCAGATTGATACACAGCTTTTAAAAAGAGGTGTGTATGAGACTCCGGTATATACAACTACGATTGGTAGCAGTGGCAGTTTTGATCTATCAAATTTAGAGCAAGTGCCAACGGACGCACGTATTCTTTGGGACCAAGCCGTGATTTCAATTCATGTCTCTGATTCAAGAGGAATTGCAACCATGTTTGATTTTACGCTCAATGGTGAAAAGTTTAAAATGTTACCCGCGTCAAAATTTGCAGCTTTGGACGCGAGTGGTGTTCATGCGGATGTGAAAATTGATCCGAAAGTAACAGATTATCAGTTCTCATTTGATTTACCGCTGAAGGGAAGTAGGGAAATTTCATTCTTACCGCTGGGTGAAAATACAAAGGTGCAATTGAGTTCAAGTTGGAATGCACCTAGTTTTATTGGAGAGTTCTTACCCGAAAGTCGATCAATAACCGAAAATGGCTTTGAGGCGACTTGGCAGATTCCTTCATATGCCAAAGACCTTCCACAATCTTGGATCGGGTCCTCAATTATTTCAGCAGAAAATATTGTTGCAAAAGCTTTTGGTGTTGGCCTCTACCAAGAAGTTGACTTTTACACCATGGTTGACCGTTCAACTAAGTACTCGATACTTTTCATCGGTCTAACATTCCTTACATTCTTTATGTATGAAGTGCTCGCTGGTCTGAGAATCCATCCCGTTCAATATTTGCTTGTTGGTATGGCAATAGCACTGTTCTATCTTCTACTCCTATCACTGGCTGAAATTATTGGTTTCCTACCGGCATATCTTCTGGCTGCTACCGCTACCACGGGATTAATTGCAGGGTATTGCTTTACTGTACTTAAGGCTAATTCACGAGCATTGACCATTGTGGGACTACTAACTGCACTCTATGGGTACCTGTACATACTTCTGCAGATGGAACAGTACTCTCTTCTGTTTGGCTCGATACTCTTATTCTGTGTTCTTGGAATCGTTATGTTCATCACACGCAATCTAGATTGGTACAAGCTTAACAACACGGACTCATGAAGTGGTGGTATTTATTTGCTACCTTCACTGCCTTTATTATTCTGGTAATAGTTGGTGCCTACGTTGACATTATTCCCACAACAATTGCAACTGTCCCGATGTATGATTCGCTCGGACATTTTGGATTGTATGGAATATGGACTTTCTTGCTACATCAAGCCTTGAACCAAAAAACAATAGCAAGTATTCCATTGGCGATTATTATTCTATTTCCGATTGTCGCTTTAGAAGAATTTGCTCAAACACTAGCAGCGACAAGAACTTTCAGTTTGATTGATTTGTTTTGGGGATTTGCTGGGATGGTGACGTTTCTGGTTTTGTCGAAAGTGATATATCGAAACAATTAAATTATTTCTAAACCATCGTCATTGATGAGCAATGCTTGCTTATCGTTCAAGAAAGTGACCACAAGTCCATCAGTTTGGTATTTTTGAGCAATGTCGGCCGCTAGCTGACTGTATTTTGCATTATCTGCGTGTGGGATAATTGCTTGTGTAAGTAAACCAAGTCCAGGACATATTGCTGGTGCTTTTATACGGTCGTCTGCGGTGGCAAAGTGTTCGATATTGTCCATGAGGATTATGGCGCCAGCACTACTACCGACATACACGCCGCCACTATTGATGTAATCAACTAACTTTTTGTCCCAACCGGTCTTGTGTAACTGATACGCTAAATAAAACGTATTGCCGCCACTGACGTAGATAAAATCGTACGACTGTAGATCGCCCGGTAGGTAACTACCGTCCTCAAGAGTGGTTTCTTCTAGTTCGTCACAGATAGCCCATAGTGGTGTAAAAGCTCGCTCTAGCCACTCGGGCTTTGGGCTCAGTCCATAGGGAACAGCAGCAGTGGTAATCACGAGTGCCTTGCTGGCTCTGGACTTACCGACTAATTCTAGTAGTCGTTGTAATTGGGTGGTGTTCAAGTCAGGAGAAGAAGCTAAAAGTAGTTTCATAATGAACTAGTCAATGTATCCAACCACCTTTTGAATCGGCAAAGCGTGAAATTTGATACCTACACCGTTTACCTTCAGTCCCACGGTTGGGTTTGGTAGTTGGTCACCCTCGGCATGTGGTTCATCTTCGGAGTACGAATACTCCACTTTTAGTTTCTCTATATCTAACTGTGGGAATGTATCGATAAAGGCCTGACGCACACCAGCCATAGTGTTCTCGACTACATTGAGTACAAACTCGACATGTTCCCAACCGTCCTCGTAATTGTGATTAGGCTTAGGGTTGGGTAACTCAACACCAAATGTCTGCCAGTCTCCTAGGTTGATTGGTTCTGTTAGTTGTATTATCGATATTTCACGACCATTAACCTGCACGGCAGAAATAATGTGACCAACCGCTTCCAGTTCGGTTTTGAGGTTGGCTACAGCAGCAGTATTTTTGAGTCGCACACAAATATGATCAATCGGGAGGTCTTTGCAGATAGCTCGAATACCGAGCTCATCGAGGGCTGCGTTCAGTTTTTCGGTAAACGATGGGGTAGTGGCTTGGAGGTTGTTCCAGGTGATGTTTGTGTCCATGATGGAGTGATTATAGCAAAAGAAAAGACCGCCCTCCAACGGTCCCTCTAAAAAGAAGAAGTTGGTGGGCGGTCTACCGACGCGCTGCGCCCGAGACGATGTCGTCCCTGGTGCTGCTGGTGATAAGGCCGTCGATGTAGTCGCTCTCGGCTTTTTCGGCCTGGGTTTCACCGCTGTACCGAAAAAGCGTCTTGATCAATTTCCACAAAGATCTCACTGTAGCCTCCAGCTTCTGTCGTTAACTATTCGAGTGTACTTTAACACTCATAATCGTATTTGTCAAACAAAATCATACAAAGTTTGATGTCGTAAAACCAAAATCACACCCGTGGGGTGTGATTTTGGTATCAGCTAAGCTGCCTCTTAGTGCTTTGCTTCGTTTGGTGAGACTACTTTCGACCCTTTTTCTCAGCCTTCTTGGCGAGCATTTCCTGCTTCTTGGCGAGACGCTTTGGTGACTTGTAAGGCGGGGTCTTGGTCTTCTTCTTTGGACTCAGTGCAATGATTCGTGTCATATGGGCGCTATTATACAGTAAATTCGGATTTAGGTAAGGGGGGTAGCCGATAGGATTCGAACCTTACAGGTTCAGTACACCTTGTCGCTATTTAATTTCCTATCGTCATAAAATAGCTGGCAAGGTCTTCGAATCCTGACGAAAGTGCTCCCATAAAGGATTCGGTCACGCTCATGGATAATTTATGTCACTACGTTCATAAATTATACTCATTCGCCCGACCCGGAATCGCTGATTCCTCGCTTTGGAAAAAACTCCTCATATCGCGATTCTTTCGAATCCTGGTCGCGGAGCATATAAAAGTAAAGGCCACATTACTGTGGCCTAAACTTTTAATGCTCCGCGACCAGGATTCGAACCTGGAACCAACTCCTTACACGTATCCTCTAATTCCTTAAAGGGGTGGACTATATCATCATCCGACGCATTTGCGTTGAGGATGGAATGCGCTTCGACGAACACTTTGTTCGGCTACTCCCCGAGGGGATAGTCTCTGAACCTTCAACATCAATTAAGATGAAGCTTGGCTGCTGATTACCCGCGTCAACACGTTAGGGCTTCCAGCAATTCACATTCTTTTCATTCCGGAGTTACCTCCGGAAGCTGCCTTTGACAGGGAGCTGCTCTACCGTTGAGCTATCGCGGAAGATAGCTACTCGTTTCCGTACCTGGAAACGAGTGCATGTATTGTACAGAAATTTCTATAATATTCAACCCAAGGATATTTGGGTATTGGGGAGGGCATTTTGGTAGCTGCTTGCTATAATTATCTATATGCTTAACCTGTATTATAAACCGAGCTGTCCGTATAGTCAGCGGGTACTCAAGGCAAATGAGGATATTAAGGCGCCATTACTCCTCCTGGATGTGCGGGCGGACGATACCGCCATGGATGAACTTATCAAGAAAGGTGGTAAAGCCCAGGTACCGTACCTCGAGGATACTGAACGAGGAATATCGATGTATGAATCTATCGATATTATCGATCATTTGGCCAAGCACTATGGTAATGGTAAGGCGCCAGAGACGGCAGATCCAGGTAATGTCTGCCCGATTGAGTAGGTAGACACAACCGATTGCTACCTGGTCGCACGCCCTTGGGTTATACTGAAGTGGAGGGGAGTACGGTAGACTGCGAACACCTCAAGGAGGACGTTTATCAGGAATAACCACAGAGCAATCTATGACATTTCCAACCATAACGTTTACTCATAAAAATGTGGCGCCAGACCAAACCTTGCAGACCTTGGTGACCACTAAATTGACCTCACTGCAAAAATACCTTGAAGGTGCCCGGAGTATCCGGTGTGAAGTAGAAATCGAACGACTAACTGCTCATGCCAATGGTCCAATCTGCCGTATTGAAGCGAATCTGTGGCGTGGCGATCGCCTCGCTCGAGCTGAGGCCACTGAAGAGACATTTGAAAAAGCGGTGGATGAAGTTCGTCGCAATCTCGAACACGAACTCGAACGAGCACATGATAAGCGAGTTAGTATGTTCCGCAAAGGAGCAAGAAGGATAAAAGACATGATGCGCTTTGGACGATAACTATGCCAGAAAGATTTGTCGTGGTTGATGGAGGGAAGAGTAAGGAATGTCCTGAAACTGTTACGCTGAATTCGGCGCTTAAAAAGATAACAGAGGCAATCAAGCCGTTCTCGTACTTTGAAGGTGTGAATCCTGACATGGCTGATTAGCGAGGTATCAACATCTGTCAAATGAAGGCCTGGCTTATGAAGCTGAACGATTAAGTCAAGCAATAGTAGGTCCATCAATTGATGTGGCTACTATCCTTGAACAAGCTATAGCGCTGCAAGCCACTATACAAACTAGAATTAGAACTGCTCCCAATTGATTTCATTTTTGCCTTCAGGCACAATGCGGAGAATCTCAAGTGCGCCGGCCTCAGTGAGGAAGGCAGATTTGATTTTGATGCGCTTGCCGTTGTGGATGAAAAAGGTCTCAGGCCAGCCGTCAAAGGCGCAGATTTTGCGGTATACCGCGAGGGCTTCCTCGCCGGTGGGGAGATGGTGTGGGTCAATGGAGAGCTCGGCCATGTCCTTGGTGATTTTGGTACAAAAGGTGGCTTCAGTGTGGGCTTGTTCAGTGGGTGTTACTTGACCGAGGGGTACCCTTTGCATGACGTCGACCAACAGGCAACCGGAGATTCGAGCCAGGGTAGTATCGAGTTCTAGACCGGGGATTGGTTTGGTGAGCGTTACTGCCTGCTGCGCCAGGATAGGTCCGTGGTCGAGGTCGCGGTCCATTTGGATGATGCTGACACCGCAGGCTGAGAGGTCAAAAAGGAGGGTGGAGCGAATGGGGCTGGCGCCACGAAACTTCGGCAACAAGGATGGGTGGGCATTGATGGTGCCGTAGGTTGGTAGATTGATGAGCCACTCCGGCATGATTTTGCCGTAGGCGAGGACAACAAAGAAATCGAACTTCGTATCAGTGAGGAGAGAGAGGTCCTCGCGGTTTTTAAGCGTCGTCGGTTGGAAGACGGGGATACCGCGGGCCTCTGCCCACACCTTCACCGGTGGTGGGGTCATGACGTGCTTGCGCCCGACCGGTGCATCCGGATTACAGACGACAAGCGCTGGCAGGTAGCCAAACGTCGCCATCTCATCAAGCGCGGTGACTGCGATATCAGGAGTGCCAAAAAAGCCGAAGGTTGGTTTTGGTGGGTTTTCCATGTGGAGTTAGGCAATATCTTTTTTCTCTTTCTTGAGTTCGTCTTTGTGCCAGACTTTGGTCGCACGGTCGGTAAAGAGGATGCCGTCGAGGTGGTCGTATTCGTGCTGAATAATTTGCGCGAGAAGGGTGCCGGCACCCCGTTCGAACCACTTACCGTGTTCGTCTTGGGCCTTCAAGGTAACATTGGTCGAACGCTTCACGAGTCCATAGTACTCGGGAATCGAGAGACAGCCCTCACCAACTTCATGGGTCTTTTTTGAGTACTTTATGATTTGTGGATTGATGGCCACAAACGAGGGAAGGGCATCACGGTCATTGCTTTGGTCTTCGATAATAAAGACGCGCTTACCAACGCCAATTTGTGGAGCGGCGATGGCGACCGCCGTGAAGCCATCGACACTGTAGCTATGGAGGGCCTGTTTGAGGTCCTTGATGAGCTTTGCGACCGTACCATTAGAAAACTCCTCCGGAGTGACTTCGACTGCGGTGGCGTGGAGGACGGGGTGGTTTTGTGGGACGAGCTTCGCCATAGAATAGTGACACTATAGCGTATAAACACACGAAAATAAAGTATAGAAAACGCGGTAATTTCACAACCGCTTTCAAAAAAGGCTCAGATGCGAGACGTGCGAGGGAAATTTTGTGAGGTGTACTTTGATGTACATTGAGCAAAATTTCACGATGCACAACAAAGCAGATGAGTATTTTTTGGAAGTGGTTAGACGATCCGGTCGGGATTGACGGTTATAGCCACATGCGGTGGCAAATGTCGTAGTAGCTCCACCAAGTGTGTCGTGTCCGTATTCTTGTCAGCGCGGATGAGGCAGTGGCGAATGGGCTTTGAGGCTGGTGATTGTGGATTGGTGTAGAACTGCGGCCCGACGGCAAGCGTACCAAGGGTGGTCTTGATGAGCTTCTCGGTTTCTTCGATATGCTCTTGCGCTCCCTGCCAGGTGAGGAGGTAGAAGGTGGTGTACGGCGGGTAGGCAAGCATCTCGCGGAGATGGAGCTCGTCATCATGAAAGCGGTCAGTCGCACCACGGGCGGCGTAGAGAAGGAGGTCGTCATTGTCGGAGCGAGTCTGGACAATCACTTCGTGACTACTCTTTTCGCGGAGGGTGAGGAGGAGACGAAACAGTGACTCATCCGCGCGCCAGGTCGGGATAGCGCGCACGGCGTCAAGCGAGACTATCGCTGAGAGGTAGGGGTGGTTTGGTAGATAGGCCATGGCCATGCTCGTGCCAAGGAGGATAGCGCCTTTATGACCTTCGATGGTTTTCTTTTGGGCCAGAGCTTTTTTGTGGGTGCCAGCGGTGGTGGCATCCATCACCACCAGTGGTACTGCGGGAAACAGTTTTTTTACTTCGTCTTCAATAAACTGGATGCCAATGCCGCGTTCGCGCAGTCGCCATGAGCCACAGTCTGGACAGACATCACTGGCGCGGACACGCTTGCCCGAGGTAGAGGAAATAAACCACCGTTCCTCTCCCTTGGTCGGATGGTGGGTACGAAGAAGCGAGTACGGTGTACCTGAATCCGGACAGCGGAAGATGTGTCCGCAATCAATGCAAGCGACTACCGGTGAGAGGCCACGCCTAGCGGCATAGAGAAAGACATTGTGTCTGCCTTCAATCGCTGTTTCGATACGCTTGATGAGCTCGGGCGAAAATAGTGCAAATGGCACTTCGGGTGTGGGTTTGTCGTGCTGGTGAATGATGGAGAGAGATGCATCAACCGAAAGACGGCGCTGCGGCTCACCGTAGGGGATGTAGCGGTCGTTCCGGAGCTGGTATTCGTCATCGGTGCGGGTGGTGATGTCTCCAATAATGATGGCGCGCTGCGCAACCTTCGCCAGTGCTAAGAGTGCGACGCGATGATCGAGATACGGTCGGGTACGCTCAATGTAGTGATTACTACCAGCGTTTTCAATTATGATCGTAGTGAAATCAGACCGGTCGAGATAGGCAAAGTGCGGTGTGGTAATAATAAGTGACGCGCGCGATAGATCGGCAAACTGCGCGTAGGCCTTTTGACGCGAGGTCTTCGTCTGTTCACCACTAAAACAGACGACTCGGTCTTCGATACCATGGCGAAGGGCTTCGTAGAGGACGGTGACAGCAGCTGCCGATGGCGCAACCAGGAGTACCGATCCGCGGTGGGCAAACGCACGTCTGACGATGGCTTGGTAGGCAATAAAACGTTCTTTTAGGGGAGCGGCGAGGAGTTGTGGGGTCGGGTCTTCACCAGCCTGGTGGCAGGGGAGTGGTGGGTATGAGACGGTACCCGAACGTACATCAGGCGGGAGCAGAGAAAAGAGAATAGCACCACGTTTGGCGGGGAGGATTTTGTAGAGGGCTTCGACGGTATTAAGGAGGTGGTGTGAGAGGGTAGTGGTGCGTTGATCGGGAGCGAGCTTCCGCAGCGAGAAGGTGGCGGCCTTGAGTGCGGTCTTGGCACTTGAGACCGGTGAGACTTCAATTACGACACCAGCTACGGTTTTGCCCCGGACGGGGATTTGCACAATAGTACCGCGACTGTAGCCGTGACTGCAAAAATAGGTCAAGGATTCTATCTGAACGCCTCGGACGAGTGGTATGACCTCAATGACGTACATCTGTTGAGTATAGCAAATTTAACCCATTATACGTCTCCACAGGGTATATTGTTTGTTTTATAGATATGTTTTAGGGGGGGGTCCAACCCCGAGATATCTAATCTCGGGGTTGGACCCCTAAAATTTTATTGTAATTTTAGAAATTATAGCTCCTCGAGGTAGTTGATATTGGCTCCAAGCGACTGGAGGCGAGCAACGAGGTTTTCGTACCCACGGTTGATACTGTAGATATTGCGGAGGACCGACTTGCCCGAGGCACCGAGCATCGCAATGAGGAGGATAGTAGCGGGGCGCAGGGCTGGCGGACAGATGAGCTCAGTGGCACGCAGTGGGGTCGGTCCGGTGATATAGATACGGTGTGGGTCAGCGAGCACGGTGTCAGCGCCGAGCTTTTCGAGTTCGGTAAAGTAGATGGCGCGCTTTTCGTACATCCAGTCGTGGATGAGGGTTTGGCCGTCGGCCTGGGTGGCTATGACCGCAAAGAAGGGAAGGTTGTCGGCGTTAAGTCCTGGGTACGGGCGGGAGTGCACCTTCTCGAGTGAGGCGTGGAGCTTTGAGGGCTTGAGCTTGAGGTCAACCAGCTTCACTTGGCCGTTTTTGCCAAAGTAGGGCTTACTCTTCGTGTATTCAAGTCCCATCTTTTCAAGCACGAGGAGTTCGAGTTCAAGGAACTCAATCGGACAGCGGGTAATAGTGATGGCGGAATTGGTTACAATGGCAGCCGCAATAAAGAACATCGAGTCAGTTGGGTCTTCGGCGAGGGTGTACTCGATATTCATGTTGATGTCTGCGACACCTGTGACGGTAAGCGTGGTAGTACCAAAGCCTTCGATTTTCACACCGAGTCGTTCGAGGAAGACACAAATCTCTTGCACCATATAGTTCGCACTCGCGTACTTGATGGTGGTGGTTCCAGTATGGCGGGCGGCCGCAAAGAGGGCGTTTTCGGTTACGGTGTCACCTGATTCAAAGAGGATAATTTCACTTGGTGACTTCGGTACGTACTTCACCTTAAAGGCGTCGTTGGTCGTTTCGATATCTACTCCAAAGTGCTCAAGGGCAAAGAAGTGCGGACGCACCGTCCGACTACCGAGCTTGCAGCCACCAGACTGAGGCAAGGCGAACTCTGGCATGGTATGGATGAGAGCGCCAATGAACATGATGATACTGCGGGTCTTGCGCGCTGCTTCAGCGTCAATCTTTTTGAGGTTGTACTTTTTTGGTGGAGTGAGGGTCACCGTTGAGCCACTCCATGAGACCCCCATGCCAATACTCTCGAGTACCTCAAGGATGCGGTGTACTTCTTCAATGCGGGGCATGCGGTGGAGGGTGGTTACACCACGGTTGAGGAGGGAAGCGCAGAGAAGTCCCACGGCACCATTTTTTGAAGTGTTGGTTTCAATCGTACCCGAAAGCTTCTTCTTGCCTTCGATGACGACGTTCATGGTGCCAGGGGAGAGGGTAACGAGGTTTTTGCCGAGGGCAGCACTTAATTTTCGTAACATATCAGTAGTGAGATTTTGGGTACCACTCTCAATTCGCGCAATGGCTGATTGCGTTGTCTTAATTTTTTTGGCTAAGTCACTCTGGGTGAGACCCTCTGCACCACGAATATCAGCGATACGCTTTCCAATGTTGTTATCCATACCTACTTATTAGCTAATTACTACAAACTATAGCATATATGCTATATGCTTGTCATTTGCCCCGTGGGCAAAAACCTGTACTATGTGTGGTGCATGTTCGATCGCTTTGCGCCCAAAATTGGTATCGATCTTGGTACCACCAGTGTGCTCGTCTATATACCTGGACACGGGATTGTGCTTAATGAACCGTCAGTGGTGGCCGTGGGTGATAACCGGCAGGTCCTCGCCGTCGGCGCCGAAGCCAAAGCGATGATTGGCCGTACTCCTGATAATATCCGCGCCTACCGTCCGATGAAAGACGGCGTTATTGCGGACTACCGCGTGACTGAGGCGATGTTGCGCTACTTCCTCGGTAAGGCACTTGGTAAGTACAATCTCTTTAAACCCGATGTGATGGTATCGGTGCCGGCCGGAGTGACCTCAACCGAACGGCGGGCAGTAGTCGAAGCAGCGATGAATGCTGGCGCGCGTAATGCGTATGTGGTCAAAGAGCCGATTCTCGCTGCCATTGGTGCCGGCGTACCTATATATGATGCCGAAGGCCATATGATTGTCGATATTGGTGGCGGGACAATCGACGTGGCGGTGATTTCGCTCGGGGGTATTGTAGCCGCAAACTCGGTGAAGTGTGCCGGCAATCGTATTGATACCGCTATCATTGATTACGTAAAAAAGTCTCGCAATCTCTCGATTGGTGAAAAGACGGCGGAAGAGGTGAAGATTAAAGTCGGTTCAGCGTTGCCGCTTGAGGAAGAACTCGTCATGGAACTCAAAGGACGTGATGTCTTTACGGGGCTCCCGCGCACCACTGAGATTCGCACCAACGAAGTGGTACGCGCTATCGGCAAGGAACTCCGTGAGATGATCAAAGCCATCAAAGACGTCTTTCAGGAGACGCCACCAGAGCTCGCGTCCGATATCATCGACGGTGGTATCATCATGACCGGTGGTACCTCGCAGCTCCGCAACTTCCCAGAACTGGTACGACGTCGTACCGGAGTGAAGGCGGTCTTGGCTGACCAGGCGCTGTTTTGTGTGGTGAAGGGGACGGGGGTGGCGCTGGAACATCTGGCCACCTACAAACGTGCTATTCTCACCAAACGTTAATTTTACCAAGTGGTAATTTTGAGCAATAGCTTTGTTGCGTCTCTCGCTCAATCTTTCATCGTACAGCAGTACGCCTCAAGTTTTCGCTCCGCCGCGCCTCGCTCTTATCTCAAAATAACCACTTGCAGAACATTTGTACATACTTATTAATTCATATAACAATACATCTCCTTCCAAAATCAGTCGTTCTTCGCGTTCTTCATCTAGAATTAACACTTCATGTCAAACTGAGATTTTAATAGTCTCTTATTTGATTGGAAAGCGCTTTTTTCAGCCATGGTCATTTTGTGCTATACTAGGGTTATTCCGCTATGCTGCACGTCTTTTGGTTAGTCTTGGTTGATTTATGGCATTTCCTCCTCGGGACAGAAACGGTAGAAACGCGTACCTCAACTTCATCGTCGACACCGGTTTTGTCGTCGCGTGCCCATTACACCGAACTGCCTGGTAAAACTGAAAATGTTGCACTGCACAAATCACCATCACCACTATCGCTACCGGTAGCAGATGCCGCCCTTGAAGCGACCGAATCGCCTGAGGTTGTACTCCCTCTGCAAACTCCCACAATCACCACTGAAACCCTCAACAAGCCCGGGATGCTCTATGTGGTTCGCGCTATCACAGGAACAAAACTATTCAAAGAACCGGTCCAGCAGTTTGATAGTCAGTTGCGAACTTTGCCGTACGGACAGATAGTGGCACTTCGTCACTTTGAAGGACAGTATGCAGAAGTGCTCGCCTACGGCCAAGTTGGCTTTGTACACAAAGATGCGCTCACACCCGAGCTTGAGACTATTTGGCCCACGCTCGTTTCCGGTACTGTCTACCTCGCTGATAGTGAAGTAGCAAAAATCTACCGCCAGCATATCGCGGATGAGTTCCTTGGTGGTGCGATTGGTCTACCACTAACCGCTGAAGAGTATGTGACCGTGCGTCTCTTGCGCGATCGTCTCGCTATCGCCTGGCCGCCAGCCCGTCCTCGTCTCGCTGGTTCGTGGCATACACTCCTACGCGGTGTGTCTGGGGTACGGAGCATGATTGCGCCACAGCCAGATACGATTATCGAATGGTTCCTCGAAGATGAGGTGGGACGATTAGGCTACGTCGAAGCGGTGTTACCGGACGAGACCTTGAAGATCAGTGCTGTCGGCGCGATGGTCCCTGGTGAATATACCGAATCAATTGTCCCAGCCGCCGTTTGGCGCGAGTGGCGACCGGTGTTTATAAATGTGCGATAATGGGTCTATGCAAAAAGTCGCCTTTTTTGATATTGACGGAACCTTGTTTCGGTCGAGTCTCCTCATAGAACTGGTGGAGGCGCTCATTAATGAAGGCATTTTCCCGGTGGAGTCGCGTGATGTGTACTTAAACGAACGCCGGCAGTGGCTTGATCGTGAAGGTACGTACGATGCGTATATCGCTGCTCTCATTGATGCCTTCTTACAGCACATCAAAGGTGTCCACTATGGTACCTTTGCCGATGTTGGAAAGCGAGTAGTCGCTCGTCACCAAAAGCGTGTCTATCGGTACACTCGTGATTTGATTCGTGAGCTGAAGCGCGATGGTTACTTCCTCGTCGCAATCTCACAATCACCAAAGACGGTGCTTGATGCCTTCTGTAAAGACTACGGCTTTGATAAGGTCTACGGACGCATCTATGATATTGGTCCGCAGGACCGCTTTACCGGTGAGGTGCAAGATGAACACCTCATCGAGAACAAAGCAAACATTGTCGCGCGGGTGTTTGAGAAGCATCCTGAACTGACTCGTGATGGGGCGGTCGCGGTCGGGGACACCGATGGCGATATTCCACTGCTGGCCTCAGTTGCTCGTCCGATTTGTATCAACCTTTGGGAGCAAACCCCTCGCCTTCAGGCGATTCTTTTAAGGTGGTACACTACACTCCATGCAACTCTACCGCAAGACCAGCCATACCGTCTTTGATTGCAAATACCACCTCGTC
>JBJOPW010000005.1:0-67529 GCA_046050355.1 Candidatus Parcubacteria bacterium
CAAACGTACTCGTACCAGCAACCGCTAGGTTAAGGGTAGCTAGCTGTGAACCATCAAAGGTGAGGTTGGCACTATCGGTGACGGCGGTAGCGCCACTGTTGGTGTAGAAGAGACGATTAGCGGTGTATGACGATGGGGTGTCTGTGAGAGCGAGAAAGGTAGTAGCCCCACTGCCCCCACTAATACCCAAGGTCGACGTAGCCACCCAGGTTGGTACACCACCCACTACTGAGAGGACATCACCGGTAGCACCAATGGTGCGGTTAGCTAAGGTGTTAGCGCCTGAGGCGTAGATGAGGTCGCCAGTAGCGTACGACGATAACCCCGTCCCTCCTCTGGTGGCGCCGAGGATACCAACGGTGTTGGCGAGGTCGAGGTTGAGGGTAGAGGTGGCTACATTATTCCAAACTGAACCGTTGTACGAGAGTAGCTGCCCAGTAGCGAGACCAGCGAGTGAGACATCAGTGAGGGCTGAGAGTGTCGTAGCGCCACTACCGCCCGTGATACCAAGGGTAGAGGTCGCTACCCACTGCGTACTGGTACCAGTACTCTGGAGGACCATACCTGAGGTACCCGCACTACCAGAAGCGTCACGCAGCGCACTACTCACTGCTAGATCAGTAATGGTGGTGGTGGCGAGTGTCGAGGTGCCGGTGATGAGGGTGGTGCCGACGACGGTGAGTTTGGCGGTTGGTGATGAAGTGCCGATGCCGACATTACCTCCATCAATTATCGTAAAGGCACTAACACCGCCATCAAACGCTTCAAAAATAGTACCAACACCAAATTGACGAACGGCCAATGTCGTTGATGCTGTACTGGTCGCAATTGTATAAAAGGCATTGCTCGTCGTGGTACCTACCGCAACAGCACCATTGGCATTAACTCGAAACACATCACCATCGGCAGACAAAACGGACGACAAGGCAAAGAAACCATTAGTCGCAGATCCAGCTACTTCAAGTCGGAAATCAGGATCGTTATCATTAATACCAAACCGCAAGTCGTCCGTAAAAAAGGAGATCGGAGTGGCACCGGAGCGACCAACCGAAAAAGCTGTATTGGGGGTCCCTAGTGCATCACTTTGTAACGCGAGTGACCAAACACCCGAACTAGCTTGCATACGCCAAAGTCGATTATTGGCTGTGGCATCATTTTCGTACAATTCAATACGTGGATTAGGTTCATCAATGCGCATCACGGCACCGCCTGACAAACTGCTATACAATTCAAAATCTCGAACCGGGGTTGAGGTTCCAATCGCTATTGATGGTCTACCTTCTCGTGTTTGTACAAGTAAAATTGGTTCAGTCTGAGTACCAACACGAAAATCTCCATAGACATCTAGAGTCGCATTGGCAGTGGTACTTCCCACCGCCAGTCGATCGGTCAAACTAGTAAGATATGTAGTGACCCCACCGTCAGTGAAAAGAGAAGGCCCTCCTCCACTAATTCCCAACGTTGAAGTCGCCACCCAGGTTGGTACACCACCGACCACCGAGAGAACATCACCAGTAGTACCGATAGTGCGGTTGGTGAGGGTGTTAGCGCCTGAGGCGTAGATGAGGTCGCCAGTAGCGTACGACGATAACCCCGTCCCTCCTCTGGTGGCGCCGAGGATACCAACGGTGTTGGCGAGGTCGAGGTTGAGGGTAGAGGTAGCGATGGCGGAGACTGTATTATCAGCATTAAGTTTCAGTAGCGTTGATGAGCTGGGGTTAGTGAGAGTAAAGATATTACTACCAACCGTAGTAGCACCAAGGTTAGTTCGTGCTCCGGCAGCTGAAGTGGCACCGGTACCACCACTAGTGAGAGCAAGTGCATTAGTCAGAGCCAGATCAGTAATGGTGGTGGTGGCGAGTGTCGAGGTGCCGGTGATGAGGGTGTTACCGACCACGGTGAGTTTGGCGGTGGGGGTAGTGGTGCCGATGCCGATCCGCTCTAATCCTACATCCGCAACAAAAAAGTCAGTGTTGAAATCTCCGTAAATATGAAAGTCGAGATTGTTAGCTTGTGTAGGATTAAATGTTGCACCAGTATTTGCTTGAGTTTCAAGTATCTGCTGACTACTGTTATTGAGTCTTGTAATAGTTGTAGAATTGATGATGAGATACCCACTGGTGTCCATACTCACAGTTCCTGTCCGTGAGAAGTTAGCAGTGTTTTTTAGACCAATTGATTCGTCTTCCAAGTATAAACCGCTCGTCACACTTGAACTGAGTGTCGTCGTACCAATAAACAACATCCCCGTTATACTCGACGTCGCCATCGTTGTCGTCCCCACAAACGTACTCGTACCAGCAACCGCTAGGTTAAGGGTAGCTAGCTGTGAACCATCAAAGGTGAGGTTGGCACTATCGGTGACGGCGGTAGCGCCACTGTTGGTGTAGAAGAGACGATTAGCGGTGTAGGTAGCAGGGGTGTCAGGCAAGCCAATAAACGTACCGTCACCAAGACCAAGTGAACTCGTCGCTATCTGTGCCCAGGTGTTACCAGCCCCGCCAATCAATAACTGATTCTGAGTGATGCTTGATAGCCCCGTCCCTCCTCTTGTGGCGCCGAGGATACCAACGGTGTTGGCGAGGTCGAGGTTGAGGGTGGAGGTGGCGACGGCAGAGACAAGGCCATTTGTCCCGAGCAGTAAGCCTGAAAGAGAACCAACTGATAGTGTCCCGGTAGCGGTCAAGTCCCCGCCAATGACCGCGTTCCCCGCTACCGCAAAGCGACTCGAGGGTGTTGAAGTACCAACACCAACATTACCATTATTCAAAATGGTAAATACTTCAGTTACCCCACTAAAGAAACTAGCAACTTTGCCCAATCCTTGTTGGATCACCGTCAGAATCGCTGACGACGAAGACGCTGACATTGTATCCGCATCATCTGAACGCAATAGTGATGAAGACGCCACTCCCCCAACCGCATTGGCATCAAGTGCCTCTTTCGCCACAAAAGCAGCCGGGACCGCTCCTAAAATCTTGCGCGGGGTCATCTCACTATCTGATTCAATAGTGACACCTAGGTACAATGTTTGATTAAAATCAACACCGGTCAAGGGCGAGGTCGAACCAAGCATGACCGAAAAGAGACCATCGATAACGGTGACTTCATTGACACCCGATAGTGTCTCAGTCCAAATGGCACTACCACTCGTCGCTACGGTATAGAGTCTAAACGACATGGCATATGTCCCATCAACTACTGCTGACCCAGTCGCATCAAGTAATCTGCCTTGGTAATTTATTTGTTCATTAAATTGAGCTCGCGCTGGCATGGCCCACAAGAAAACCAGGGTAAGGATGACCCCGAAACAAATAAAGTATCGCTGATAATATAACTGCCTCATACGATTATGGTGATACATCACCCGATTGAGTGGGACTGACTGAATCAGTGCCAATGCGAATGAAAGGCACTGCTGATGACGAAACGTTACTTTCTATGAGACCACTATTTGGACCAGTCTCGATGACCGACACTTCATCGGAGAAGAATGTTATTGGGTCCTCAGATACACCCTGAGGCAACAACAAAATTCCTACCGGATTCATCAATGATCGCTCTTCCGTAATCACCTCTCCCGTCTCGTACCAATGTGCTGTGTCTTGTTTCTCTTCAGGGAGTGTCATCAGGGAGGCGGTCTGTTGATCAATGACCAAGGACGCCAATACTGCCGGATCTCCGAGTGGTGCCAAGCGCGTCACTAACAATCCCACAAACAGCCCGAGCAAAATAATCACTATAGATTTTTTTACCGCTTGTGTTGATCGCGTCTGTTGTCTCTCACGTTGTGCTTGCACAAAAGCTGACCACCATTCGTGGAGATCAAGCTCCTGCTTTCGTAACTCTCGCAAATAATCCCCCCGGGCCTGAATCTCAAGTTGTGCCTGTTCAAAAAAATTTTTTAATGATTCAGGATCAATGTACCACTGTCGATTTATTTGGGCGGCAGCCACTCGTCCATCACGAGCCAAACGAGCGACATACTCGCGCGAGTAAGGTACGACTTTGGCGACATCCTTTAGTGGCAGGAGTCGACGTTTACCGATGTAAAAGTATTCAGACATGAATTAAAATAGCTAATAATATTATAGCTATTGCATGCCAGTTAACCGACAGTTACATGTTAATAACTATGGCTGAAATAGGAGTTGATCAACGGTCTCAAAAATTTCCAAAATTACCGCTGAAGACACGCCCTGTGCCCGTATGGTCAAAAGAGTTGTAGCTGTAGCAATAAAGAAGAATAGAGCTAGACTGGCCAGAAGTGAACAAAGATACAAAAACCAAGGATTGATTACTCTTACTTCAGTCGAAACCGTGGTTGGACGGTAGACAATCGCTCGCGGATTAACCTTATGTAATTCTGCTGGCACAGACTTAATTGTTTGTGAAGCAGTCGGTTCGCTCAAAGCTGTCGCGGTCGGAGGAACAACTACAGACACCGGTACCGAAGGTGAATTATCCGGTTCTATGTCTTTCACTTTCAAAGAACCAGTTAAGGAAACACTAGGTATTTCAGTGAACTCAAGACTTTGCTTCGATTCCTTAGCGACCACTTTTATAGCCACCGCTTCAGCTGGTAGCACTGGTAGGACTTTGGGAATTTCTGGTTTGATCCGCTCGGCACGTTTAGTGGTCAGCGGGACTAAATCGGCTTCGTCAGCATAATACTTTGACTCGCGAGGTATGAGCCGCTCAGTAAAATGTGATTTGGGCGTAACCCTGGTAGTGGTCTTTAACAAACGTGGATAAACCGGGGTTGCCTCTTTACTAACAAATGAAATACTATTGCTTTTTATAGTTTTCTCGTCTAGACGAGCTTCTTTATAACGAGCATCTTTGTGAGCCAAAAGAGAGGCTTCAGTGACATACCAAGACCGCCCAACAAACTGACAATCAACTTTCTTCTGGCGACAGAGCTGGCCAATATAGTCGGTGGTATAACGAAATTCCTTGGCCAAAACGGTGGCTTTTTTGTAGAGCTTGCCATTGACGGTAACTGAGTCCATATCGTACTTCCATCAGTATACGCACAGAGCACACAAAAGGCCACAGGAATGTGGCCGAGATATGTTTATAACTATAGATTTCTCGTCTACTGCCGGAGGGCGGCTTCGAGAGCTTCACGGACTGCCAGCGGGTCAGAAGCTCCCTTGGTCTGCTTCATTACTTGTCCAACGAGGAACTGCAGGACACTCACTTTACCGGCTTGGTATTCTGCGACCACAGCTGTATGCTCCGCTATAATCGCTGCGATGATCCGCGCAAGATCTGCGCTATGGTTGGCAGCTAAAAGACCTCTCTCCTGTACTACCGCTACCAAGTCCTTATCAGCCATAGCAAACTCAATAAGGAGGTCTTTGGCGACTCGAGAGGTGATCTGCCGTGATGCCAGCAAGTGTATCATTCCGGCAAAATGTTCGGCAGATAGCTTTTCGGTTGCCAAGGTGGCATCACTCCAGAGCGGGACGAGGTCTGTGAGGAGATAATTTACAGCCAATCCAACAGTGGCTGACACCTTGTCACCCATCACCGTAATGACAGTGGTGAGGTAACTATCAATGGCATAGTCTGCGATAATTGTTTCAATCTGTGAGTTCGTCAATCCGAGAAGACTATATTTTGAGCGTTTTTCCTCTGGTAGTTCTGGCATTATCTCGGCTAATGCTGTCTTCTGCAGGTCGTCTCTTTCGGTTAATTCGTACTTTGGGATATCAGGATCTGGGAAGTAGCGGTAGTCCTTAGCCGTTTCTTTACTCCGCTGTACAAAGGTCTCACTTTTGTTTTCATCCCATCCACGCGTCTCCTGACTAATCTCGCCTCCGGCTTCAAGTACTGCGATCTGGCGCTTGATTTCAAAGTTAATGGCATCCTCTACTGAACGGAATGAGTTTAAATTCTTGACTTCAACTTTAGTCCCAAACGTACTTGTCTGGCTGACCGAAATATTTGCCTCGACACGCATCTCCCCTTTCTCCATATTGGCATCACTAATGCCAATAGTTCGCAATAAGAGTTGTAGTTCGCGAGCGAACTTACCGGCAGTTTCAGCATCATGAATGACTGGTTCGGTGACCAGTTCCATGAGGGGTACCCCGGCACGATTGTAATCAACGAGACTACCCTCCCCTTTGTCATGCTGACTACGAGCAGTGTCTTCTTCGAGGTGCACCCGAGTGAGCTCTACTCCAGCGAGCACTCCCCCCTTCACAAAGGGAAAAGCGTACTGACTGAGTTGGTAGGCTTTTGGGATATCAGGGTAAAAATAATTTTTGCGATCAAATTCTGAGTAGGTAGCGAGGTTGCCATCAACTGCCACTCCAAACATGAGCACCGATTTTATCGCGGCCTCGTTTGGTACCGGGAGTGTGCCCGGATGCCCCATACAAACCGGACAGATATTTGTGTTCGGTTGATCATGATGTGGGTTGTTAGCACACCCACAGAACATTTTACTTTTGGTTTTTAATTCGGCATGAACTTCAAGCCCAATTGTTGGCGTATACATGGGGGTATTTTACGTCGCTCGCAGGTACTCGACAAGGGTATCTTGGAGGTTTTTGACTCCTTCCCCACTTTCTGTAGAGATAATAAAGACACGTTTCTTGGTCTTGTCAATAAACTCTTGTACTGCCTCTAATTGTTCTTTATTTGCAAGGTCTTTTTTGGTGAAAATAATCCATTCTTCCTTTTCTTCTAAGTCTTTACTGTATGAAGACAGCTCATTTCGAATGATATAATACTGCTCTATCGGGTCTGTATGCTCAAAGGAGACGAGGTGGAGGAGCATTTTGGTTTTGGTCACATGGCGAAGGAAGGTATGTCCTAGTCCCTTCCCGGTATGCGCCCCCTCAATGAGGCCAGGAATGTCAGCGAGCACATAGCCAAAAAGATCGCCGAGGTGGGGTACGAGGGTAGTGAAGGGGTATGCTCCAACCGTGCTCTTCGCGTTAGTGAAGGTATTGAGAAGCGTCGACTTACCGGCATTTGGCAAACCAATTAACCCAACATCAACCACTAGGGTGAGTTCGATTTTAAGATCTCCAGACTCACCGGGCTTGCCCTTGGTATTTTCTTCGGGTGAGCGGTTGGTTGAGGACTTGAAGTGCTCGTTACCCAAGCCCCCGCGACCACCTTTGAAGACCCGCTCTTTATGACCTTCGGTAAAAAACTCGTAGACTCGTTCGCGACTGACATCAGTGACAATAGAACCAACCGGAACTTTGATAATGAGATCTTCTCCGTGGCGTCCGGCTTTACTGCCGGTCTGTCCCGGTACGCCTGCGGCCGCACTAAAGCGTGGATTGCCGAGGTACTTTGAAAGCAGCCCAAGGTCACGTACGGCCTCAATATAGACATCCCCGCCGTCTCCGCCGTCTCCGCCTGATGGTCCGGCATTAGGGACAAACTTCTCGTGGCGCCAGCGTGTTACGCCGTCTCCTCCTGCTCCAGCCTCGGCATAGATAGTGATTTGATCTGTAAACATCTGCATGTCATACCATAAATACTTCTCTCCGTCAAAAGATAGATAGTCGTTTATACCCCTTTAAAGTTCAAAAAACGCAATAGTCGGCCTGGTCTCAT
Source organism: Candidatus Parcubacteria bacterium (assembly GCA_046050355.1). GTDB lineage: Bacteria > Patescibacteriota > Minisyncoccia > Phycocordibacterales > UBA918 > OLB19. Next base: position 7,588 of record JBJOPW010000005.1, read on the forward strand.
CAAGAGAGTGGGTGGTAACCGAGAGACGTGGACAAAGGCATTAGGGATGGCCTTTGCTCACGGAAATTCGCAATAGTCGGCGCAAGCGCCTCGTTTGCTCATTTCTTAGTCTGCCTATTTGGCTTTTCCGATAAATAAATTGACTAGACTGACCAGGAGTGTGCCGAGGGCCGCTGGGATAAATCCAGTCACGGTAAAGCCTGGTAATAACCAAGCCGCGACCATAAACAAGAGAACATTTATAACGAGGATAAATAGACCAAGAGTTAGGAGTGTAATGGGTAAGGTTAAAAACACCAATATCGGTTTAACAAAACTATTAAGGACACCTAGAATGACAGCCGCAAACACAGCTGTTTGCCACGTATCAATTGAAAGACCGGGAACGATTTCGTTAGCAATGAGTAGGGCTACTGCACTGGTGGCAATATAGATAATGATGCGATACATACCCTCAGTATACCAAAAACAACCCTGTTTGTCGGGCTGTTCGTGGTAGTTTATGCATCAGTCCTACTTTATGAGCATTTGCCAACCTTGTGCTAAAAGTGGCTCTGCCTTTTTATACTTCATCGTCTCCGTGGTAACCCCATCAGTAATAGTGACCATATCATTACGACCTGGCAGTGCCGACACAACCCGAGGGGCAGCCTTTGCCACTTCCCCCTCACTCGCTTTAAGTGCTGCTTCGGCGGCTTTTTGGTGGCTCATTTCTTCTTTGGCAATTACGGCTGGCTGCATCATCGGCAGTACCTCAGCGATACGCTGCAGTATCGTTGCTTGCAGATCAGCAAAGGCGCCGGTCCCCTCTCGTCGATACTCAATCAGCGGATCACGCTGTCCGTACGCTCTTAAGTTCACACTGGCACGGATATGTCCCATCATCTCAAGATGATCAACCCATAAGGCATCAATAATCTGGAGGCATAGTTGCGAAAACATAATGTTTGTTTGATCTGCCCCAAATTCTTCATCTTTCTGAATCAAGACTTGCTCGCTCGATGGCACTGTTGCTATGACCTCAGCTTTAATAATGGCCAATTCCGCTTCATCACGATGGAGGAGCTTATGTCGGCGATTATAGATAGCAATACGCTGCAGGTTAAGCACATCGTCATACGCCAATACTTGTTTTCGTGAATCAAAGTGAAATCCCTCAATGCGGGTCTGGGCTGCCTCTAATTGGCGCGAAATAAGTTTCATCTCTATGGGTTGATCTTCCGGAATACCAAAGGTACCCATAAGGTTTTTCACTCGCTCACCACCAAATACGCGCATAAGGGAATCTTCCATTGATACATAAAATTGGGTGGCCCCGGGGTCTCCCTGACGACCGGCTCGACCGCGGAGCTGATTATCAATCCGCCTCGCTTCATGGCGTTCAGTACCAAGCACAAAGAGACCACCGAGCGCCTTCACCGCTTCCATATCTGCGGGTGTCGCCTGTGGTCCACCAAGTTTTATATCAACACCTCGACCCGCCATATTAGTGGCGAGAGTAACCGCCCCCTTTACTCCGGCAGCTGCTATAATTTCTCCTTCACGCTCATGATTTTTAGCATTAAGTACTTGATGGTTGACTCCAGCTTGGGTGAGCGCTTGAGATAAACGCTCATTCACCTCAATTGAAGCCGTACCAATTAATATTGGCTGTCCCGTTGCATTAATTTCTTGTACGCGTTTAATGATGGCTTTAAATTTCCCTGCTTCATTTTGAAAGATAAGATCATTGTGATCAATACGCGCAATCGTTTTATGAGTTGGGACGGGTATGACTTCAAGTCGATAGACTGTATAAAACTCTTCTTGCGATGTCAGGGCTGTTCCAGTCATACCAGACAGCTTTTCGTACATGCGGAAATAGTTTTGGTAGGTAATCGAAGCGTAGGTACGCGACTCCCTTTGTATAGACACACCTTCCTTGGCTTCAATTGCTTGATGAAGACCATCTGACCAACGCCGACCAGGTTGCATTCGGCCAGTAAACTCATCAACAATCACCACCTCACCGTCACGAACAACATACTCTTTATCTCTCGTATAAAGTGATTTAGCTCGCACTGCTGTTTCGAGATGATGAACATATTTAATACCTTTGTCGGTGTAGATGTTATCAATGCCAAGCATTTTTTCGGCGGCTTCAATACCATCATTGGTAAGGGTGGCACTCCGCAGTTTCTCATCAACAGTATAGTGCTGATCTGCTTGTAGCCGCTCAGCAATGCCCGCAAACAGCGTATAGAGATTTTCCGAATCTTGCGCTGGTGCTGAAATAATCAATGGCGTTCGCGCTTCATCAATTAAGATTGAATCAATCTCATCAATGATGGCATATTGGTGCCCACGTTGTCGTAAGCGATTGGTATCAAACTCAATATTATCCCGAAGGTAATCAAAACCAAATTCGCTATTGGTACCATAGGTAATATCAGCGGCATAGGCTTCGTCACGAGTGCAAGGACGCAAAAATTCGTAAACAATTTTATATGATCCAACATCATCACGTTCTGCGTCTTTTTCTACATGAGAAGCATCATACACGTATGATCCCGTACTATTAATAATGCCGACTGAGAGTCCTAGGAGATCGTAGACTTGACCCATCCATGCCGCATCACGACGAGCGAGGTAATCGTTTACCGTTACCACATGAACACCCCGATCATTAAGCGCATTAAGAAATGCCGGGAGCGTCCCGACGAGGGTTTTCCCTTCGCCGGTTCGCATTTCAGTAATTTTGCCGCGGTGCAACAGTATCCCGCCAATCAGTTGTACATCATAATGCCGCAAACCAAGTGTCCGTTTACTCGCTTCGCGTACCAGGGCAAAGGCGGTTGGTAGTGCGTCGTCAAGGGTGAGCAAGCCAGTAGAGATTTTTGTCTTCAGGTCTGCTGTTGCCAAACGCAATGCATCCACCGACATATCAGCAAACGTGGCTTCCAAATTATTAATCTCCGCTACTACAGGAGCTACGGTTGTGAGTTCTTTTTGATAACTCGGGCCAAAAAATCTATCCAAAAATGACATAGTTTGCCAAGTATACCGTTTTTTACAATAAAAACAAAGACAACATAAAACCGCCAGTGGCGGTTTTATGCGATTAGTTCGACACGGAGGTGTCTTACTTCTTCTTGGCTACTTTTTTTGCGGCCTTCTTTGGGGCAGCCTTCTTAGCAACCTTCTTTACAGCTTTCTTGGCTACCTTCTTCTTTGCTGGAGCCTTCTTCACTGCTTTCTTGGCTACCTTCTTAGCGGCCTTCTTTTTTGCTACTGCCATAGTATGTGATGAGAGTTAGTTGAATAAATTTCGACCGCATGACTCTCTCGCAATAAAGAACGAACTGTTTGAGAGAATGTCTGCTTACATCTATTATCACGTGTATTTTTTTTTCACACAATTTCTTTTCAATCATTTGTGTGGATAAGAAAAAATTATAAAAAAATTTAATTAATCAAAATTTTTATCACTATCTTCAAGAAAGCAAAACTACTTCCCACTCAATTGAAATATGTGTGGCCAAAAAAACAGCCTCGGTAATTTTTTTTGCAAAATCTATGACCGCTTGTGCGTCCGTGTGCGGTACTACACAAAGTACTAATGCTTGGTGCTCATACAGAGATACATTTCCCTCTTGATACCCTCTACGGTGACATATCTTATCGAGAACGAAACCAAGTGAAATTTTCTTTTTATCAATTGCATCAGTTTCATAAATCGGCAAGTCAGCATATTGTTGTTTGAGCGATTCTGCTTCTTCCGCCGAAATAATTGGGTTTTTAAAAAACGAACCAGCCGTCCCTATCGCTCGCCAATCAGGAAATTTCTTACTTCGAATAGAAATAACAGCGTCACGAATTTCTTTTTGAGTCGGTGTCGTTGACCCAAAATAGTCAAGCAGATCCTTATACGTCAAACGTGGGGTTGGGGTGGTCGATAGTGCAAAGGTGACAGACAGTACGATTGCCTGGCAACCAGGGATATGTTTGAAGATTGAATCACGATACGCAAACTGGCACTGTTCACGCGACCACAGTTCAATACTATTAGTTCCCCGATTAAAAACGCGCACCGCCACAATCAGTTGACTCGCCTCAACCCCGTAAGCGCCGACGTTTTGCACCGGCACGGCGCCAATAGAACTTGGAATCGCTGAAAGATTTTCCATCCCCCACCAACCTTGTTCGATAGTATCAGCAATAACTGTATCCAAATCTTCACCAGCACCAACAGTGTATAAGATTGTGTCTCCTGATACCTTATCAATGGTCCTCGTGTTGGTTATAAGTACTCGCAGTACTACACCAGCATATTCCCCATCAGCCACCAACACATTTGAGCCAGCTCCCAGTATAAAGAGTGGCAGTTGTCGCTCATGAGCAAATTCTACCGCTGCCACCACTTCCTCTTCGGTATGGGCGTCAATCAAGTAGCGCGCTGTACCACCGACTTTAAGGGTTGTGTACGGCCTCAGTGAAATGTGCTCTCGTACAACTAAATCAGCCATGACATAAAAGGTAACTACTGGCAGCCTACCTCAGGCGCACGACCGGCTTTGAGGTTGCCCGCGACACACTCGGCAGTAGGAGCAAAACTTGGTACCGCCTTTGCCCCTCTCGCCAATGTCTCAATTGCCTTATCATTCATGATTCGACGTCGTTCGGTATTAGTAGTTGATGCTTGTTGACTCAGTTGGTAGTACAAGTATGCCAAACTTGCCCACTGTTGCGCATTATCGGGAGTCTTAAGCACACGTTGTTCGTAGAGTGCAGCAAGTTGTTCGTATTGTTTTGCCTGGTTCAGTGCTGAAAAAACAAAATCACTGTTTATGAGACGATCTTTAAATTCGGGTGTTGTCGATGCAATAAGGGTCTCAGCTTGAGTTGATTCACCAGTAAACAACAACGCAGCATAATAATATTCACGAGCTTCGTCATTTGTCTCATCAAGCTCAAAGGCGGTCTTGAAAAAATCACGAGCAGCCGCTGTATTACCAAGCGCGATTTCAACTGCGCCTTGCTGCAGGATTATTGCCTGTTTCTGTGGAGACAACGAACGAGCTATCGCCAGCTCAGCTTGTGCCTTATTTTGGTCTCCCGTAGCACGATAATAACTTGATAAAAAGACATGGAGCCGAGCGTCACCTGGCTTTTTTACCACCATCTCCTTAAGTTCTCTTTCAGTAGTAGCAAGAAACTTGTCGCGCACGGCTGGATCAATCGATCCAGGATTCTGCGCAATGCCCATTGCTTGTTGCGCCAGCTGTTCGACAATCTCTTGTTCCGCAAAGGAATTGAGCGCTAGGATTTTTTCAAAGGTCGCCAAACGCTCAGCAATATCCTGGGTACGAAACGCATCAATAATACCTGAAGCTGCACGCATGCCGGGTACATTGACAACGTACACAACAACAATTGTCAGTACGAGCATCATCGGTGCGGCAATTTGTAGCACGAGTGGTTTTGGTATTGAACGCTTCATAAAGCCTCCCCAATCAACGCTATAGTAACTATGTACAAGAGCTAAGAGGACCGCAAAGAAGATATAACTGATAATGTTGTCAAACACCACCAGGTTGTGCGTTAAGTACCCTACGGTGAGTCCAACCAGAATGCCTCGTTCGAGGACCGGAATCGTACTTTCTTGGCGCCAGGCGACAATAACCAGGTAATAAAAGAGTGCAGCAAAAATACTCCCATAGGCCAGAAGACCAATCACCCCTCCCGCAATGAGCCAATCAAAGACAATATTGTGGACTCGATCAAACCACTGTTCTTGCCCATAGAGACGAGGATCATATTGTTCATTGAACACATAATTAAAGTTACCGTTCCCCCACCCAAAGAATGGTCGCTCCTTTACTCCTTCGACTGACATTCCCCAAATGATTGAACGCACTCGGAGGTCATTACCAAGGTCAATATTCGCAATACGAGCTAGCGCTGGTGTGCTTTGGATATACGCTGAATCACGCACCGCAAAAAATCCAGCAAACACCGTGACCAGAACTACTGTCGCCATCACCGCATAACGACGAATCTGCGGGTTTTTGGTCGCAAAAAGCACCATATACGCTACCATCGACAAGGAACCGGTAGCTAACCCAATAGCTGTACCACGCGTACCGGTCTGTAAGAGTACAAACACAAACAAAACGAGGAGTAGACCGTAAATAATACGGTACGGGAGTACTTTCGTACGAGCAAATAAGAGAGCGGTAATGAAGATATGAAAGAGCATATAGACAGCCATATATGCCGCGTTGCCGAGTGTACTATCAACACGGGTTGTCGTTCCCGATAGTTGCGACACCCCTTGCAGAGCTACCAAAGCGGCCACACCAACCGTCGTATTTAAGAAGTAGGTCCACACCGTACGACTCTTAAACATACCCGCCAACACAAAGAAATATAAGAATACGTGCACGAGGGTTACGTATCCATCCATCCGTTCAAAATTACTCCATAGAGCCGTCGTTATATGTTCTGCTTGCAACGTAGCGATCAACATTACCCCGAGTAATCCGGCAAAAGTCGCAAGCAACCAAGAGAATCGTGGTCGGAAGGTTGTATCAAGGAGCGCTAATAGTACATACGCGCCTAACACAATTTCGACAATGATACGAAACCAGAAATTTTTACCCGTAATGTATGGGAAAAAATTTTCGTTTGCGACATAGAGTGTTAAAAAAGGAACCGCAAACAAACCAATATAAATAATGCCTTGCAAAATATCTTTCATATGGCTATTACTATACCATAGGCAAAATTGGGCCGGTCTCTAGACGAAATACCATTCCTAATGTGTTGCATCAGCCTCCCTGAGCCGATATCGGAACACAGGACTCATTGTAGTCTTTATAGACTCTACTAAGAAACTTGCTGTTTCAGTGGTAATCACTAGCGCAATTCCCAAAATGCCACCATATCGCGTCCCAGCAGATGGGACAAGCGATCAGTAGCTGGGTACATACTTTGTAAGAACAGCGTACGCTCCGCTTCGGTAAGTAATGTCGAGAGATCGGGGTCATCATCAAACAATGGACCAACTGGACGCACGGTTAATTTTTTGTAGATTTTTTTGCTCCGCATGATGGCGCGCTTGATAAGCCCTGGATGCTTCGGGGGTTCTGGTGGAGGTGCCAGATGTCGCAGACTTTTTGGTATAAAGTTTTTATCAACTTCTAGATAGGCGTACAGTTCTGATATGGTTTTAAGTGGGTCAGCTACCAAATCTTCATAAACAACTACATGTAGATTAACGGGTGCATAATACTCATAATAGTGAGCAAGGTGGTCGGCATAACAACTTTCAAGCTGTAGCGCTGGCTCTGCCGATAAGTAGGCAGCCGCATTCAGTGTTTGGGCTTTTTTGTCAATTTTTTGCCGTGCGATATAGGCTGCTAAAGCACGCTTGAGTGGGTGTCGCACCACTACAAACAGTTTAGTGTTACTGTAACTCGAAGCAATCCGATTTGGTGTCTCACTACTCACCAAGTAGCCAGCCGAGACATCACCACAAAGACGGCCAGATTGACTGTGTCCATGACTGACGGTAGCTTCATACCAATCTAGTCCTTTCTTCGTATACACTTCAGTGTTAAAGAAATTAACCGCTGGTATAGTATCGGCAACGGCTTCATGTTCAGAGAGCCACTTGGTAATCTGTGTCAGTCCAGCGTGTGATGCACCAATCCCAATAAAAGATGGTCCTTGTCGCATTTTCATAATGATATATCTAGTGTAGCACGAATTTAATTGGCTTCGTAAAATAGTGCCCGCTCAATACTCCCACGATATTCATCCACATAAGATCGTTCACTTTGTTCTAAGTTTTTCATGAGCGCAGTGCGACTCCGTTCTCGTAATTGCAGACGACCACCGTTATCATTAAGCAAACGGCCAAGGAGTTCACTAATCCGTGGTGAATGAGCTTCCGAAACAAGATATGCCGATTCTCCATCAACAAAAATGTCTTCACGGAGTGGTGTCGTGCTCATAATAGTGGGGACACCAGCCGCTGCGCCATACAGCACAATCTCATCAGCAAGACTATTAGTATCGATTACCAACAATGCATCAGCGCTGCCCATGTATGCTTGAATATCAATCGCACGTCGCTCAATAATCACCTGATCTTTGATCCCCAGCAGCGCCGCCCGTCGCTCACACTCTATTACTCCCCGTCCGCTACCGATCATCAAAAACCCAACTCGTGGATTTCGTAAAATGGACCGAGCAGCATCAATAGCACTAAAAGCATTTGTGGTGGTTTGCAAATCCCCCACGTACAAAATTATGAAATTAAATTGCGGATACTTCGTTTTTAAAAAGGTACTCTGTTGCCCAGTAAAATCACTGAGGTACCCACGATACCGGGGTAATACAGCAATATCATAACCATCACCCAATCGCTGGTTATAAGCTGACGCTGCTTCGTCAGTAGTTACCCGAATACTTGGAAACTGTCTTATTAACCAGGAATCAAACCACCGCTCCCACCGAGCACTTGATTGATAATAGCGCTCAGGGATATGCAGCTGGATCGATCGCCTATAAAACCTACCTACTCCGTAAGCACAAAAGGCACTGACGCCAACCTCGCGCGCAATCACAATATCAGGACGAAAACCATCAGCAAAAGTTAACTCTTTGGCCATCATTGACCACGCGACAAAAGGCAACTGCCAGCGGTGTTTGGCGGTGACTGTATACAACCAGGTGTTCGTGTCAACCCGTAAAATTGGATGCCTCGCTGCGATACCAGTGCGCAACACGATAATATGCACCTCATGGAACAAACGAGCTATCGCCGTAAATCCATCAAGAGATTTGGTGGCTTGATTTAGCATATTCGTATCTGTCGTAATAAAGAGCACTCGCGTTTTTGTTCGAGCACTGTCAGTTTCAACAATCGGAGTACTCCTCGCTTCGGCGACTGAGACCAGTGGTTCGGTAGCAGTCGCACGCTTTTCCTTACTCGTACGGAGAATCGATTCAAGTGATTGTTGCGCGTCTTCTATATAATTACCGTCGGCCATACTGCCATTAGTATACGTTGTTTGTAGGAGAATAATGCTCATGACTGTGGAGCAACCACAATATTGATGTCTCAAAATACCGGTACCTTCACTAGGCAAACTAATAGTTGCCCGTGACGGGTGTTATGAGAGTAACGAGCAATAATTGACTATGCGCCGTATATACCAGCTACTAGATCAAGATCTTTTTTACTCGCTCGTAACAGCGTGGTGTTTTTTGTCTCAATCGCCGTCAGCATCGCCTGACCAGAAATATCATGTGGTACCGTAGACTCATACCAGTCGGCAAAGGCGGCCCAGTCTTTCGGAAAACAATGACCACCTGCACCACGTCCTGGCAAACTACCGGCATGTCCACTTTGACTGACCACCTCCATATGACTGGAGCCAATACGCGGATCAGCCTTCATAGCATTAACTATCGTTGCGTAGTCGGCCTCGACCGCTTGCGCAGCATCAAAGATGATATTCATGAACACCACTTTAAGCGCCAAGAAATTATTCCCCGCATACTTAATCAGTTCCGCTTCATTGGAACCAGTGATGCATGTATACGGACTTTTTGGCAACAGCGCGACCACTCGTTGTGCAGCAGCTTCATGGGCGTTGTCTTGAACCGGTAGACCAATGATCGTCCGTGGTGGCATTACCGTATCTTCGCGTGCACTTTTTTCTCGCAAAAACTCAGGGCTATGCAGCACGATGATTTGTGGGAACAGCGCTTGCAGCCGCTTGGTCGTACCTGGCAGAATTGTCGATTTGATCACTGCCACCCGTCCCACCCCTACCAAAGGGAGCACTGATTCCAAAATCGAAACATCAAATCCACTGGGAGTGGTAGGTGTTGGTACCGCAATAAAGACGACATCACAAGTAGCGATACTATCTTTATGCTGAGCATACTCTGGCTCAAGCGCATAGCGCACTACAAAAAAGCCTCGACTCTCAAAGTCATCAGCTAGATGACGTCCAATAAAACCTTGACCAATAAAGCCGATTCGTGTTGTTTGCATATTTGTGTAACCACTACAACTACGAATCGCCGGACTTGGTTATTTTTTCTTAAAGATAGCGATGAATTCTGGATACAAGTTAAGACCGAGTAGCGCATTGACCTGATACCCAAGCCATCGCCACCAATGCTGCTTTTTGAATTGTTGCTTGTATGGATATACGTACTCAAATGACTCTAGCGTAAAACCGGCTTTTTCTAGGGTTTTGATTGAACGGTAATTCCAATAGTTTAAGTGTCCACCAGGTTCTTGGTAGATATAACGTGGCACTTTATGATTCCACCCGAGCATCAGGGCTACTTTATATTTGAGGTAGGCCCAGCGAGCATTCGGCAACTTGAGGAGTAAGCGTCCATCTGGAGTTAAGGCATTATGGATATGTGCTAACGCATCCCAAAACTTATGTACATGCTCAAGTACATCAAACATACAAATGAGATTGAATTGCCGACCAGGTTTGTAGGTCTCAATATTTTCGATATCTCCACCATACCCAAAATACTCTTCGGTCATAGCCTGATACATCTTATCTACTTCAAGAATACGTAGATTTTCGGCTTTGGCACCGCGCTTCTCTAACTCATTAAGAAAGAAACCACCACTGGCACCCACATCAAGGGCACTCATAGCTTGACCATACCAAACCATCGCTCGATCAGCATACTGCTCGTAGAGCTTCTTTTTGACGTGATTATCTTTAGGATACTTTATTTTTAATTTTGCAAGCGCTGCTGGATCAACCGAAGCATGAGTAATCAGTTGAAAACTGGCTTGTTGTCGTTCGCGCTCAGGCACGGCGACAAAAAAATAACCACAAGCCTGACATTTATTCATATTGTGTGTCAATACCGACACGCGAGGTGACTGGCAAGACAGACAGGTGACTGTTTGATTTTCCATACTGCACTAGTATACACCCCCAAAATCAAAAAAGAACAGCTGGTACCATATCGGCTTTTATCGGAGTTTGATACTATATACCAGTTATCTATGTGGTCATCGTTTATTTCTGCCATTGAACAACGCAGTCGTCTCTCACTACGCTCTCATCTTCCGAGTACGCTCTGGCTATTTGGTGGTCAGATCATTGGCAGTGTTGGTAGCCTGGTGCTTACCGTACTATTAGCCAATTATCTGACAGAAAATGACTTTGGTACCTACAAATACCTCCTTACTATTTTTGGTTTTATTAGTGTGATTGCCCTCACTGGCTTTGCTACCTCGATCACTCGATCGGTTGCTCATGGGTTTGAGGGGGAGCTCAAGGCCGGCATCAAAACCTCGCTCCGTTATAGCGTTGGCATGATTGCCTTAGGGCTAGTCATCAGTGGCTATTACGTATGGCAAGGGAACCTCATTATTGGTCTCGGGAGTCTAGTGGCTACACTCACTGCCCCACTCCTAAACGCACTGCCCTTGTATACCGCCCTCATCAATGGTCGCCACGACCACAAAAACTACAGTATCGTGGGTGTGCTCATTAATGTGGTGCCGGTACTTGCGTCGCTGGTCGCTCTCTATTTCACCACCGCTATACTTGCCCTCTTTACTGTCTATATGGTCAGCCAAGTAGTGCTTCATATCGTGCTTTATTATGTGGTGATATATCACTACCAACCAAACGACAAACGCGACCATCATTCAACGAGTTACGGCAAGCATTTAAGTCTTATGAACATCCTTGGCGGTATCTCATATCAGCTCGATAAGGTAGTAATCTGGCATGTGCTTGGCCCAGTGCAACTGGCGGTATACACGATAGCCATTGCTCCCGCTCAACAGTTACGGTATCTCAACAAGATCCTGACTACCATTACCCTCCCCCGCTTTAGTCAACGAACGCTCGCGCACCTGCAAGCCACCATGATCCCAAAGCTCCTGGCGCTCCTCGTCGTCTCAGCTGGCATTGTCCTTGGCTACGTCCTTATTGCCCCATACCTCTTCACCTATTTTGTCCCGACCTACACCGAAGCCATTATCTACTCACAGGTATTCGCCTTTTTGATTCTCTTCTTCCCCGCTGGTCTCTTGCAGGAGGCCATCAAAGCACACGCTGATACCAAAGCGCTCTATATTATCCAAACAGTTATCCCTAGCCTCAAGATTATCCTCCTCCTCGTACTGACCCCGCTCTTTGGCATCTTCGGCGTACTGGCGGCTATGTTCATCTGCGAAATAACCCGGCTAGTCATTGTCCTCTGGTATTTCTACCGGCCACTAGGCGGCACCGGTGTAAAGGCGGAGCACATAGCCTGAACCGGGAAGCAACACAAAGAAAAACCATAAGGCATGCTTGAGCGACCAGTCGTACTGCATGGCCTGCCACGCATAGACGATCGCCTCTCGTTTTTTCCGCATTAATAATAGTCCGATTGAAACACCATAGGACAATGCCCCAAACCGGTACGGTGCATTTTGTTTGAGATCTACCGCAAAATCAGCAAGGTAGCGTATCAAGTGAGGCACCCGTTCAATCGAACGATTTGGCTTAAAAACCTTGCGATCTAACGTCAGCGAGACACCGTCTGATTCTAAATATACATCACCGAGTTCCTCCGATAGATGGTACCAACATGTTTGTTTGGCTAGGTACCCATTAACCATAAAATCAATATTGCGGGCTTGGTAGCGCACAGTCGCAAAAAATTCCCGACGCACAACACGCACTTTTTCGTTATTGGGGACGTACTTAGAGATAATCTGCCCGAGTGTTAGATAACCAGCTGCTCGACTCGGATACGGCACAATCTCACCTCGCAGTAATTGCCGACATGGTGCGGACACAACTCCCACGTCACTATGCTCTTGAAATATTTTCATCGCGACAGCTATAGCCTGCGGATAGAGCACATCGTCACTATCCCACACCATAATAAAATCGCCCGTCGCGGCATCGAGACCCTTATTACGGGCAACGGTAGCACCTGCATTTTTTTTGAGCACTATGACATGTACTCGCTTGTCACTACTGTTAATACCTGCTACTACTCGGTGTGTCTCGTCCGTAGACCCATCGTCAACGATGATTACTTCTAGATCACTCCAGGTTTGCGTCAGAACACTTTCTACAGAACGCAGCAGTGTTGATGCGCGATTATAGGTAGCAATAACAACACTAACTTTCATGCTATTTTACCCGCAGTAGTACAAATACACTACTGGAGTGACGCTTCAAACCAAAACCGGTGACCATCGCTGCAATAAACGCCTGCTTCAGTTTCTTTACTAATCGAGTCTCCCCTCGGTATTGAATTGGATATTGGTAAATGACACGTTCAATTTCGTAAGTTCCCGCCTTTTCATGTCCGGTGAAGAAATCTACGATTTCAAGATACGAGAAATACCACTTATGGCGATCAACTGGTTTCTCGAGTGGCAGACCATAAAATTTGCCCGTACGATGGGTCTTATAAATCTTGTTCAAACGGTGGTACGAAATTGAGTTAGGAATAGAGATAATCATATATTTCTTCGTCACTCGTTGAATATCATGAAATACCTCGTGGAGATTATCGATATGTTCGAGCACCTCGGTACAGATTGAAAGTTCATAACTCTTATCAGGTAAAAAACGCAGACTCTCTTTTTCAAGGTCAACCATTCTATCCGGCTTCCCACCAATATCAATACCAAAAACTTTGTCACCGTACACTTGTTTTAAGAAATTATCATCACACCCGACATCAAGAATCGAGGTGGACTCGCGAATCTCCTTGTCGAAATGTCGTTTAAGAAATTCATACCGGTCAGCTCGGTTTTTGATGGCAGTAGTATCGTGGACAATGTTCATAGGAATAAAATTATTTGTTGCGCTTCACAATAATATAGGCCGTGGCCAGAAAAGGCAAAAACCAATCAACTTTAAAACTCACAAAGAGCGACAAACGATACAACGTTGGTAAACGCTGGCGAATCGTCCCAATACCTAAAATTCGTTCAGGTAAAGTTATCCAGCACCAATGTGTAAGAAAGCTAGCCAATCCCCCCACCCGATAATACAGAGTCTCCTCATTGGCCTTGCCAAACAACTGCTTGAGGCGACGTTTATTATACTGTCGGAATCCATGCCAAAAATACAAAAACAGGGTTGGAAACATCGGCACCACATGGATTTGTACACCTCCGCGTGTAACCAGTTGGTGCGCTACCGCTACGGCCGCCCTATCATCAACGACATGCTCAAGTACTGTCATACTAATAACAAGATCGTATTTTTTGTCAGTGATCATGGTCGTCACATCACCTACAATCAACGTCGAATTGAAAGCCGGATGCGCAGCGTTGTACGCTGCCTCCTGCACCATATCAATACCCGTATAAGAACCACTGTATCCGTGTGAGGCTAGCACATCACGCACATACCCAGTGCCACAACCAATATCGAATACCTCGATTGTCTTCTGCGGGAGAGCCTGTACTAAAACCCGAGAGAATACCCGATCTAGGAGCTGTCTCGTCGGTGATTCAGTATTGACCTCAGCCAACGTGAAGCGTGGTGCGACATGGGTACTTTTAAGTGACGTCGTATAGCCCCAAATACCGCGAGGGATATTTAATGCTAGATACTGCAATTTTTGGGTAAAGGTGAGACGAACATCACCACAAATTTCCTTCATATCATTTTCTCGCTATTAGTTCTTGAAACAAATCTTCGTACTCTTTAACAATCCGTGTAATATCAAATTGGGCGGCCGTTGCCTTGGCATGAGTGGATACATCTTCCCATGCATCATCTGACAATCCAAAAAACCACTCAATTGTAGCACACACCGATTCTGGCGTACGTTCGATGAGTCTCCCCTGTTGCCCGTCAACCACGATCTCATCAATTCCTGACACTAACGTCGAAGCAACCGGCACCCCAAAGGCAAAGGCTTCTATCGCTACGTTTGGAAACCCTTCGATATCAGAGGTAAGGAAAAATACCTTAGCCGTCGCAAAGAAGGTGTACACATCATTACGATAACCCGTCAGAATCACACGATCCTCAAGACCGAGAGCTGACACATACGCCCGCAGATTCGCCTCTTCACTTCCAGCACTGACGATACATAAGACCACATCTGCGGTGGGATAAGCTTTACAGTAGAGCGCAAAACCATCAATAAGGAGACGGTGATTTTTGTGCTTTTTGAGACGAGCGACATTAAGGATAATCTTTGTCTCAGGTCGCCATCCGAATTCCGCTCGCAGTGCCGCTACTTTTGCCTCAGCATCGGTCGCCAAAAAGTCCTCCACCCGCTTGGTATCAATACCATTGTAGATTACCGTGAACCACGACCGCGGAATCAGTGATTGTCGTGACGAAAAATCCGCCACTGTTTTGGATACGGCGACAATGCGGCTCGAAAAATAGGCGCCGATATGGTCACGGATTTTGTGGCGGAGACTCTTGTCTTCGTAGGTATTATGCTCACGCGCAATCACCTTGTACCCAACAAAGGGCCGTAGGTAGCGTACAAGCGTGTTGGCCGTCACCATACTTGATACCACAACCGCTGGTCGCAAACGACGCAGGAGTTGATAGAGACTCCAGATTGTCTTTATATCAAATCCGCCACGCCATGATAACTCATGGACAGTGACGTACGACGGTAGTTGTTCATAGAGTGATTCCCTACCCGCATAGGTACAGAGTGTCACCACATGCACCATGAACTTGGTCGTATCAATCACTTTCATCTGCGCCAGAAATTGCCGTTCAATACCACCCGAGGCCACGAGACTCGGAAGTACATACACAATGACGCTACGGGTATCGGTGGTCATACTACTAAGAAGATCGCTTCAAATACAGGAGCACATCTTGAAATTGTGGCGTGTGATTATACGGCAATGACTTCGTGTTCATTTGGTAAAGGTATCCCGTTTCCTCAAAAGCTTTAAGGAATTCACCAAATTTTGATTCGTGGGTACCCATGAGGTGATGGTACTCAATCACGTACTGCTCCACTTTAGTCAGCCAGCCACTCTGCGTCAGGTCATGAAGGACTTGCCATTCTGCCCCTTCGATATCAATCTTAGCCAAATCAATCTGTGACCAGCCTGCCTGGTGTAGCAGTGTCGACAATCGCTCGGCTGGTACTTCTACTGCGACCGTCATCCCTTTGCGAGCATAGGTACTCATCTTGAGTGAGCCTTTTTTAGTTGGGTGCACGTAGAGGGTTAATTCACCTGGCTGGTCACCAATGGCGCCATGAAAGACAGTTACATCGGTGAGTTTATTTCGCTCAATATTTTTGCGCAGGAGTTCGACTGTGGCCGGATCGGGTTCGATAGCGAGTACCTGTGCCTCTGGATAGAGCCATTTGATAAACAAAGTCGCAATACCAATATTGGCACCAGCATCAACACAGTACGGAGTAGTACCTAGCTTCACGTTGTATTCCTGACGCAGAAATGTCTCTTCATAGAGAAATCGCAAGGTCGAGAGATCAAAGCCCTCAATCACAAATCCAGCACAGTAAATCCGACGCTGGCGCGTCAATGGCGAAAACGGTAAAGCGACCAGGATACAGAGATACCACCACAAAATGAGGATTTTTTGCCTCCTTGAAAGCGGTGCTTTAAAAAGGCTCGAAATAGAAATAAACGCATTAAAAAGAATACTCATAGGGTGGCAAATAAATCGGTAAAAAAACGATCAGCGCGAAGTTTCGTTGTAAACGCCTGCCGGGCCTTTTGCTGCATACTCAGGAACTGCTCAGGAGAACATATATCCCAAAAATCACCAACAATTTTGTCTAACTGTGAAAGCTTATCGTGTGGCACTCGAATCATAAACGAATCATACTCAATCTCGGTGGCCCGTGGCAAGGGTGTGTCAGTATCGACAAATACTGGTATCCGACCAAGGGAGAGCACTTCAAAGAATCGTAGCGAAAAATTTCCATCACCACGTACAACAAGCGAGAGGTCAGCCTCGGTAATTGATTCAACAAATTGCTGGCGAATCACGATTGGATCTGCTTCCACTGTTTTGACGCTCCCGGAGTAGGATCCGCGCATGATAAAGCGTCCAGTTACGCGTTTGGCTTGATTTACATAATTTATTGCTTGTCGTCGGTAGTAGAGACCCTGCAGTGATGGCTGTGGTGCGCCCAGAAACCAGATGGCCAGTTTTGAGCACCAAATCTTTACTTGGTACTTGTATTCCTGCTTCCAATCATTGAACCGCACCCAGCCAGCGAAGCCAATGGTTGGTACTGTCGCTACCTTCTCACGGTAGTGCACGCCAAACTGCTCACCAATATCCTCAACAAAAGCCGGCATAATGATTTCGTTTGATCGCAACTGTGACGAATAGGCTGACGAACGGATGATGATGGCATTATCAATTACAATCGGTTCTGCGCTATCCCCATAGGCAAACACAAAGAGCTTGGCGCCAATCTGCTTGGCATAGGTCGCTGCTTCAGCTAGATAGGCAGCATCATGTTCAATCGCAAAATAATTATGCGGGATCATTACGTATTTGGCTGACTCCCCTTCCTCCACAAAAGTAGCGAGTGCTTTAAATGGTGCTGTTTTGATCTGCTGAAAGAGACCGCCTTCGTACTCCTGTGTACTCTCCATCAATGTCAGCAGAATAGAATCTTTAATGCCGTCCTTGCGTCTAAAGATGTAAATGGGGACCATGTCTATTTTTTTACCGCCACCACCATGTAGCCAAGCGGAAATTGTCGTGGGTAGAGCGGTCGATATTTGATCAACACACCATCAAGGACATAGGCTGGAACAAAAAACAGTGGTCGAATGATTTTTGGCATTGATAAGATGCACATATTGAGGGCGGCAATACAGACGCCACGACTGACTTCTTTGACTTCGGCCTCAAGTCCTAGCTCAACACACATTCGTTCAAGGGCGTCACGCGTATAGCGGTGGCAGTCTAAGAGTCCATCACTATGCCCCGGGTGATACATGTACAAAAATGGGACAAACATCACAAACTTTCCTTGTGGCTTTAGGATACGGACGAGTTCACCGAAGTGCCATTTGTAGTTGTAGATATGCTCAAGCACGTTCATCGAGAGTACCGTATCAAAACTCGCCGTCTCGTACGGCAACGCATCGGTTTCAAAGTTGGTCGAGTCACCGGTGAGACGATCCATACTCACAAACTCGGCCCCTGGTTCTTTCACCATGAGCGCCTGGTAGTGTGGACTACTGCCAGCGCCAATATCAATCACCTTCCCCCGTACCGAAATCTTACGAACGGCGTTGTTAAAGAATGATCGTAGCACCGAGCGACCTTTAGTAATTTCTTTGAGTAAAAACGTAAAATCTGACATGGCACTATAGTAGCATAGCTAAGAAAGTAAATGTATGTTGTCAGGAATCCTCACAAACAAGTCAAAAGCTATTGCTATACAAGGGTTAAACTACGATCGAGATAAAAAGGTAACTACTTCTTTTTTATCACCACAATGTATCCAAGTGGTAAAGTTTCAACCATCTTGAGATAACGCTTTGAAAGAGCCGAAAAGAAACGGTCCAAACCTACGGCAATTTTTTTGCCGATATACCGGAGGGTTTTGGTAGGAATACCAGTAAATATTGATTGGTACATGACCGAAAATAGGCCTTGCCCAGTAGCTTCAATAGAAACGAGGTCACAATCATAACGCTCAGCTAGGCGCTTATACACTGATGGGGTGTATCGCAGATAATCGTCTGGAGAACCGTGGATGTGGTGCATGAACGGTGTAGTAATGACAATGGTACCCCTTTGTTTCGTCACCCGTACCATTTCACTAAATGCGTTTTCATACAGCCATACATGCTCAAGTACATTCAGACAGACACAGTGATCATAAGAGCTGTCCTCAAACGGAAATGGTTTTTCTATATCAACAATAAAATCCGGTTGGCAGCTTTCGTCGAAATTAATGACTGTAAAGGTATGTTCTCCAGAAATGATGTGGTGGTAGGCTGTGTTCTTGCCTCCACCAACATCTAATATCTTCCCGTTCATGGTAAGCCGTTCCAGTGCCTTGTATTCTGCAGTACGGATAATTGAGTAATGGGGGGATATTTTATGCATAGATGGCTCTCATTATATATCGTTTTGGGTGTTTTGTTTGCGAAAATGAGACAGTCGATTCTTTAAATGTATTTTTATAGCTATCGAGTGTAATTCCCTGCAAAAGGTCAAGATGAATCTCACCTACATATGTTTGTCCAAATAGCTTCGGGTCAATATCCAAAAGTGCATCCTCTCCTCCTTCAATATCAAATTTTATAATATCAAATCTATCAACTTGAGATAGTCGGCAGATATCAGCCAATGAGAATGTTTGTATATTCTCTGTATCAATTTGTGAAGTTCTCACTTTTAATGAGTGTCCCATCGGATTCTTAGTAAGCTGCAATTCCATCTCACCGGCTTCGGTAGCGAGTGCTCCTTGAATAATCTGTACATTGATATCTGCACTAAAATTTTTGCGCAAGTATTCTAGTGTTTTTGATGACGGCTCAACAACTACAATTTTTGCGTCTGGATAACGCTTGCGCCAGTAGAGTGCAGTATCTCCGATATGCCCCCCCAAATCTAAGATACTGGTAATGTCTTTACTTGTTTTGATTTCATAATCTTTATCAACAAATGCCTCAGCTAAACCAGCCACATCAAGTACATGCTTTAGTGTGAACAATTTCCGCTTACCAGAGACAGGTATATTTAGTGTGAAATCACCAAGATTCGATACATAAAACCTTGATATATAGAAATAACAAAGCTGACTGCTAAGTATTAGTGACTTAAAAATAGAGTGGTCTGATAACTCCCATGCTAGTTTCGGTATTGTGCTGATGATTGTCTTCATGATGTAATTTATCCTTTGTATAGTAGCAATTTTTAAAGTCACCGGCTAGGTTTTGCGTAGCAGGTGACGTGAAATTATAATTAAAACACCCCTATGAAAGGGTGTTTTAATTATAATTTTCTTTATCTACGGAAGTATATACTCAATCTTCATATACGGATCAGTACTGGTTCCAGAAGCCTCGGATGATCTGAATCTAAAACCCGAATAGGTATACTGGCCGCCAGATATTTGATCATTGCCAGCATCATGACCTTCTCGGAAACAAAGTTTTGTGTGTCCAATTTTGTCTATCCAACTTTTTCCGCTTGAATTAAGGCCGAAATTGACGTAGGCATTGGCTGATATATTGTCTATATCAATTGTTGCAGCACCTGCGGTTGGATTATTTAAGGAATCTGAACACTGATCTATATCACCTACTACTATACTGCTCGCTGAACTCTGCATACCTTGATACAAGCCGATGTACCCAAAAGCATCATTGTCGCCGTTGTGAACTACGTTAGTATATACACTCGTTGACGCGTTGAGGATTTCTGCATTGTCTGGAAGAGTCGACGTATCAAACACTAGAAATCCACGATAGATTGAAGTCCAAGAAGTTGGACTGCCAATGAATGAGAGCACCTCGACTTGAGAACCGGTGTAATCAACGTCTCTACCGGTTGTTGCCATCCGCTGACCGGCCCAATTATTTACTCCCCAAGGAGTGCCAAGGTGTCCGTCACCCGACGAGCCATAAATGACCGTCTGACTAGGTTGAATTCTAAATGTAGCAGTTGAGGTACTCCAATCACCTTCCACACCAAGCTGATCCCAAAACTTGATACGCCAATAGTAATCATGACCAAAGCCAAGTGGACTGCCTGAGTAACTTATTTCTGAAGATTTGGTACCAGCTGATGTACTAGCCATAGTGGTTTTACCACTATCCCACAATAAAGCACCCGAAAAATTGGTAGATGAACTAACTTGAATTTGATAGTTTACAGCTTGATCAGATGGACTGTCACCGTAGTAAGCACTAAATTCGGGAGTCTTTTCATTTATTGTTGGATTCGTTTGATTTTCAACCTGAAGATTGTAAGCGGTTGGTTTTAAGGAATACTCAATTGTCATGTATGGATCAGTACTCGTCCCAGCGGCATCAGCTGATTTGAATCTAATACCTGAAAATGTAAATTGGCCCCCAGAGATTTGATCATTACTGACATCATGTCCTTCCCGTAGGCAAAGTTTTGTATACCCTGTTTTGTCAATCCAATTTTTTCCAGTTGAATTCAAATTGAAAGTGCCGTAAGTATTAACCGAGAAATTGTCTATATCAATGGTTGCAGCACCTGCGGTTGGGCTGTTTAGAGAATCTGAGCATTGATCAATGTCACCAACATCGATACTGCTCGCAGAGTTTTGCATTCCCTGATACAAGCCCATATATGCATTAGCATCATTGTCATCGTTATGGACAACATTAGTGTATACGCTTGTTGAAGCATTTAAGATTATAGCGTTGTCTGGTATCACGGAAGTATCAAACACTAGAAATCCTCGATAAATTGAGGTCCAGGATGATGGGCTGCCGATGAATGAGAGTACCTCGACTTGAGAACCGGTATAATCCACGTCTCTACCGGTTGTTGCCATCCGCTGCCCCACCCAATCATTGACACCCCAAGGAGTGCCGAGGTGACCATCGCCGGTTGAACCGTAGATGGTTATAGTCTCTGCGCTTACATGATTTATGAATAGAAAGAAAAAACAAAATATTATTAATATATTCTTCATAGGGTAAAGATAATCTAATAACTTTTACATCATTATAATAATCCTATTCTACCCCCCCCTACATAAATTCCACAATGAATACATCTGTATAGTCAATGAAATCAATATGCATTAATAACTCCGCAAAATCTTTGCAATCAAATTTAAAAGGCTATGCTTCTGTTGCACCCTATCAGCAGCAACACGGGTAAAATTATTCTTGTCAAACAATGGTCGTTTGGTGAGCTCGAGGATATTGGCAACCAGTGCCTCACTGTCACCAGGGGCAAAAAAGAGTGGCCAATCGGTCTCTGTACCCATGATGTAGCGGTAGGAAGGGTTTGAGGAAACCACCGGCACCCCACAAGCCACCGCTTCGACCAATACTTTATCAAGACTGTTAGTAACACCATCGTGAATAAATATATCGGTGCTAGCCAACAGTGCTGGTAATTCTGCCTGTGACGCTGGTCCATACCAGACTATATGACCAGAAAGACCAGAAGCAATCACCTGTTGTCGGAGCATTGCCTCGTACTGCTTTTCGCTTGGCGTGGTCGCTGCGCCCACAATACGAAATGTAAATGGCACCCGTGCCTCTGCGAGCTTCGCGCAGGCGGCGATGAGTGTCTCAATTTGTTTTGACTGTGCAATGCGACCAACGATACAAAGGCGCAGGACCGGAGATGCAGTGCGTGGCGTATACACAAAGCGGCTCATATCAATTCCCTGCCCGGTCACCACCACTTTTTTTGACGGTAAACGAAAGCCTTGTGGCGTCGAGGTAAAGACAATATGCGTCAACTGTGTCGCGACCCGGAGTGATAGGGGCACCGCACCATGTGCATACCACAGACCAATACGCTTGCCCCAGAGTCGCCAAAGGAGGCCCCCAAGGACAACGTACAGCTGGTTCATATGGACAAACACCCCATCGTATTCGTGTCGAAGCGCAAAGATAGAGCGGTAGAACCGCCAGAGGTATTTGAGGCGGTTCTCACCGGCTTCTTTACCGAGTGAATGCACAGTGACATTCGCGGGCAGCTGGTACTCGCCTACTGACAGCGCGATGACATGTACCTGTTCGCAGTTTTTGGCGAACTCCTCTATCCAACGATGAAAGAAACCAAGAATCGGATGATTGGTGTCGACCACCTGCGTGATAATGAGAAGTCTTTTTTGCATACATTAATGTTGACAATGAGTGGCTTTTTGCTATTATATAGATATCACAACAAAAAGTCCCCTGCCGGGTTCCGTCCCGTCAGGGTCCTTTTTATTTTCTCCCAATTTTATTTCGTAAACCATTCATAAACATAATATGTTTCTGTGCAAATCTTTTTAAAAGCGCAGAGTAGCGATGTTGATTAGGTACCAAAACCGCCAGCAATTTTGATTGAGAAAGCAAGTGTTGTACTAAGCAGTAAAAGTCTCCATCACCCGTAACAATGATTGCCTGATCAAAATTGTTATATTGCAGCATAGTATGGAGTACTAATTCTGCATCACAATTTCCTTTTGTGGTGCCATTTTTGTACTGAAGCGTGGGTTTAAAAATGCAAACAAACCCAGCTTCTTGTAATCTGGTATAGACAGCATTGTTACCTTCTATATACCCGATGAACAAAAAGGCTTTTTCTATATTGTATTTTTCTTTGAGGTACACTCTGAACCTCGCCCAGTCAAGAGACCATCCTTGGGCAGTAATGGCCAAATGTACATTCTGTGCATCAATGAACGCATAGTTATTTTTTGTAACTGATTGCATATTCTATATACTATCACTTTGAAGTGGTGATAAGTCGCCAAAGCTCGACAATACGATTGGCGTACGCTTCGTCACTGGTAGCGAGGGTGGAGGCCGTAGTGAGTCCAGCCGTACTGAGGCGCTGCCGTAGGTCAGCATCGGCCACGAGCCTCGTGAGCGCTGCGACGAGGGCGGCTTCGTCTCGTGGCGGCACCACGAGCGCTTCTTTATCAGGCAGACAGAGTTCTCCGACACATCCTACGTCAGTCGTCACAATGGCGAGTCCCGCCGCCATCGCTTCGCCGAGGACCATCGCATACCCTTCGTAGTCGGAAGTGAGGGCAAAGATATCAGCGGCTTTCATCACCGAAGCAATATCGGCCTGCCAGGGATAAAATAGTACCGGAGCAGCGCTTGGCCAAAGTCTTGCCACTTGTGCACGCAGCGAGGTTTCTTCACTCCCCTCACCGACGAGGATCAACTGACTCTGCGGCTGCTGTTGGTGGACTTGCTTAAAAGCATTAATAAGCAGGGGGAGATTTTTCTCGCGAGAAAAGCGAGCGACCGCGATAATCGTGACCTTATTCTGGTCAGGCCAAAGTGGTCGGGGGCTCGCGGTTTGAAAGGCCTCAAGCGACGTCACAATCGGCAGTACCGTGAGACGATGACGAGACACACCACGCGTAATGAGCGAACTAGCGATACGCTTTGAGACCACCCGCACACCCGTCGCTCGACGGAGAACAAACAGTCCCAGTCCCGCTCGTAATCGATTCCCCCAGGATTCGAGTCGCCAATAATCTCGACTATAAAAATCGCCGTGTACTTGGACTTCAAGTGGGACACCCGTGAGTAATCGGACCACGAGTCCAATGAGCCCAAACTCAAACGGGCTCTGGACGGTGAGCAGGGTCGGTCCAGCTTTTTGGCTCTGCTTGACTTGCCGGAGCGTCGCCAAGAATAGACGCCAGAATCGCAGGAGCGGGCTCGTCGCAGAGATCGGTAGTACCGAGAGTCCAGACACTTGTACCGGCACCAATGGTTCTTTGACTGGTATCAGAATCGTGAGCTGCTGTATCATTGTGGCATACGAAAGTTGCCGCGCGTACGGGCGCGAGGTGGTATCAAGTATCTTTGTATCGTGACCGAGGGAGACAACGTACATACTGGTTATGCCTTAGTACTAACGACCGCTTCTAAAAGTTGTTTGATGGATGGAATGGCGTCCGCGGCCCCGAACTGCGCCGCTTTGGCTTTGCCGGCCGTGACGAGTTGTTCCCGTAGTGTACGGTCGGTCAGTATGCGAGTGATGGTCTGATCGAGTGCCAAGGTATCATCAACCGGCACGAGGAGTCCTTCGACGCCATCCGTGATCAGTTCGGGGTTGCCGCCGACCGGTGTCGTGACGACCGGAGCCCCGAGCGCCAGCGCTTCAATGAGGTGGTGCGAGAGTCCTTCGTACGCTGTATTAAGCACAAAGACATCGGCGGCAGTAACATAGCGAAAGACATCATGAAATGACAATGCCCCCACCATCGTCACCGACGACTCGAGTCCGAGGGTTTTAATTTTTGCTTCAAGCGGTACTCGCTCCGGCCCATCACCACCAATCACGAGTCTGGTCGCTTCGCCTCGTGCTTTGCGCAGAAGCATCACGTCAAGGAGCGCACTCATACCTTTCCATGGTGTTAGGCGACTAATACTGACGATGGTTTGATCGGCAAAACCTAATTGAGCTCGCAGGTCATTGCGACTGTCTGTCAGCGGCGCTACCGTGTGTGCACTATAGATGACATGGAGTCGCTCTCCGGACACTCCCCAGGTTGCGACAATTTCTTTGAGGTACTGACTTGGAACCACAACTGCAGCGGCTCGCTTCACAACCGTTTGTTGGATACCAGCGAGCAAGCGCACCGGTAGTCGCTCTGCACGCGGATCTTTGGTGTACGCATCAAGAGTCTTTTCTACACCAAAGCGTTGTACCCCCTGCTCCCAAGCGTAGTCACCACCGAGGCGGACCACCAGTGGTAGCCCGCGGAGAAATGACACTATCGCAGCTGGTACACCGACACTGACGGGATCAAGGGCATAGACCAAAGATACTCCCCGACTAGCTCGCCAGAGCCGCCAGGTATAAGCGAGGTGCCGAAAGACTTTTGGGACAGTCCTGACCTCTCGGTACGGCACCACCGTGACCGCCATTCCTTCCGCTGGTAGTCTTGTGGCGATCATCTCCGCATAGCGAGCCGGCCCACCAATATCAGGAGGATATAAGCCCGCAGCCAAAAGTACCTTCATAATAATCTGAGTATACTAGTCAGCCCACAGAGGCGCAAACACCTCATCATGCATGCGTTTCGTGATTAGATTCCAGTCATAATCACGCACTGCCATCGCTTTGGCGGTCGCGACGACGTTAGCGACGAACTCCGGGTTCGCCATAATCTCGCGCACAACAGTAGCAATATCCTCAGGACTATCTTTACGCACCACAAAGCCAGTTGTTTCTTTATCTGGATTGAGATGGCGATCAAACAGAAAATCGGCAATCCCACCCTCCCTCGTCGCGATAACCGGTAGCTCAGCGGCCATGGCCTCCACAAATGAGTTCCCCATCCCCTCACTCCGTGACGGACGGATAAAGATATCGCAGGCTTTGAGGTAACTTGGCATCACGTCATGCCCAATCTGGCCGCGGAGCAAGACCCGGTCGCTAAGCTTCAATTCGGCAATAAGCGCTTTGAGTTTCTCCTCGTCTGGCCCAAGCCCGAACACCACAAACTTCACGTTTTTCGGCAGGCTCGGTAGTGCCTTAATGACATCATCCACGGCGTTTTTGTGCACGAGTCGTGAGGTAGTCACCAGCGCCACGTCACCCGTAACAAGACCAAGTTCCGCACGTATCACCGACCGCTTCTCCGGTGAGAGTGGTACCATAAACTTCTTCGTATCGACGGCATTTGGGATCACCACTGACTTACCTGTAAAACCCATCCTGGTCGCCCAGGCCTGGAGAAATGTGGAAATTGATTGAATGACATCAGCTCGGGAGAAAGCTTCCGGGAAGCGCTTACCAAACACCCGCATTTTTTGTTCAATGTACTCTGGCGGATCGCCTTCTTGGAGCGTCAGTACATACGGTACATGAGGGAACCGTTTTTTGAACATACCGGCCGGCACGCCACAGCTATGGGCCATCATCGCCCAAATGGCATCAAAGTGATACTGCTTATGAAGCCGCTGCGCGGCGTAGTAAGCCGAGTACTGGTAGATAATTTTATTGAGATGGAGCGGGAACTTCCGCAAATCACCCATAGTAGGATTCTTCTTCACGAGCCCAATACGGTGCACCACCACCTTCCCAATCATCTCCGTTTTTGGCAAGGTACTATCGTAGCGGTTACAAAGCACATGAAACTCATACTCCTCATCCGGCAGTCTATCGGTGATTTCTTTGATGGCGACCTCCGCTCCGCCAATATGTTTGGGATAATACCCCAGACTAAAGATGAGTATGCGCTTCATGTTGATCAACAATAGTTTTAATATAATCACTGAGCAGATGGGTAGCCTGCCATCCCAACTCTAAACGACTGCGTCGAGTATCAGCTTCTGAATACATGCGATTGCCCGGTCTTTCTTCTAGCCATTCTATCGGTGCACCAAACAGCTGTGCCACCGCTTCAATCGAGTAGGATAGTTCGTGACCGAGACCATACTCGTCACCCTCGCCGTGCTCGCCCACTCGTACCAACCCTTCAATGATATCAAAAACATGGGTAAAGTTGCGTTTTTGGGTACCTGGTCGCCTGACTGGCAGTGACAAGCCGTGAATATACCGGTCTTTAAAAATACCAATGACGGTACCTGAATTCGCATCCGAGCGCTCTCGAGGACCATACACATTATAGAAATAAGTGATGGCGTAGGAAATACCAAACCACTCACCATACCGTCGGACC
Organism: Candidatus Parcubacteria bacterium; assembly: GCA_046050355.1. GTDB lineage: Bacteria > Patescibacteriota > Minisyncoccia > Phycocordibacterales > UBA918 > OLB19. The sequence continues at coordinate 34,942 of JBJOPW010000005.1, forward strand.
AAATCAGTGTTTGAGGCTTTCGTCCACGCATACGGACTCTGGTCACGACCCATACCACCATCAGCAAATTTCGTTGATGAACCAGCGTAAATAAGTTTTGGGTTTTTTTGACGCACGAACTCAAGGACCGCTGCGGTTCCTTGTTGATTAAAATCAAGTACGGTAGCCACGTCAGCAAAACTCTGTTCTACCCGGGCATATTCACCGAGATGGAAGACCATATCGGGTGCCTCTGGTATATGTTTCGCAATATCTTTTGTGTGACCTGTTCGGTATGTCACACCAGCCACATGATTACTCACTGAACCGGTAAAATAGTTATCGAGAGAAATTACCTGGTGACCTTCCTGTACCAAACGTTCACACAGATGTGAACCAACAAAGCCTGCCCCGCCAGTAACCACAATGAGCTTTGACATATGCGCTATAGTACCAGAAATTGAACAGAATAGTTACAGCGAAACAGGTAGAATTCCTAAATGAATTCCGCCCGTTTTATTAACTGTAAGAGTAAAACTAAAAAGAAAGTGAGTCGGCGTGGACAAAGCCATTATAAATAGGCTTTGCTCGCGAAAATTCGCCATAGTCGGCCTGCGGAAAAGTGATTCAAGAAACAGAATGGTCGTGCGCGGATGAGGGCATTAAGGATAGCCCTCACTCGCGAAAATTCGCCATAGTCGGCCTGCGGCCTCGTTGGCTCATTTTACCCTTCGCAAGCGACGCAGACGTTCCCACCGATGTGTACCCGTGGTGCCGCTGGTGCGTTACTCACGACAGTTGGTAAATCGAAGTCAAAATTTTGTTCGTTGTTTCCCATATGAGTCTATTGTAACGCGTCAAAAATCCGCACAAACTCACTATCGCGCAAACCTGTGTATAGCTGAGTGTCACACATTGATTTCACCCACAAAAGAACCTAGGTTGCGCTCTTTGGCAAGGGTGAAGCAACTCACCCTCAAAAAGGCGACTTTACTTTTGCGTCATTGTTTAAGATTTTTTTGAGTACTTTAATATCTGGATCAGCGAGGTCAGTACCGTACGCACCGTCAGATGTCTTTGGAACTGTTGGTGTCGGCGCACTTACAGCCGAAACCTCTGTTGGTATGGTTGTTTTAGTATCAAGAACACTACCGAGGGCTGACCGCAAGGCCGTGCGATGATCACCGGTTGAAACTGGGGTTGATTCATGCTTTGTAGCCTGAGACGGTTCTTCGCTCTTTTTTGTGTCTTCCACTTTGGCGGTGGCGGCAATTCGAGCCAGTACCGCTTTGAGTCCATCGGTAGTTGGAGCTGGTGGAATCGCTGGGGGTTTTGGTTTGGGCGTGGTGTTTGGTTGTGTTGAACGGTTAACTGCCTTTGTCTTGGTAGCAGATTTATGCTCGGTTCGGGTCGGGGGAGCTATTTCATTACTCTTTGGTACTGCTGGTGTCACTACTACCACTGGTTTATTATCTGCTTTTTGTCCTTCGGCCTTCGGTGGCTTGGGTGGTGGCTCAACCGGCGCATGGAGATCAACCACCAATTGCTCAATCTGAGCACGTGGTTTGGTATAGTTCGCCCGACTCGCGGCGAGCACCATGTCTCGGCAAGACACACGCGGTGGCGCAATTGGTGGTAATGTAATCGCCGAAAACGGTTGCGAGCCGATACCGTCAATCATTAGTGTAAGATAAATTTGAGCAAAGCCAAGATTAACAAGATCAGCCGCTAAAAAACGTGGCGTGAAGATGGTCTCAAGCACTTCAGCATCAAACGGGCCCACGCGAAAGGCTACCGTTGTCCCTACGTTACCAAACACCGCGTTACGTACATCCTCTTCCATTTGTTCGATATACTGGTGCGCAATAATGAGGTTGAGGTGATATTTGCGTGCTTCAGAGAGGATATTCGCAAAGGTGGCATTGGCAAAACTCTGAAACTCATCAACATAAAAGTAGAAGTTCGGCATCTGCTTCATTTGTTCTACTGGCAAATCGGCACGACTCATCGCCGCCAAGTAGATACGGGTTGTCAACATAGAACCAAGGAGATTTGCATTACTCTCTCCCACCAACCCTTTCGAGAGGTTCATGATGAGAATTTTTTTCTCATCCATAATTTTTCGAATATCAAAACTGGAATGCGGCTGCCCGATAATATTACGAATGAGAGGATTCCCCGTGAACTGTCCAATCTTGTTTTGAATAGCGGGCAAAGCTTCCGCTGCAAAACGGTCAGTATAGGCAGCAAACTCTTCAGTCCAGAAGGCTTTAACAGCAGGATCTTTCACATAATCAACCACGCGATTACGGAAGTGTTTGTCTGAGAACAAGCGATTGACCGACAGCAGTGTCGTGTCAGGGTACTCAATGAGAGCGAGAAGAGCATTCGTGAGAATATACTCCATACGAGCACTCCACGCATCAACCCAAATCTTCTTGAAGGTAGACATGAGTCCTGAGACGACCAAGTGCCGTTTGTCCGGCCCGACATCTTCCATGACGTTAAATGAGACAGGATGATCAAGGTCAAATGGCGCGAAGTAAACCACATCATTGACACGATGCTCGGGTACGTATTGAAGCAGTGTCTCAGCGGCCGATCCATGTGGGTCAATAAAAGCCATACCTTCACCGTTTTGGATGTCTTGCACCGCCATATTCTCTAAGAGCGTCGACTTCCCCATACCAGTCTTACCAATGACATACATGTGTCGTTGTCGGTCTTTGGCCTTGATACCAAACGGTATTTCTCGACCACGAGCATCGGTCTTGGCAAAGAAAGTAATTTTTTCTGGGTCGAACTGCGTCATAATGCCATCATTATACTATATTAGCTGCTTCATTTCTGGTCCGCACCAACGCTCGTAACACGAATCGCCACTAGGCACCAATTACTCGGCGTCTGATTCTTCTCCAAAGCGCTCCTTGGCATACTGCAAGAGTGCCGTCACATCCGCATCACGACTTTTTGATCCGAGAATAATAATAGCGACAACTCGTTCTTCTCCTTTAACGCTGAGCTGATGAAGCGTGACTGATGTCTGACCAGCGGCGGTAGTTTCACCAATCTTACCTCCCATGAAGTTATCGAGACCGTCAACGGTATTAAAGTTGGAAAGCCCACTAAATTCACCCGTTATGTAGATATCCGGCAGCTTGGCGCCAGTACTCATATCAATTATAAAGTGCCGTTTTTTGTATATGTATTGTATCAGGCGCAGAAGATCGCCAACCGAAGAAACATTGCCGTTATCGAGCCCGGAAGGATCCGTAAAATGAGTTTGTGTCATCCCGAGCGATTTGGCCCGGTCATTCATATAGTGAATAAATTGTGTTCTGCCCACTTCCGCCGCAATCACCTCCGCTGCTTCATTTGAGGACTCAAGCAATAATAACTCCAGGAGTGAATAAAATGATACTGAGCTGCGCTCACCAAGACGTGGGATGAGTGACTGTACAAACGTCGGTTCACTAATAGCAACACGGGTATCAAGGTTGATATACTCAGCCGCCACCACCGCTGTCATCAGTTTTGTTAACGACGCGATCGGTACTGCGTCATCAAGATCACGCGCAGCCAAGACAGTACTCGATTCAACATCCGCGATCAGATAGTGCGGTGTTGCTAGTTCAGGTACTTTTGGCTCATACAGGAAGCTGTCTCGATCCACTGCCCGCTCATAGACCAAAACCGGTGTATTGCGTGTGACGGTGGTATACAATGTCTCGGCATCAGCAGTACTCAGTTCTATGCCACCTTGGGCTGTACTGGTGGGAACATCACCCGTTTCATAATACGGAGTACCATGGATATAAAAGTTGCCTTGGAAAGCCATGCTAAATGGCAAGTATACTTGTCCAAATGAAGCAAAGTGGGATCGTTGTTTTTGTTCAATTTCATAGAGACCAGCCGGAGTCTCCCAGAAAGTACCTTCTTCGCCTTTTTTTACAATCGGGAACTCAAAACGAAGTACTCCTGCTTCAAAATACCGCAGGCGCATTGCTGCCAAATCAGCTTCGATAAATGTTCGTTCATCTTCAATAAACGCATCCCTGGCCGCCGCAAAAAAATCCGGCTCAGAGAATGCCACCTCAATACCATAAGAAAGTGGTGTTGTTGCTTTAGTGTACGGATGCTCAATCACCACGGGCGCAGTTCCTATCTTGATACTAGAAAAAGCGTTGGCAAGGAGTGTCTGCCCACGATCCACCGCCAAAGGAGCAACGAAGACCGCCCCATAGACACAGAGAACCAGTGTGGCGATAAGCACAAACGTTCGTGAAGCAATCAGCAGCCGAGTCGGTCGAGGTGGCAATCCCACCGTTGACGGATGAAACGTGAGGGTTTTACGCGGAATAAGCGTGCCCTTCGTAACGGTCGGCTCATCATCAGCAAATGAAATCGCATAAAAACGGCGAGGTGTTTCCTCTTCGTTGTACATACCATTATTGTACCGTATCGAACTACACTATGGCGGGTTTTCTATCCCCTATTCTGGCTGCAGGGCGGCTTCGGTATACCGATTACTTGGTGCCCAGATCATCCACGAGTCGACCCCAGCATCATAGCTGGCTTGGATTTGGGCTCGAACGTCAGCCGCATCGTAGTCTCCCCCATAATCAAAGTCTTGAATCCAGGTACGAAGCCGATTGCCATCGTAGGCTGGCTTTTGGTACAGCGCTGGAGTACTCGTGCCGAGGCGAGTATGAAGAAATCCAGCCATCGGTGTGGTAGACGCCCGCATGCGATCGGCACCACTTTTCATGGCGTGATAGACCACTTTGTAGGGATAGTCATTTGGATTACCGAGTCCTAAAAAACTCTTTGGGTAGTGGGATGGATACACCATTGGTGCAATGGCGTCAAAGTATGGTGCCGCCCGCTCTTGCACTTGACCAATGGAAAGATCGTCGTAGTTAGTTGTTGTCATGCCAAAGAGATCGGCTGAGGTATACGGTGTACTCGTCGCTCGTCCGGTATGTTCATGACGTACCGCCACAAACTTTTCCGGTTTATCAAGTTCAGCATTAAGGTAGCGGAAGAAGGCTTCGAGATTTGCTTGTTTATCGTGTGGCCAGTCACTAACCGCTGTATGTTCAAAATATGTATCGACCATGTTGCCATCGGACGGATACCGCACGTAGTCATAATTAAGTTCATCAAAGCCCAGGTTGTACGCATCAACCGACAGGTCAACGACCATATCCCAATATTCTTTAGCTGCGACATCAATAAAGGCCAACCCTTTATGGTCATGCCACACACTCGTCCTATCAGCCCGCTTCACCGCCAAATGTGGTGATTGTTCAGCCCGAAACGGATCTTGAAAGACCGTCACGCGCCCAATGACGTATATGTTCGCATCATGGAGCGTCGTAATAAACTCCTTCATATCACGAGCCCCACAACGCGAGGCCTCCCACGCCGGTTTCCAAACCGGTGCCGTCGGTGGAAACGATAACGTACCTGAATAATCCTTGATATCAATAACAATCGCATTAACTTCAGTTCGCTTTGCGAGCGCCAAGAGTTCGTTACGAAACGAGGGGGTTCCCGCTACACACGAACTCATATAAATTGCCTTGAGCGACTCGGGGAGTGGTACGTGTTTCACTACGGGTCGGGTATCGGCAATGGTCGTACCTCTAACATCTGCTTTGGCGGTACTTGAGGCCACCAGTGTACTTGAGGCTGCCGACTGATACGAAACGGCAAATAGGTTTGGTAACAGTAACATCCATCCAGCCGTCACGAGTAGGAAGGCAGATGCTATGGCCGTATACCAGTAGTGCATTATGTATATAGTTTACCGCGTTGTATCAAAAAGTGGTTCAGTGGTCTCCACAAAGGTCTCAGCAGTGCGCACCACGCCATCGTGCTCGAGAGTAGCAAGGTACTGCGATCGGCGGATACTATACCCAATCCCGACAAATATCACACCCATCACCGCAAAAAGAATTTGTTTCCATACCATCGGTATCCCGAGTGATGGCAAAACAATCGTTACTAACCCTAACAGAAATACCAGTGTGCCTTTAGTCATTACAGAAGAGTATACCGTAGAGTCAGCTACGATACAAAAATAACCCTAAACTGTGGAAAACTTTAGTTGGCTGACTGAGTCAAGATAAGTACAAACTCCCCTTTTTGCTTGACTGGGGTATTGGTGAGTGTGGCCAAAATCTCACCCGGTGTCCCAACGAGCATTTCTTCATGGAACTTTGTCAGTTCTCGCCCAAGGTGGAGCGTGGCGTGCGGGTACGCGGTCGTGAGGGTTTCAAGTGTCTTGACGATACGATGTGTCGCTTCGAGAAACACGACCGGATGATCGTAGAGTTCGAGGTCGGCAAAAAATGTATCGCGTCCTTTTTTACTCGGCACAAAACCCAAAAAACTAAATTGATTACCATTGATACCCGCAATCGAGATAGCAGCCGTAATCGCCGACGCTCCCGGTATCGCATCAATGCGGCAGCCAGCGGCCCTGGTCAGCCGCACGAGGATCACCCCCGGGTCTGAGACGCCCGGGGTGCCAGCGTCTGAAACAAGGGCAATTGACTGTCCAGCTATCAGGTCAGCCACAATTGCCTCGTGGGCGGCGACACTCGCATGCGCATCGTAGCGCTTGAGTTTGGCCTTGACGCCATGATGCTTCAGGAGATTCCCCGTCGTCCGGGTATCCTCACAAAGGATATAGTCCGCCTCACGAAAGATCCGCAGAGCGCGCAGGGTAATATCCTCCATATTCCCAATGGGGGTAGCGACCACTGATAATGTACCAGTTTTTTGCATAGGTAGTTGCCATACCGTACCACGATTCACAAAAAAGGAAAGTGGCAACAACAAGGGGCAGGCATTCTCAGCCTGCCCCACTTTTATTTCTGCAAAGGGTCTTTGTACCGCTCCGTATCGACTCCCTGCCTCTGCAAGGCTACTTCCCCATAAAGGTCAAGGAGATACCACGCGCCTGCAAGAACTTGCCTCAGTCTCACGATCACACTCGAGAACCACGTACCTTCAGCCGTAAATAGCGGCTCAGGGTAGTATTCTATAGAACAGTATTTACAATCGTGGAACTCCAGCACAGTGCCGCCACGATACCACTGACCATAGTACCAATCGCAAGCCAGCATGAGAGCTAACTTGTGACGGGCAATAAAATGAATATGGAGATTGGTAAAATCGTTATCAAAAAACAGTTTACCCCCATGGTTTTTTACATACCATGCCTTGATTTCATTTATGATATGCCACATCGATCGCAAAGACCACTGAGCAATCGGCAAATTCACTACTTCATCGTGTACAGTGACAGACCGTGTGATGAAGTTCACCGTCACCAGCACGTTCGAGGTATTGGTATCAACCTTGCTCATTTTCCGCCCCTTTACAAAAACCGCCTGCTGGCGCCCATCTAAAAATACCGAGAAATACTATTGTGTCAAGAGTGTTGCCACTTCTGTTACTGCTCCGGCCCCTATGACTAAAACCACTTCTTTCTTCTCGTACGAGAGAGAATCTTTGACTGCTTGGGCACAGGCGGGGATAGTTTGATAGACAGTACAAGGGATACCCTTGGTCACTATTGCAGCGGCAAGTTTTTCGCTCGTCACTCCCCAGGTGTTTTCTTCGCGGGCCGCATAAATTGGTAGTAGTGATACCTCATCAGCGGTCGCGAGCACGGTCACAAAATCATCAAATAATTCAGCGGTGCGAGAGTACGTATGTGATTGAAAAACCACCTTAAGTCGATGATCTGGGTAGAGCTCACGCACACCGGCAAAGGTAGCCCGAAGCTCAGTTGGGTGGTGTCCGTAGTCATCGTACACGGGAGCGCCATTCACTTCCCCTTTGTATTCAAAGCGGCGCCAGGTTCCCGCAAACCACTCGAGCGCCTCGTTCACCTTCGCGGTCTCTACTCCCACGAACTCAGCGGCCGTACGCGCTGCGGCTGCATTCATACGATTATGCATGCCCGGGTGACGGAGTTTAAGACCGAGGTCTATCTGTGGACGGTAATCGATAATGTTGGTCTGAAGCCCGGCGAGTACCGGCGCAATATTCGGATCAGTCACGTTCGCTACAATCGCTCCATTTTCGGGAACCTTGAGCGCGAGCTCGCGAAAGGCACTCTGCACATCAGCGAGGTCCTTGTAGTAATCAACATGCTCATACTCGATGTTGGTGATGATGAGCACATCCGGCTCGAGGTGGAGATAATCTCGTTTGTACTCACACGCTTCGACCACCGCATACTTACTCTTCCCTGCTCTAAAGTTACTCTTCGTTTTACTCCGGAGTGAACCAACAATCCCTGTTGGATCAAGTCCAGCCTCTTCGAGGATATCAATGGTCATCGCCGTTGTGGTGGTCTTACCATGACTCCCCGCTATCGCAATGAGGTAGTATTCGTTTGCTACCTGACCAAGCGCCTCGAAATAATTCATCATTGGCACCCCAAGCGCCCGCGCTGCCACCATCTCTGGATGGTCATGCGGCATCGCTTCAGTATATACAACAATATCAATCGGATACTCAGAATCTAAATTACTACTATATATCGTAGTATTTTCCTGATTGTAATTAATCACAATACCGAGCTCCTCAAGACCATGTGTAATAAGACTGGCTTCCCGATCACTGCCGGTCACGACCGCACCCTCATGGTGCCAAAACCGAGCCAAGGCACTCATGCCAATCCCGCCAATACCGATAAAGTGAATATGTTTACTCATAGTGTCATATTATAGCATATATGCTATATATCATCATATACCTTCTTAATATAGAAACGTAAGGTGCGTTCTTTTAATAATTCTTCGTTGGTCAGTTCAGGATCATCCATGATAACCCAAGCGAGCGCTTCCGCTTTAGTATAACCAGCGCATTTCAATAACAAAAAAGTTTCTATAGCCCAAGATTCTGAGCCGTATTCCGCTTTTATCATTGCTGCAACACGCTTGTCATTTACTTCGATGTCTTCGTTACATATTACCTCTTCAAGCTCCCCAATCATTGCCATTGCTTGCTGACAAATAGTTTGCTCATCAAAACCATCAGCTTGTAATTCTGTCCGGTAGTCGGTTAAAACCCCCACTGGATTACTAGCAAATTCTAATGCAAAAAAATACCCTGACTCACGGTCGATAAGAAATTTTTGCTCAGCACTTACAAAGTTGATTTGAAGTATTCATTCATACCATTTTTTAATCAACTGCATAAACTCATCATTCCGTTCATATTCATTTTTATACTGTGAGAACGAAGCGAAAGCTGGACTAAATAGGATGATGTCGCCGTTTTGCGCAAGACGGGTCGCTTCAGCAAACGCGGTCTTGAGGTCAGGCAGTACTGAGACGCCAACTTCCCCGCCATCGAGGTACGAGAGGAGGTTATCGGTACCAGAGCCGGGAATCAATAAGACAATTTTGCAGTGCTGAGTAACTGCGTACGCCAGATTGGTCACGTCGATATTTTTGTCGGCACCACCAGCAATCAGGATGATATTGCGGTTTCCGAGATCAAGCGCCTCAAGCGCTGCAGTCGTCGCCTGCGGTGTGGTCGCATTATTATCGTTGTAGATACGAACATTGTCTTTGGTCGCAACGAGTTGTAAGCGTCCTTCAACCCCCGGGAAGGTAGCGAGGCCGTCGAATATTGCTTCGTCATCGAGTCCTACCGCTTTAAGGGCTTCATACGCGAGCGCCGCATTGAGACGATTATGTTCACCCGGCATTGAGAGGAGCATGTCCTCGGGCAATACTGAGGTATCCGCGAGCACGAGCTCCTGACCAATCGTTTCGTTTGGCAAGACCTGCTTCACCCATTCAAAGACCTCGGGTGTGGTCACAAAGGTTCCACTCTCCTCCTGGTGCAAAAATATCTGCGCCTTATCGGTGAAATAGGCGGCCATCGCTCGATCTCTCTTCTCCCCCTCACTCATACCTAGGACATCGGATGTCCTAGGTAGGTAGTAGTTGAGGTGATCTTCCATAAAGCTCGTGAAGACAGCGATTTGCGGGCTGATACCGGCCCACCCCCAGCCCTGGAGCTGCCAAGAGTCGAGCTCCATCACACAAAGTGAATCTTCTTTGACTTCATTGAGGAGCTGTAGGTTTGATACACCCCGGATGTTGCCACCAAGCAAAATCTTTTCGCCCGTGACATACGTGAGTACGTGGTGAATCATCATCGTGACCGTACTCTTCCCCCGCGTACCGGTGACGCCAATCACCGGCACGCCGGAGAGTTCGGCGAACAACGCCGCACTTTGTACCAAACGTACGCCCGCTTTCTGGCACTCAAGCAGTACCGGTTCATCAAGTGGTGCCCCGGCACCAACGAGCACGAAGTCCGCATCTTTAAAATCAGCAAAATCATACGGGCCAAATTTCCAGGAAATATTTGGATACCGGCTCAGCTGATCAACCGCTGGCTGCATTACCTCCTGAGTGGCTGCGTCCACGACGAGCACCTCAGCCCCAGCTTCCGCCAGGTACGCCGTGTCCCCAATCCCTCGCCCGAGCAAACCGATACGCATCACGGTCACCCGTTTACCCTTGAAGTAATCACTGAAACTTTTCATACGAATATCCACTAGAGTACTCAAAAAAATGAAGGGTGTCGAGCATGTGCTCAACCCCTTCAGTAGCGCTTATCACGGAGTAACTCCCAAATGCGCCAGAGCGATCTCATGTCTTGACACAAACGAGACGCGGTCGAGCATTTGCTCCAATAGCATGCGCATGGTCGATTGCACGGTAGTAGCTCCACAATCGTGGAGAACAACCGCACTCCGTCCTTTAATTGCTGCACTCAACTGTTCGAGCGCACAAGACAAGTCCTTATCTACTTCCCATATCGCCGCCACGATGAGATACTCAGCGAGACTCACTTGACGATGTGCGATACAAATCAGCATCTCTCCCTCCTGCGTGACATCAACCTGCATGTAAGAACTTCCAAATAGACAAAAAAGTAACTATGATACACTAGGAGTATGGCAAAACGTTCACTCGAACAATACCGCGTCTTCCCATATATTGCTTGGACACTCGTAGGAGCGTTCGCTTTTTTTGTGTATACGCTCACCCTTGAACTCACGACTACGACGAGTAATCTGGCTACTACCCAAAATCACCTTGAAGCAAGAGCTAATCAAGATCCTGCTACTATTACCGACTTCTCACGGTAGCACATGGTACACTACCAATAATGGCCAAACGACAGAGACAAGTCTTCTCCCTCGTCGCACTACTCACCGTGCTTATGAGTGTCGGCATCGGTGCGCTTTTTTTTGCCGAATATTTACTCCGTCACCCTGATCTCCAAGCACAGATCGCCTCGCTCGGGTACGCAGGCGTGGTTGTCATCGCCACCATCGCTGGTCTCAATATTATTCTCCCTATCCCCGCGGTAACCTTTACTCCTATTTTTGTAGCGGCTGGCCTCAGCCTCCCAGGAATCATTTTTGCATTGACTATTGGCACATTACTCGCTGACTTTCTCGGGTACTTATTTGGTCGCATTAGTCGTGATACCCTTACGACAAAATATCCAAAAATAATTCACCGCCTGAGAGACATACACAAACACCATCGCCAGTGGCTACTCCCAATAATTTTTTTGTTTGCCGCTTTTGTGCCACTACCAAATGAAGCGCTCATATTGCCACTGGCAGTACTTGGCATCTCGTGGAAAAAAATGGCACTGCCGCTATTTCTTGGTAACCTAGTCAACCAAACTATTTACGCGTACGGCATGCACACTGTCTTTCGACTGTTGTTTTAATAATAGGCACTGTAAAAGCCCCTGTCCGCGCTCTAGGTTAAAACAGTTTGGGAAACTGTTTCAAAACCTTGACTACCGTTTCAGGAATACTTGAACTGAAACGGTGACAAGGTGTACTGCGACTGTAAGTCGGCGAACCTATCTCCTTACAGGAGCAGTACACCATTTGGACTTTTCTGTTCGCACTCTCCAGAAAATTCTCAAATGGTCCTAAAACAGTTTCCCAAACTGTTTTAGCCTTTCGAGTGAGCCAGTTTGGGAAACTGGCGCAAGACTCGTCTAGTATCTTTTGAGCCGAGCGAAAAAAGAGACAGACGAGTAGACAGCTCCTGTAAGGAGTCAGTCGAATGCTCTTGAAAATGTTCTTTTGCGTTTTTTGTCCGCGCTCTAGGATTCGAACCTAGGACCTTTCGAGTATCAGTCGAATGCTCTAGCCAACTGAGCTAAGCGCGGACAAAAGAAACAAAAAGAACATTTTAGCCAACCCTATCATCTCATAAATATCGATGATTCGCTTCGCGACCGGAAAAATTGCTATCCGCAATTTTTAGCTCGCACATACAGGGGCTTCTAATTCCCTCTGTTTGTGTGCGGTACTATAGCAGATAATAATAAAAAATGTAAGGGTGCTGAGGCGCGGACTTGGTCACGAATAATTTTCTGGTAGAAAATTTTCTCGACCCCGCCTCATAGTCGCAGAGCGACATATTCCGGCTTTCAAGTCCTCACGAAAGCAAAGCAGTTTGCTTTCTTCCTCGTCCCAACTTTCGCTTTGCTCAATTTGTGCCCAGGAGAGGACTTGGTCACGAATAATTTTCTGGTAGAAAATTTTCTCGACTCCGCCTCATAGTCGCAGAGCGACATATTCCGGCTTTCAAGTCCTCACGAAAGCAAAGCAGTTTGCTTTCTTCCTCGTCCCAACTTTCGCTTTGCTCAATTTGTGCCCAGGAGAGGACTTGAACATTACATGTTCAGTACAGGTTACTGGTATTTTATTGAATACATAGTGCTGGAGAGAGGACTTGAACCTCCACACCTTGCGGCATACGCACCTGAAGCGCACGTGGCTACCAATTACACCACTCCAGCACTATATCTTCAATTTATAAAATACCGATTAACCTCCTGCCATAATCTCCCAGATTATGGCAGCCTCCACACCTTGCGGTATACGCACCTGAAGCGCCGTTCGACAATATCCCATACTGTCTCACCTACCAATTACACCACCTAGGCAATGTCCGAGATTGTACAATAAAGATGTAATAAAACAAAGTACACCATAGAAAATTCGCTTGAACGCCAGCTTTTTAATGCGATATATCGCACTAAAAAGCTGGCAATAGTAGGTGATTTAGTAACAAAAAAGCTGCCGGGACCAGATATCCAGGCAGCGGGAAGCGGCAGATTCCGCCTCCTTACATCAATGTGTATGTACCCCATACTAGACACATGAGCACAAAAGCCCAAAAGCCCAAGTGTGCCAGGGATAGTGGCGGGCGAGATCAATCACCCGCCAGTGGAGAGGTTCGCGGTTCAACCGCTCCCTCCCCTCCACCAAACTCCCACGCTCTGGTCTACCTTTCGGCAAGGTAGACCTCCTCGCTGATCGCAAAGCGCGTCGGGAGGGAACCGCAGGGCAGTACCTCCTCCCCGTTCAAGCCGGTCGGCTGGATTTCGTAGAGGCACTCCCCACGATGCATGACCGCGTAAGGCTGCATCACCAAGAAATAGAACCCGCCAAACGGCAGAACGGCGCACAGAGCGCTCCAGGCCAGTGCCGAGCGGATGCGTCCACGCTGCGACCGAGGGATGTTCAACCTGTACGGGCCATTATCAAACTTTTCCATACTCTGTCTCCTCAATACTGCTCACTCTTTGGTGAGTCAGTGTTGTGCGACACCATGTCACACCTGGTAAAATTATACACAAAAATGGCTAAAAGTCAATGATTCCCCAATTCGCACGTGAAAAAAGCCCGAAAATGCGCTATAGTATGCGCATGTCAATGGGACTTGCATTACTCACGGTTTTGGTGATTGTTATCGGCATCAGTATGGCGTCGAGCCCAAGCGGTCTACAGGATGTCTTGCCGGCCTTGCTTGGCTTTTTTAACTCATACCTCATACCATTCCTCCTTGGTATAGCATTTCTCGTTTTTATCTGGAATGCGATTCGCTTCTTTGTCATTAATGGCGCCACGGACGAAGGTCGCGAGAATGCCAAAAACCTTGCCCTCTATAGTCTTGGTGCTTTTATTTTTGTACTTTCGTTTTGGGGTATCATCAATATTTTCACAAACGGTCTCGGCCTCGATAATTGTAGTAATGATGTCGTACCGGACTATCTGAGCGACGATTATAAGAGCCTAGCCCCCTGTACTTCTCCACGCCCACAGCCAAACCCAAACAATACCAATAACTCAGGTTCTTCCGGTGGTCTTCCACCGCTCATTGATACATAATCAGCCAGACACAACAAAACCACCAAATGATCTTGTCCTTTGGTGGTTTTGTATCATCACAGCACATATTTATATGTATACAAAAAGCAATCGCTTCGTCTGCTCTTTTGTCTTATCCTTTGGCCTAGGTCTTTCCCTAGTTGTCTGATACCACTTCAGAGTGTTCTGTATCGTCTACTCATTAGGTAGTCAATTGAGCTACCTAATATCGACCAATTAGCCGTTATGTGCAATCTTGTTACCAAGATGCAACGACGTGTCCAATTGGAATTAATCCACGACCAGCTTCCGCTAGCCGTGCCTTGTTACGACTTACTCCCTGTCATCGAGCTTACCGTAGGACCAGATAAACTGGCACTTCGGGCACTCCCGACTCCCTTGAGTTGACGGGCGGTGAGTACAAGGCTCGGGAACGTATTCACCGTGACGATGCTGATTCACGATTACTAGCGATTCCGACTTCATGAGGTCGAGTTGCAGACCTCAATCCGAATTGAGGATGGTTTTGGGGATTTGCTCCACCTTACGGTATTGCGTCCCATTGTACCACCCATTGTATCACGTGTGCAGCCCAAGGCATCAAGGGACATGCTGACCTGGCGTCATCCTCACCTTCCTCTCCCGTGAGGGAGCAGTCTCGCCTGACACTTGTAACAGGCAACGAGGGTTGCGTTCGTTTCCCCACTTAAGGGAACAGCTCAAGCCACGAACTGACGACGGCCATGCATCACCTGCTATACACCCTCGAAGGCTTCCCGAGTTTCCCCGGGCGTGCAGTATAGTTTCTAGCCTTGGTAAGGTTTTTCGCTTAGCTACGAATTAAGCCACATGATCCACCGCTTGTGCGAGCCCCCGTCTATTCCTTTGAGTTTTAAGCTTGCGCTCGTACTACCCAGGCGGTCTGTTTAACGTGTTAACTTCGCCACAGAGAGGGTCGATACTCCCTATAGCCAACAGACAGCGTTTAGGGCGTGGACTACGCGGGTATCTAATCCGCTTCGCTACCCACGCTTTCGTGCCTCAGCGTCAATAGAGTCCCAGCAAGCTGCCTTCGCATTTGGTATTCCCCTCGATATCAACGGATTTCACCCCTACACCGAGAGTTCTGCTTGCCTCTGACTTATTCTAGTTATACCGTTTCGGATGCGATTCCGGGGTTGAGCCCCGGGATTTAACACCCGACTAATATAACCGCCTACGCACCCTTTACGCCCAGTAAATCCGGATAATGCTTGGGGCCTCTGTATTACCGCTCCTGCTGGCACAGAGTTGGGAGCCCCTTATTCATGAGGTAACGTCAATAAACTTCCTCCCTCATAAAAGGTGTTTACGTCCCGAGGGACTTCATCCACCACGCGGCGTCGCTCCGTCAGACTTTCGTCCATTGCGGAAGATTCTCGACTGCAGCCTCCCGTAGGAGTATGGACCGTGTCGCAGTTCCATCGGTGGGGGTCAGGCTCTCACCTCCCCTAGCCGTCGTAGCCTTGGTAAGCCGTTACCTTACCAACAAGCTGATAGCCCGCAGGCCGTTCCAAGAGCGATAAATCTTTACCCCGAAGGGACCATCAAGTATTATTCGACCTTTCGGCCGGTTATCCCTGACTCTTGGGTACGTACCTACGTGTTCCTACCTCGTCTGCCATGAATCTAAATTCATTCGACTTGCATGCCTCATCCACGCCGCCAGCATTCATCCTGAGCTAGGATCAAACTCTAATTAAAGACAGGTACTAGATGTAAACATCTATGTATCTGCGCCGGAGAATATAGTGTCGCGTGTACTTATGTCGCGACGATTCAACCGACTATTTACCTAAGGATAAGACAAAAGAATATTCGATATTCGATTGCCTTATTGTGCTGACCCCGTTAGAAGATAATGTCGAAAGTAACTAAGTTACCAGATAACCACGCAATGATGCGTATGCCCTTCTAACGGGGCTGATGCATACCATTGTTCACATTTTAAAAAACATGAAAAATAATATACGTACCTACTACTGTTTGGGACAGTAGTAAGTGATATTGACCAACCGTATTTCAGACTGATGCTCACAAACAAATCCCCGAACCAGAGGTTCAGATGCTTCTTCGTGAGGTTGTCAACAAACAGTGTCCCCTTTGAAAGCGCTAGCCTTCAAAGAAGGCTTAGAATTACTTCCAACGAACAGTGCGAGCATTATACAGATATTGAAAATAAATGCAAGCGTTTCATGGGCAATACCCTAACTAGCCACAAGGACTAGCGTATCTCCAGACAAAAAATCCCCCCGAGTGGTGTTTCGGGGGAATCTCATTATTATCCGGAGTGCGAATTATTCGCGCCGCTGAATAGATCAGTAACCGCCGCAGCCCGGGAACCAGACCTTCTTGCCACCATGCCGCACGCCGGCCTGGCAGTTCTTGATCTGCGTCCACTGGTTGACGTCCACCGACTGCTCGATCTCGTTCCAGTTGATCGCGGTGGCGTCGCCACCTTCGGCAATCGCCACACCTCCCTGACCGCCCTCGGCCACATTGGTGTTGTTGATATTGGTGACGGCAGGCTTCGTCGCCTTGGCCGCGCTGATCATGCCGCTGGCGGTCACACCCGCTTCACCGAGCGGCACCAGTTGCTCGACCGGCGTTGCCCCTGCCGCATAGGCCACGATCTCCACTTCTCCGGTCTGCGGGTTGTAGTTGAAGACCATCGTCGACGAAGGCGCCATCGGATTTGACGCATCAGTGACAATCGTAGCCCTGTCGACAGTCTGGCCGCTGTTCGGGTCCTCGAAATCGATCGTATGTGCCTGTGGTCCGCAGGCGCTGAGACCTGCGACCAGCATCAGGCCCAAAACCCACTTGAAAACTTTCATCATTGTACTTCTCCATGTTTGAGCCCCGGTGGGGCTCGGTTTATGCCCCCAGGCTCGCCGACCAGCGTCAGTGCGGGTCGGGAACTGTCTTGTATTTTACATAAAATATTATAAATGTCAATACCACATGATACAATGCTTATACACCCCAATCGACTGCGAGAGCCTTGGTATGACCTAGTACTGTTTGACCTGATTTGGCATGTGGTACGATAGATACCGTATGGTACAAACCTCCCTCCTCTTTTTGCTCGAGTGCTTACCGATGGTTGTTTTTTATCTTGCTAGCTATGCTTATGATTTCATCACCTCCACTCTCTTGTACGTCTGCGCTACCATCCTCGTAACCGCCATAATGATTTTTTACCACCGCCGGTTACCTGCCTTATCCCTCATTTTTGGCTTTTTTGTGATTGTTGCCGGTATCTTGACGTACCTGACCGACAATCCAGACATCATTATTCTATCCGATACAATTTACTTCTTTTTTGGAGCGTGGCTCTTCTACCGGAGTTTAGGCTGGTCACGACCACTTCTTCACCGCCTCTTTGGGCACACCTTTGATCTGCTGCCCGCTGGTTGGCGCCTCCTTACGTGGTGTTGGATTACGATTTTTTTGGTCGCTGGTATCTCAAATGAGATCGTCCGTCACACCATGACCCCAGAGTGGTGGATTGGCTTCCAGTTTTGGCGGTCAGTACTCATTACGCTATTTGCCTTTTGTCTCTTCCCAATTTGTCGACGCTTCCGCAATCCGCACACAACTAGCGACTGGGGTATTCTCGTCACGCCAGATACGGCCAAGAATAATTAATGGTGGTCAAGCACACCAGACAACCAGCGACTATAACCAAACCGTCTCTTAAGTATGAGTCTTTTTGGTTTATCCGGCCCGGTATAGTCATTAAGAATGACTACTGTGCCTATGATATTGAATTTATTTGGGTAGACCTGTTCCCACAAACAGTGGCTGGGTTTACAAGCCCCATCAGTCCCGTACAATAGGAGAGTTATGATCACAACCGAAACTGTAGTTATGTCTGTGGGCGGATCATTAATTGTTCCAGAGACCATCGACACCAAGTTCCTCACTGAACTCAAATCCCTTATTACTAATGAAGCGGCCCAGAGTGGTCGTCGTTTTATTATCATTGCTGGCGGTGGCAAGACGGCTCGGCGCTACCAAGAGGCGGCAGCTGAAGTGACCGACCTCACTCGCGACGACCTTGATTGGCTCGGTATTCACTCGACTCACCTCAATGGTCACCTCCTGCGTACTATCTTCCGTGATATTGCCTACCACATCATGATTAAGAACCCAGACGAAGTCCTTGATGTGCCCGAGCAGTACCGGGTGATTATTGCCGCTGGCTACCGCCCGGGCTGCTCGACCGACCTCCGGGCGGTGCAGATCGCCGAGAAGATTGGCGCCAAGACCGTCATCAACCTTTCAAATACTGACTACGTCTACACCGACAACCCACACACAAACCCAGACGCCAAGAAGATCGAGGACATCACCTGGGCCGAATTCCGCCAGATTATTCCTGAAGAATGGGCACCAGGCTTATCGACCCCGTTTGACCCAGTCGCTGCCAAAGTCGCCGAACGTGATGGGATTGAGGTCGCGCAGCTCAATGGCCTTTCGCTCGACTGTCTCAGTGATTATCTCGCCGGCCGACCATTCATCGGCACCCGGATTCACAATTAGAGATTGTAAAACAAAAGACCGGCGCCAAAGGCGCCGGTCTTTTGTATCTTCGTATTAGTTACTACTACCGTCTGCTGAACTTCCGTCAGTTGATGCAGCGTCAGGAGTCTTCTCTGCAGCAGGCGCGGTATCAGTCGCAACTGGTGCCGCAGCAGCCGCTGCTGGTGCAGTAGCAGCTGGAGCTGTTGGAGCTACACCAACCACCTTTGGTACAGCAGGAACACCATACTGATTGACGACAGGATCAGTCTTTGTCGCGAGCCAGACAATCAAGATAATCCACCCAACGATTGGAATAAAGCCGAGGAGCAACCACCAACCACTCTTCCCCGTATCATGCAGTCGACGAGCGCCCAAGCCAAGACTCGGCAACAAGAGACCAAGGGACACGAGCATCGAAATCATATCAAGACGCACGATATCAAGCGCTATTTGAATCAAGACTGAAATAAGCACAAACATCCAGTACTCCTGCCGTCCCACTCGTCCTTCAAAATCAGCATAGTGCTTTGTAATTGGATCTAAAAACCAGTGCATATCACTAAATATATTTTTGTATAAATACGTCCACCGCTGCCTCTAATTCCTCTATTGTACCATCGTTCATGATGGTGTAATCGGCCGTTGCCATGACTTTGGCTTTTTGTTGTGCGCCAGGATCTGTATTCTCCATTTCAGCCGCTTCTTGCACTTTAAACTGCTCAAAGGTGACATAATCACTGACCGAACGACGGGCTTGTACTCGCTCATATCGCACAAGTACATCAGCATCGACTGCCAGGAGTATACCCCCAACACTTCGCAAATAGTCTGCTTCTGCTGGTACACGAACCGATTCAATGACAATTTTGTTTTTGTTTTCATCACAGGCACGTTCGTAGGCAATCCGAACCATAGCTTCATTTCCATATTGCGCTCGGAGCGCATTGCCAGTTAAACGCATTTGATTACGATCGACTGGTAGCCCAAGTCGTTCTATTTCTCTAACTATTGAATCCCTGACTGAATAATGTGTGAAGCCGTGTTTTTCAACCAGACAGGTTACTACCGAACCCTTTCCTGACCCATCAGTACCCGTGATACCAATAATCATAAACTATTTTGGATTAACTACTTCCCGCTTCGCCTGCCAATCAGCGTAGGCGACCAAGAGTGGACTCGCAATAAAGATTGACGAGTAGGCACCGGCAAACACACCCGCAATAAGGACGAGGGCAAAGGTCTGCGTCACCACACTCCCAAAGAAGTAGAGTGCAAGCAATGCAAAGAGTACCGTCAGTGACGTATTGATAGAACGAGGCATGGTCTCAGACACCGCTTCACCCACCAAGTCGGCAAACGGTCGATTGAGGGTGTAGGTCACCTCATCATGTTCAATCCCGCCCGGCTCGACAATCTTCTTACGATACTCGGTACGGTTACCGACCAGTTTTTCTCGGACGCGGTCAAAGATCACAATCGTATCATTCACCGAGTACCCTAGAATCGTGAGGAGTGCGGTCACAAACAGTACATCGACCTCGAGCCCCATAAAGTGCCCAAGAAGAGACATCACCGCAATTGGGACGAGGATGTCGTGAAAAAGTACCAAAACTGTCATCGTCCCGTAAATCCAAGAACTAACCGGCATCCCAATTCCCACAAACGCAAAGGCCACATACACAATAGTCACTATAAGGACCGCACCAATCGCCCAATACGCCTTACTCTTCATTTCTTCACCGATCACTGGACCAACTGAGGTGGTACGGATGACTGAAGCATCGCTACCAATCTTTGTTAGCTTTTCGCTTAGGTCTTTTTGCTCCGCTACCGAAAGTGTCCGAGTAGTCACAATGTAGCTACTACCAAACTCCCCTGCTGATTCACGGATAGCACTATTTGGTAGTCCAGTTTCACCAAGCACCCCTTCAACCGCGCTCTTCTCCGGCATGGTACCGTAGCGAACTTCAGTCAAGGTACCGCCGGTAAAGTCGATACTCGGTTTGAGTCCAAAAGTAGCAACGATGAGACCCGCGGTCAGCACAATGAGCGCCCCAATAGCGAGGAACAACTTTCGATTTCGAATGATTGGCATATTATTTTTTGATTAAACCAGTACCGAGTAATAATGGCCAGATACCTTTGTCTGCTCGCTTCACATCAGGGAGTGCGATGAGAAAGGTACGCGTAAGGACAATCGCAGACATCACTGAGATGATGATACCGATACCAAGTACCAAGGCAAAACCTTTGATCATCGCTGTACCAAACCAAAACAGAATCACGGCTGAAATGAGCCCAGTGACGTTACCATCACGAATCGCTCCCCACGCCCGAGTGAAGCCTTCAGTCGCCGCTTCGCGACTACCCTTACCGCTGCGGAATTCTTCTTTCATACGTTCAAACACGAGCACGTTCGCATCCACCGCCATACCAAGTGAAAGTACAAAGCCGGCGAGACCAGCCGCCGTGAGGGTGACGGGGATGAGCTGGAAGATAGCGAGGTTCATAAGGATATAGAGGAGAAGGGCGACCGCTGCAATTAACCCTGGCACGCGATACCAGGCCACCAAGAAGAGAGCAATGATAGCAAAGCCGGCGAGACCAGCGGTAATACTCTGATTAATGACCCCAGCGCCAAGAGTAGCGTCGATAGTCTGTGTGCTCTCAAGATTAATCGGGACAGGTAAAGCACCAAAATTAAGATTCTGAGCCAATTCCCGAGCTTCATCTGGAGTAAATCCACCAGAGATTGTTGCTCGTCCACCAGAGATGGCTTCATTAATACGCGGAGCGGAAATAATTTCCCCATCGAGGAAAATCGCCAATTGTTCACCAACATTATCGCGGGTGATTTCTTCAAAGAGCTTGCCTCCCTCATCAGTAAAAGTAATAGCGACAAGCGGTTCATTCGCGAGCTGGCCCGACTGACCACCAGCAAATTCAAGAGCGGCACTCGCAAGGTAGCGTCCAGTCAAGCCTGTATCCGTGTACGGATTCATCGCATCAACCGATTCACCATTGAGTTTTACATTATCAATCATGACACCAGTACCAGAAGCATTCTGCCGCAAAGTCTCCGCCTGTTCGGCTGCAATGACCGCTTTGGCATCCATAAGCTTAAATTCCAGGAGTGGTGTACGACCGATTTCCGCTACGGCCGCCTCGACATCAGTCACCCCAGGGAGTTCAACCACCAGTCGATGACTCTTTTCTTCGGCAGCAAAACTACTCTCTTCAACCTGAATAATTGGTTCTGATACACCAAAGACGTTGATACGACGCTCAATCACATCGCGGAGAACCGCCATGAGCTCTGGCACTTCAGCGGGATCAATTTTGCTCACGTCTGCCTCGTAGACGAGATGACTACCTCCGGCCAGATCAAGCCCGAGTTTGAATGGAAACTTAGCCTCTGGTGCGGTGGCATTGTGCCATACGAAGTAGCCAATGAGTGCACCAAGCACCAGCACAATCACTGCTCGAAATACCCGAATGAAGGCTTCAACTTGGGGTGAAGTCTCTTTTGTTTCTGTCTGTGAAGCCATAAATCAACCTTACAAAATAATAGATGTTATAGCACGAAATTACCTTAACTTCTATGCTGTTTGGCTAAATAGAGCACGTTTTTAAGGAGTATGGCAATAGTAAGTGGTCCAATGCCACCTGGGACCGGAGTAAAAATAGCAGCTTTATCGGCGACACCCTGATCAGCATCCCCAACGAGCATGCCCCCTTCTTCTGAAGTCCCCCCATCAAATACTACCACTCCCGTTTTCACCATCGCTGGTGTCAACAGCCCGGGCGAGCCAGCGCCCAGTACGATAATATCGGCGTCTTTAGTAGCATCAAGATTATTCGACTCCTTAGTCACAACTGTAACCGTAGCACCGAGTGCTTCTGCATACATCGCTACCGGCGCTCCCACCAGACGTCCTTTGCCAATGATGACAACTGATTTTCCTTTCCAATCAATATCATGAACACGACTGATTTCGGCAATAGCTCCAACTACCGGTGGCAACATGCCATCAACATGACCGTCGTAATGCGTCACATCAACATCCAAATCAGCTGGAATCAATGGGATTAAGTCGGCAGTGGCGAGATGAGGGAACGGGAACTGAATAATAATCCCGTCACTCTCGTTCGCATATTGGTTGATAGCCGCTGCCACCTGATCGAGCGTTACCTCACGTGACAGCTCAATTACGCGGATTGAGACACCGGCTTCTTTCGCTCGCTTCACCTTGAGATCAAGAAACTTCTTAGTTTCAAAATTGGGGGCACAGGTAAAAACGGTCAAAAGTGGCATTTCTGACATGGTTGCTGTGTGTCGTTTGATGTCAGCTACAATCGAGGTTGCGAGTGCCCGGCCGTCTACATACATATGCCGGTGAGTATACCACAAAATCAAAACCGACCAGCTGGTCGGTTTTGATTTTTTATTGGGGTTTAGAACGTCGCAACGTCTCTGGCACATACGACTCGTAACGACCGTCAGTGTACTGAAAGGCATCTTTGCTCGTGTACTTACATTCATACACAGTTGCCAGTTTCGCCCCACTCATGACAACTGGATACGAGTAGAAACGCCATGAACCAGGACAAGTTGGGACCTTACCACGCGTCGTATGCCAGAAAAAGAAGAAAGCAATGCGCGCCATCCATGGGTGGATAGGTAAGATACGCTTCCCTACCGCTGCGGCCATATCTCGAGCAAACACGGGTTCACTTTCTGGCGTAATGTTGAACACCACATAATCCTGACTAAACGGCTCAAAGGTGAACTTGGTGACGATATCATTCACATCGTCTTCGTGAATAAATTGACGGACCCAGAGCTTCGTCGCTGGTACAAAAGCGGTGAGCGAGGTTACAAGCCGGTACGCAAAACCACCCTTAAGGTTGCCCTGAAGCGCAGACTGGAGACCGAAGCGATTACGCATGTAGCGACCGCGCGGTCCGGTTATGGCCGCCGGCCTGACCACAAATACTTGCGGCACTGGCTTCCCTCCTGCTTTACGTTCATCAAATAAGGTCTTAAGGCGTTCTTCGGTAACCTTCTTTTCTTTGGCATAGATGTAGTCGTCATCACGGAAGCCTTCGAGCTCAGTGAAGCGATGCTCGGTGGTGTTGTTCGATCGAGCACTGTACGAAGAAGCGGTTGAAAAATAGATGAGTTTTTCCACCGAATCAGTATTCATCGCAAATTGAAAGATTTTGTCTGATCCTTCGACGTTCCAACGCCATTCTTCTTTGGCCTGGCCATACATGGCGCGAATCTGCCAAGCAGTATGTATAACCGTAGTTGGCTTCATGGCCGCCACTTGTTCTTGCCAACCATCATCGGCCATGTTGTGTTGAATATAGGTGACTTTGGGAATTGATTTTGAAAACTCTGACTGTGGTTCTTTGTCCAAAGTGACAATCGCCGCGACATCGTCGCGCTTACTCATCTGATCACAGAGCATCTCGCCGACATATCCGGCACCGCCAACAATAAAAATGGTTTGCATACGTATGAGCTACAGTATAGCAAACTACCGGAAGAACTGAATAGTTACATCAGTCTGTGAATGATTTATTAAATATCCCTTTATCTGCGCCTAGTGACAAAGCAGCCCGAATACCGCTCCACACTCCATCTTCATGGAATCCATGACGCCAATAGGCGCCACAATAGTAAAAATTCTGCACTCCATTAATCTGCTTCCAGACTGACTGGAGCGTCAGCATATGTTTGTCGTACTGTGGGTGCAGATACTGAGTCTCAAATAATACCTTCGTAGAATCAATATATGACTGACCATCGAGAGTAACTAAAAAATTTACCGGGGCGGTAATATGTTGAAGTTTATTCATATGATACGAAAAAACAGGTTCGCTATCGGTGCTTTTTTGGTAAATATTCCACGCTTCGGTCACGTATGTTTCTTTAGGAAGAATATTTTCATCAACATGTAATTGGATTACATGGTCAGTAAATTGTACTGGTTTCATATAATCAAACACCGCTTCAGGGAGATCAGCGATTTTAAGAATCTCTGGCACTGGAATAGCAAATAAAACTTTATCAAAAACCTCTTCCTTACCATTAACCTGTATTAATACATTATTTCCCTGAGCCACAACACGTTTAATCTCAGCACCAGTCCTAACCCTATCAGTAAATGTCTCAGTCAATGGTTTGAGATACGCTGATGAAAATGGTGCTACCACATACCACTGTAAGATATCTGACTTACTCAATAATCCATGATTCTTAAAAAAGCCAATGAAGAAATGCAATGGTATATCAAGCACGGAGTCTTTTGGTTGTGACCAAATTATAGCTGCGAGCGGTATTAAATAGACTTCTACAAAAAAATTGGAAAAATTGAAGCGTCGTACAAAATCGCCGAGCGTCTCTCTATCGTCGGCTATCAGCGCATACCGTTTCACTTTGTAGTTAAAACGAAGAATCTCATACATAAGCTTCCATCGTTTGTAAGAAAAAACCTGACGGAAAGACACGAAGAATCCCTGTAAAGTTGATATATTATAGGCGATATTCATTTCGTCATTACGAACACTAAAGCCCATATCAGTCTTGACTTTATTAATGCCAAGTTTTTCTAGTAACGTAATAAAATTAGGGTACGTTACCTCGTTAAAAACAATAAATGCCGTATCTATAGCATACTTCTTTTCTCGATAAGATATTGATACGGTTGCGGTATGGCCACCTATCTGATCGGCTTTTTCATAGACAATAACATCATATGTATCTTTAAGAAGATAGGCTGCTGTTAACCCCGATACGCCCGAACCAATCACCGCCAAACGCTCTCTCATGTTGCTTAATAAGGAAAATGAATCGATACCCCAAACCGTGACAGTACCGTCTTAATAGTGCGCAGGAAAATCGCCATATCAAGCCAAAACGACCGATTTTTGACATAGTACAAATCGTAAGAAAAGCGAATTCTCGATTCTTCAATTGATTGTGGGCTAATATTACCCGGAATATACCGTTGGTTTGTCTGCGCCCAACCAGTCACTCCCGGCTTTACAAAGTAGCGGATCTTATAGTACGGGATTTCATTGGCTAATCGTTCACCTAATCCTGCAATATCATTCCGTGGCCCAATGAGAGACATATCGCCTTTGAGGATTGACCAGATCTGGGGAATCTCGTCGATACTGAGTTTGCGTAAGATAGCACCCACTTTGGTGACGACGTTATTTTGCTTCGCATCTTCACCGGTCCAAGTACTACTCGCAGCGAGATTTTTAGTCATGGTCCGAATTTTATACACCTTCACCGACCGATTGAATTGGCCGATGCGATCTTGAGTGATAAAGATTGGTCCCGGCCCCTCTAGCCGCATGGCTAGGTAAATGAATGGTAATAGCAAGAGGAAGCCAATACCCAGTCCGATACTCGTTATGATGTCAATGAGTCGTTTTGAGACGTCGTAGACGAGACTCCGTGATTGTGAGACATGCGCTAAAAACCAATCGTACCGCAAAGCGGAAAGTGGCACCCGATCAAACGTATCTTCGTACACTTTATAAAAATCAAGAAAAGTAAAATGAAAATCAATAAACGCTTTATCAAAGAGCGCTGGCATCACTTGCTCGAGGTACGGATTGTGGGCGTCAGCCACGATAATATCAATCCGTTCTTTCTCGATAAGGGTTAACAATTTCTCTTTAAAATCGGTAGTAGTGGTTGCTACCTTACTGTCAATAATCCGGACAAATGAATATGAGTAACGATCGTTGTTATTGATTTCATCAACCAATTCAATCGCCTCTTCCCCATCTGCGAGGAGAATCGCCCGTTTGTGTACCACTGGCGCAAAGCGTGGGTACAGGTACATACGCCAGTACGTAATTAATGCCACCGATACAAAGAGATAAATAATGAGGTTGGTTTTTGGTGTAATCCCGAAGGGAACAATCAAAAAGACAAAAAAGGCTACAACAATATTGACGACTTGAGTGTTAAGAATCCGACTAAACAAAAAAGTTTTTAGTATTGTCGTGTGTTTATCATACAAACCACCGATATAAAAAATAAATAGCCATAAACCAGACAACAGTAAAAATGGTCCAAAATGACTTGCCAATAAATCACTACTTGGCCAAGCCATATAACGCACCAACAACGTCAACCAAAGTGCACTCAAAAAAGCGATACTATCGCCGATAACGAGTATGGTTAATTCTCGGGTTCGTTCTCCCATAAATAATGTTCTTATCGTACCAGAGCTAAAAACCCTGGCAAGGCTTTGTGATCGCTATTATAACTAAAGTACGGTATGCTTAGTTGTATTGAGTGCAACATGATCAAAATAGCCATATTTTTGAACCTATAATTATACTTTACGACCTATCTGATTGTATGACACATCTACCACCAAAGAAGGTTTTATTTTTGATCACGAGGAGCTACTGGGGTGAGAAATGGGGTGGGGTAAAGAATAATGGGTATTATTCTTTACGAGGTTGCCAGCTACTTTTGAAAAAAGTAGCGACAACCTGTACTGGTCCTGTAAGGACCCATTTCGCAAGACTTGCCCAGCTATCTTGTAAATACTTGAAACAAAATAGCGAGCGAGTGAACAGCGTCTGTAAACAAGTTTGCTTTTACTGCACTCGTTCGATATCTGTATGCCAGCATCCAGATACGAACATCGTTTGTAAAAGTAAGACGGGGAAAGCCGCCCCACAACTAAACTCTCTATCGTATGGAAAATAAACCACCTAAAAAAGTACTTTTTCTCATCACTAAAAGTAACTGGGGCGGGGCGCAACGTTACGTCTACGACCTTGCGACGAGCCTTGATCGTAGACAGTTTGAGCCGGTAGTAGCGCTAGGTGGTACTGGCACACTTGTCGATATGCTCCATCACGCCGGTATTCGCACGATTACAATCACGAGTCTAGAACGAGATGTGAACGCCAAAAAAGAACTGGCGTTGGCACGCGAGCTATATCATATCTACCGTACCGAACAACCCGATATACTTCATCTCAATAGCTCAAAAGCTGGCGCGATGGGGGCTCTTATCGGTCGCCTCGCTCGTGTACCGCGAATTATTTTTACCGCACATGGCTGGGCTTTCAATGAAGATCGACCATATTGGCAACGACTGATCATTAAGGTAATACATTACCTTACCGTATTCCTCGCACACCACACTATCGCTGTCTCTTCCGGAATGAAGGCAGAAATGGGCTGGTTTGGGATACAGTCGAAAATGTCGGTTATCAATCCCGGCCGATCAATCGGCGCCATGTTTACACACACTGAAGCGCGGGACAAAATTGTCGAACTCTTCCCAGTCCTATCGCCGTATCGCCATGACCCGTGGATAGTGTGTGTAGCAGAGCTTCACCCAATCAAACGACACCAGGGTTTATTTGAGGCAATTCGTAGTCTTACTGCCATCAATCCACATATTCGACTCCTCTGTTTTGGTGACGGTCAATTGCGTGAATCACTCTCAGCGTGGGTTACTGCTCATGGCATGTCTGAACATATATTTATACTCGGCAGTCTCCATGAGGCGGCCCGCTTCCTCAAAGCATTTGATATGTTTGTGCTCGCCTCCAAATCTGAATCATATGGTTATGTGCTTCATGAAGCTGGATTAGCTGGCATACCAATAGTAGCCACCAATGTGGGCGGTATTACAGACATTATTACACCCCATAAAACTGGCTTGTTGGTACCCGTTGATGATGCCCGCGCACTGGCACAAGCCGTAGCAACGTTACTGAGCGATCAGACACTAGCCCAAGCTTTACGTGCAGCCAGTTATACCGCACTGGCAGAACGAACTGTTGCCAATATGACTGCGGCCACGACACGACTCTATCTCCAGCACTAGACTCCGGACACCGGACAGGCATTATAACTATAGGCCACATGCCCGGCTCCCACATTAATTTCACAGTACGTATTTTGTCTTTCCAAAAATACCACAATCGTGTACGAAGTCAGGTCAGTATTATTATTACTATTGCCGCTATTACTACGGAGCCGATACCGAATTGCGGTTGCATTAGTTCGATCAACCCCTGGTCGAAAGTTGAGGGCTGTATGTAAGGCGGACTCGTGCGCGGTGTACGTACCCGACATATTCTTAAGCACTGCTTCCGTAGCACCGCCAGCAGCCCCTGCTGGACACGCAACGGCCGTACCTGAACACGGATAGCGACCATTCTGATTGCGATAGTACTCTAAAGTAGTCACCAATTGTCTGGCCTCCTGAATACGCTGTGCATCTTGAGCTGCTACACGCGAATTTTGCATCGAGGCCAATAGAGATGAAGCGAGAAGTCCAACAATAGTAATAACAACCATGAGCTCAATGAGCGTGAACCCTCGGTTACGACTTGATCGGTCGGTCATACGCATAAGTATACAAAACAAACCCCGTCCTCCACAACAGAGCCATTACGAATGTGGATAAAAATACCAACCTCAACGGATGTTTCTCAGTACAATACAGTAATAATACGTATGGGTCAGATTAAATTTCACGATGAATCAACCGCTCGGAGAAATGTTCAAGGGACTTCCTCTGGTTTTACGCGCAGACTGGTCGCTTGGGGAGTTGTCAAAAATGAGCGCCAAGCTAACGCCGTCTTACTACTTCTTATTTTTCTTGCTGGTCTTATAACTGCCTATAACGTGATGCAGGTAGTGGAGACACCCCCACCGCCAATACTTAACGAAATACCAACCCCTTAAATTACGAACGGTCGTGGACCAAAAAAGCAGCTTCAGGGCTTATTGTTGAAGCGTTTTTATTGGAGGCATTACGGCGCATCGCCATCACCATCGCCACAGCCACAAATTCAGTAAGGAGATGAGAACCACCGTATGACAAAAACGGTACGGTGGTACCCGTCACTGGCAAAAGTCCAATATTCATACCAATATGGACGAAGAAGTGAGCGGTAAACAACACTGCCACCCCGGTAGCAAACAACGTCTCAAAGTTCGTCGCCCCCGAGACCGCATGCACCATCAACCGCCAAATCACTACTCCGAATGATCCAAACAGCATGAGCACCCCTAAGAGTCCCCACTCCTCAGCGAAGGCAGCGAAGATAAAATCAGTCTCGTACTCAGGCAAGAACTGGAGCTTTGATTGCGTGCCGTAACCAATGCCCTTGCCTAATAATTGTCCCGAGCCAACTGCAACGGTGGACTGGTACGCATTGTAGCCAGCGCCCTGGATATCAGCGAGCGGATTAAGGAATGTCATAATACGCGCCTTTTGGTAGTCCATAAATACGAACTGCCACATGACGAGAAACGCGAGTGCACCTAAGGTACCTACCACGAGGAGATGACGAAACTTAATCCCAGCCACCAAAATCATACCGGCCCAGATAAAAAAGAGAATGATGGCAGACCCAAAGTCAGGCTGAATGAATACCAGACCAAAAATCACAAAAGCATAAATGGCAGAGATAATAATATGGCGAACATCACTGATATGTTCATGGCGCTTCGCAAAATATTTGGCCAGTACAATAATGAGCACGAGCTTAGCTGGGTCAGCTGGTTGTAGCGAAAAGAAGCCGAGATTAAAACGACTCTGTGCCCCTAATGTGATCTCACCAATAAAGAGGACGAGGACGAGTAGTGCCACAATAGTGAGATACAGAAAAAAGGTGGTATTACCGGTGCGTAAAAAGCGGTAATCGGGTATAAGCGCTACAAGAAAGGCGCCGCAGGCGACGGCAATCCATAAGATTTGCCGATTAAAATAGAGATTCTCCCCTTGGTAGGAGTACATGGTGACGAGACCGAGGGCGGTCAAAAACAGCATCGCTCCAAACAAAAGCGTGTCAAACGACCGAAAAAAGACCCGCAACCCATGCATAATGGTATCAGTCTACCAGCTACGGTCGTAGTGGCAAGTCAAAGATTCCTGGAAGTGAATCAGTTTTGTAGTCTGGCAATTTCGAGGCGTCAAGACAAAGAAATGTGAGGCGTACTGGTTGTACGTTGAGCTTTTCTTTGTTGAAGACAACAAAGAAATTGGCGACTACAGAGCTGATTCCAGTGGGGCGAAGTTGTTTTTGGTTTTGGGAATAACATCGATACGAGCCGCCCCATCTTCACAAATTGCCTCAGTGATCGAGCTATAGATACTCGATAACGTTCCGGTATTAGGTGCCGCATACGCTTGTTCAGGGACAGTCGCTAGTTGGCGCAAAAAGTCCATATTAACCGAGGAGCCAAGACCAATAGTAAAGACTGTTACATCATCAGTACGAAGCTTACCAGCTGCCTCTAGTGCAAAGGCTTCGGGTTCTTCGTCCGGTGCGGTAGCAAGGCCGTCAGTGAGGAGTACCACCACGCTGCGAGCATCGGGATTATGTCGTAATGAATTCAGTTCCGCTTGAGCTTTTATCAGCCCGTCACCCGTGTTGGTGCTTCCCTGCTCTTCTTTAGGATTAATCTCGAGACTGTTGATCTCACCTTTAGCGACAGCGGTATCAATAGTGAGCGGCAAATCAACACGGGCATCAGTCGCAAATGTCACCACACTCACCTGGTCTTGACTGCGTAACTGTCCTACAAATGACTCAGCAGCTTTGAGCACTGAACTAATCGGTTCTGGCGGATTTGTACTGTCATTATTCATACTACCGGAGAGGTCGATAGCGACCACCACATCAGTAGGCACCTCACAACTCCGGAGCGTCTTCGCGATTGGACGGGGCCAGGTAAAAGTCACGTCTTTACTACTTCGTCCCTCGAGACTCGGGATAAAGGTCTGAGAGGCGGTCAGTGGGTTGCCCCGCGCATCAAAAATCGTTGCTACTACCTCAATGTTTTCAGCGGCAGTAAGCTCATTATTCTCTATACGCGCACCCAATCGCGGACGAGCATCCGCACCGGTGAGCGCCAAATCACTCGTGCGGAACTGGGACCGGCCATAGGCATACGGTAGCCAGAGATCAGCCGGCTCAATGGTGAGCATCGTCTCGGTTGGTATCCGTCCACCGGTATCAATCCGCCCTTCAAAAACTGGGTAGGTGCTGTCTGGTGGCAAAATGGTCGTACCGGACTTCGTGGTAATGATGCCGTCTTTGTCCTTGAGAGTAAACGTGTATTTAAGCTCAGGAGTGCCAGCTAGATCATTATTGTTCTCGACATAACCAACGGCATTAAACTGACCTACGTTAGCGGGAAAGCTCTTGGCCCATAGTACTGTTGGTGGTCGCACGGTAAAGGCGCAGATGCGCGTGCAAATGCCCCCACAATCAATGGCCAATTCTTGTCCATTCATCTCTCCATCAGAACAAGTTGGTGCCTGATAAAAATAAAAAAAGTAGACCCCGAAGATAATACCGGTGAGCATCAAAAAATATCCAGTCCCATACTGTACCCGTCGCCAAAACGCCCACATGCGCACCCCTTCGAGTTGTATCATGTCTCTATTGTAGCAAACTATACCCCCCTCAACGAATCATTCCCCACTTCATTCCCAATGTCGGCTACAAAACTACATCTCGCTCTCATCATAACTCGATATGACTCTGACTCCGATTTGCTTTTCGCTCGACCTTGCGTTGAAGTTATTGTGAAAGCATTAGTTGAAGGGGGTATAAAACGCCTGGCGGAGCGAGGTGAGCACAACCACTAGGGAAAGCTCAATAAAAATACCCCCTGGATAGGGGGTATTTTTATTGAGATCGGAGTTGATTGAAAACTTAATGTTGGCGCCTACCTATTCTGCCCCTTGCGGAGTACCTTCGGCGATGGGAGCCTTAACTGCCGTGT